>NZ_JADYTU010000010.1 GCF_021531375.1 Pseudoflavonifractor phocaeensis
CTATCTCCAGTTCCAATGTTCTGCCTGAAAGCCTGTGGGTTTCGGCAGAATTTTTGCTTTTGTCAACAGGTCCTTTGAAGTACAAAAATTATTTTAAGGAGGTCTCCGTTATGGATGATAGTAATGATAAGTGTAAATTGGGTATATTGAGTTTTTCAGTTAATGCGCAAAATGCGATGACTGCTGAAAAGGCTAAGAGGGTTGCTGCGTTGGTTAAGGGCATGAATGAGTATAATTGTGAGTATGTGGGTGAAGCTTATATACAAATCATGGAGGGTAAGACCAAAATGTATGATGGTAAGGATGCACTTCGTGACCTGAATATGTATGCTTATTTCCGTAAAAAAGAAGAAGAAATAGAGCTGGCTAAACGTGCAGAAGTTGAGAGTAGGTTAATCAATGAGGTTGAGTTGGAGATGGGTGAAGCTGGTGCAGTTGCTGAAATGATTGAGGACAAAGACCTGAACGTTGAAACAATAGTTGCCGATATAGGAGACAAGAATTACTATGTCGAGCGCTACTTAGAGATACGAGAAGTTCTTTTCTTCAAAAAAGGTGTTGATATCCATAGAAGGCTGACCCTTGCCATGCAGGGGGATAAACAGGCGGTTTGGAAAACAGAATGGCTTTTCCGCGAATGTGAACTCTTAGATTTCTTCCGCGAGTTCTTTTCTGTTCCCGAGTATTGGGCTGAGGTGTGCAGAATATTAGATTGAGCAGTGGCTGAGTATTTTTCCTCAGCCTTTTATTTTTTTAGGGACATATGACGGATTTCGGACAGTGAAGGATGAACTTTGGACATCTTTTTCTAACTTAATTATATGAACAAAAGAAAGGTGATTTTTCAATGAGATTAGATGATTTAGTTTTTATTCAGTTTGCAGTAAAGTGCCTCTCGTTCTCAGAAACAATAGGTTTCAAAAAGGGGGCATCAGAGGCGAAAAGGATAGATGCAGCTTTCAGGTTGTTTTGCATTGAGCAAGGACGCTTGGATGTCATTCAAACAGCTGGCTATATGCGTGGGTTAGAGGGTTCAATTAAGGACTTGGTCCCAGAGTTGTGGGGTGTGATTGCCCCCATAGAGGCAGGGTATGTGCAATTGAGTAGTGTCGGCGAAGCCTACGCAAGGGTAATGGCAAAAGCGAAGGAGCCAGACCTTATTTTGAAAAGAAAAGAAATTCCCGATGCAATTAAGCGTCAACTTCAAGCCGAACGTCAGCAAAAGACTGAAAAGCAGCATGTCGGTATTCGTATAGATGAGACTTTGTTGTAAGGCTCAAATGTAGAAAGAATTAGGAGGATGAAGCTATGGAGAAAAAGCCAATATCAGAATTGTTTTATAGACCATGGGAAAAAGAGCAGGACGACTTTTTTCCTTGTCAGCATTGCCATTGTAGGCATGAAGTTGGCGCGGAATGGGAATGTCCTTTGGAAAAGGAGTTTAGATTTGATGATACTGTGCATCAAGAGGAATCACAGAGCGAATTAGTTTATGTGGACAACAACTTGTTGAACCCTGTATGGCTGCTTACCAAGGGTTTTGGGTTGCCACGTGGAAAAACTTATAGCAAGGGTGAGGTCGAATATAAGGATGGAACCTTGTCCTATAACCCTTTACCTGGTTTTTCATTTCCGCTGCTGTCCTTTGAAATGGCAGAGGGACCAAGATTTGTATCACAGTATTATTTGCGCGTAAGATGCGCTGATATTGTTTCGGCGTTTGACTTTGCAGAAGAGATTGGAGAAATTCCCGTGTTGGAGGATATATTCTTCGATTTTTATGAAGCTGTTCTCAGATGTGCTGGTTTGCGCCATACAAACTTGGTATTCGGCTGGATTATCAGAGACTTTTCAGATGTGGTCATTCCTGTTTTTGGGAAGATTTTTAGGCAGGGTGGGTTGAGCTACATTGACATGAAAAACTTTCCAATCTGTAAAGAAGAAATCGACGATTATTTGGGCGGATACCATTCGGGCGAGGATGGCGACTTCTACCAAACAGAGTCTACATGCTATTTAGATGGAGGATGGGGGTTTGACTTTATTGAAAATGGAGAATGCACAGATTATATTCCTATCTGCGACTTAATTGAGGGTGAAGTGCAGTGTGGTCTACTGATTGATAATTATTGGCTGCAAGATGGTATGGATTATTGCATGCATAAGGTGATTCATCTCTATACCGTCATATTGGATTGGATAACAGATTTGTGGAGCACAGCACATGCTCTTACAGTAGCGAATGCAATTGCGCGTGAAGTTCCTGTGCTGGACGAACTGGTGGTGTATCTAAAAGATGCTCTGGTTCAAGAAATAAGGTGCTGGGATGAGGATTAAAGGGGTGGTTAGGTATGACAAGAAAGCAACGACTGTTGAATACGTTGTTTGAGATAGAGCAACAGCTTGATAAGTTAGTGGAAGAATTGGAAGACCTTACTATTAGGAAGAAAATGCAAGCTAAGTCAGCTGAAACAGTTGCTCTATACAATTGGGTAAACGGCGAGTTTTTTGCGTTGAGTGATGATTTATCCGATTATGCTTACACTTCATATTGCAAGGGTATCAATACTTTGAGGAGAATAATCGAATATGTGGAATTGAAAGAACCTGTAAAAGTGGTGCATCAGCTTAATACAGAGCGAGAAGTTTTTGAAAGTTTTCTGGAAAAAGCTGAGTTTGAGAAAGTCAAAGAGTTCTATGTTCCCTGCCCTGTGTGTGGTACATGGGTAGGCAAAGAGGCTTACAAATGCTGACGGTTGCCTTTGTGGTCTTTATCCTCCCTCATTTTGCTGAATGGGTGATTATCAGAATAGCCGCTATCAATTACGGATTGCGTGAATTTATCAAGTCCTGACCCAACAATTTCATATCGACAACAAAGCGACAGGTATTTCCTTGAGAAGTCTCTGTCGCTTTTATTTTTACCAATATTCAAGGAGGAAAAATCAATGAGAATGTCTATGAACGAAAAGAAAGCTCTTTATGCCTTTGGTTGTCCGAACCGTGAAGCCACCGTGGAACGCTTGCGTTTCGTGGCTGCACTTGCTCCCGATCCTGCGGCAAAGAAGCTGTTCTTCACTCTGGCAGTCAAGCTGAATGACGAGAGCTGCGACAGATGGTATCGCTGTTTCTTCTACAACATGAGACTGGAAGTGGAACACTTCGCCCACCACAAGTATCGCTCGGACAATCTCCGTGTTCAGATTAGGGAGAGCGATTATGAGTAAGCTGACAAAATACGAAAAGGAAACAATCGTCCTGTTCAATGAGGGCGAGGACACAGCACACATCCAGACCTACAACGCCGGATTGAGAACCAGACTGGCGGCATTCTCCAAGAAGTATCCCGACCTCTGCCGACTGGATAAGACCTATGAGCAAGGCGGTGTGTCCTATGCTCTGGACAAGTCCCGACTGTCCATCCGTCTGCAACCACCGTACAGCGAGGAACGCAGACGAAAAGCAAGTGAAAACGCTAAGCAAAACGGTTTTGCCAGTCAGACGGAATAATGTAGCGTTTAGGGTTGATATGCGGTCAAAATATCGGGTCTGTATCCGATATTTTGACCGTAACTTTTTCCCAACGATAAAATATATAGGCACAGTTCAAAAAGAAAATATGTCGGAATTAGGGATGATTTTCCGTTCTGGACAGGAAAGCGAGGTAATTATGGCAAATGTGTATGGATATATTCGTGTCAGTAGCCGTGACCAGAACGAAGATCGCCAGATAATTGCGATTAAAGAAGTTGGTGTTACCGATAGAAATATATATCTGGATAAGCAGTCCGGCAAGGACTTTGAACGTCCACAATACAAGAAGCTGTTACGCAAAGTGAAAAAAGACGATCTGCTCTATATCAAAAGCATAGACCGTCTTGGGCGAAACTATGAGGAAATCTTACAACAATGGCGTGTCATCACAAAGGATAAGGGTGTTGACATTGTAGTGCTTGATATGCCGCTTTTAGACACTCGCAGAGGTAAAGATTTGATGGGAACTTTCCTCTCTGACATTGTTTTACAAGTCTTGTCCTTTGTTGCCGAGAATGAGCGCACCAACATCAGGCAGCGACAAGCCGAGGGTATAGCGGCAGCAAAGGCAAAAGGCGTGAAGTTCGGCAGACCGCCCCTGCCTTTGCCTAAAAACTTCTATGAAGTTCACAAAGCTTGGAGAGGAAAGAAAATCACACTGAAAGAAGCGGCAAATGCTTGTAATATGCCAATCGGAACATTTTACGGGAAAGCCAGAAAGTTTGAGAATGTGGATAAAACAAAATGATGCCATGATTTGCATAAGTGTACCTTTGCAAATCATGGCACATTTCGACGGACACAAATATTATACTTCTGATTCCTTTGATTTTCAAGGTGTTGAAGTGAATTTTTACGATAAAATTCGTAACTCTTTTGTAACTTTTGCCGGTTTGTAAAGGTACACTTTCTAAAACGCAATAAAAAGCAAAACCAAGGCTGTGGAGACGAATATGCCGGAAAGGAGGTCGTGGATAATGAACTGCTTAAAGCGAATCACGTCTATCCTAATCGTTGTTGTGATGCTGGGGGCGTTATCTGCCTGTGGTTCTTCGGAACCCTGTGAATCATGCGGAGATACGCCAACGAAAGGCTACAAGAACGACTATTCCGGTGAAAAGGAATACTATTGTTCAGACTGTTCGTCGGACTGTGCTTTCTGTTCGAACAAGGCGAAGCACCATTATACCTCGGGTTTGGGGATTATCATTTTTGCATGTGACGACTGCTACAAAGAGATTCAAGAACTGAACTCGTAATATTACATCTAAAGAGAGGGTAAAAAACATGGCTTTTTTTGACAAGTTAAGTAAGACAGTCACGGAAGCCAGCCAAAAAACCATAGCCAAAACTAAGGAACTGGCTGATACTTCAAGACTAAATTCAATGATTTCTGAAGAGGAAAAGGTTATCACCAATCAGTATTTTCAGATTGGAAAACTGTATGTCTCCATCCACAAAGACGATTTTGAGGATGATTTTGCCGGAATGATCGGTGCTATTGCTGAAGCAGAAGCAAAAATTAGAGACTACAAGAAGCAAATCCAAGACATTAAGGGCGTACAACGCTGTGAAAAGTGCGGTGCCGAAGTTCCCAATGGAGCGGCGTTTTGCAGTTCTTGTGGAGCTACCATGCCGAAGATTCAGGCCCCGGTTTCCACCGATTACATAAAATGCGAAAACTGTGGTACAGAAGTGAAAAAAGGTATGCGCTTCTGTACTTCCTGTGGAAAACCGATGGAAGCGGTTAAAGCCACTTCTGATATGCCTGTAACTGAGCAGACAGTAATTATTGAACGAGAGAAGGTATGCCCTAACTGCGGTGCAAAGGTCGAAGAAGGTTTGGCTTTCTGTACTGAGTGTGGAGCAAAGCTGCAATAAGGGAGGAAAAAGATATGCAGAAAACAAGACTTGGTATTTCGGTTGGATTGCTCGGAGCAGCAATCTATTTCATGGGGCTGTTTAGCGGCTATTTGGTAGCGGTTGTTCTTGCCGGATATGTTCTGCTGCTTGAGGAAAACAGCTGGCTGCGAAAGAGCGCAGTGAAAGCAGTGTCTGTGATGGCAGTTTTTTCGCTGCTGATTACTGTGTTGAACCTCATTCCCAACGCTATCAGCTTTGTTGATAATGTCGTTTCAATTTTTGGCGGTAGTTTCCATGTGGCATTTTTGTCCAATTTGATTTCTGCTGCTGTTGCGGCACTCAACATTATCGAGAAGCTGTTGATGATCGGGCTGGGTGTCAAGGCGCTGAATCAGGGAACGATTGCTGTTCCTGTCGTTGATAAGCTGATTAACAAATATATGGGATAAGGAAACGGCAAAGGGCGGTGGATGATGGTACTACTTATCCACTGCCCTTTCTTCATTATAGCGAAGGGAGAGAAGAAATATGGCTAAGTTTTGCGGAAAATGCGGTGCGAAGCTGGATGAAGCTACCGGGCTGTGTCCAAACTGCGATGCCGATAAACTGAATAAGCAAACCGAAACGCCGGAAGCAGTTGAGAAACCAAAACCGAAGCAGGACACGGCTTCAGAGCCGAAGAAGCCGTTAAGTAAAAAGGAAGCAAAAAAGCAGCATAAGGCAGATAAAAAAGCGGCGAAGAAAGCTAAGAAAAAAGAAAAATGGGCAAGCATGACTTTAGGTCAGAAGCTACGGAAGATTTTCTTAAAACTTGCTATGTGGGTTTTGCTGATTGCGGTTTTTGCAGGTGTAGCAATTGTAGGACTTTCACATCACAACATCATCGAAATTCCCGGTATTAATGAATTTTTAGATTTCATTGGTTTGCGCTCTGAAACGGTGGGTAGTGCAGAGGAATATAAAGTCAATGCTCCGGATGCAGAATCGTATTATGGGAATAACTCAGATATTATTATGGAAATAGATGTAAATGATTCTAACGATGTTCTTACGGAATCGGAAACTTGTACTGAATTGACAGGACGAGGATTTGAGGAATATCCGATCACAACAGAATATTCAATGGATGGAGCGTATTCTGATGCTACTAACATTTCGGATAATTCATCGAATAAGCATCCAATTTATCAAACATATTATGTGTCTAGTAATGGAGACTTATGGACTGTTTTTGTGATAAATGGCTCTGTACTGGCAAATCCAGTATCTTATAATCTCCAATCCGGTCGAAGCGTTCAGGCGATTGTATCTGAAACAGAAACTGTAATGAGTTATGACAGCGCAACGAACAGATTTTATGAAACGATTCCACATGAATCAGCTTTGGTTTTGATTACCGTTGACAAAATTGATGCGGAAACTCTTGATAAATTAACAGCAGGAGAAATTGAGCGGTATGGTTAAGGAGGACAAGTTCAAAATTATGAAAAGAATAGCAAAAATTCTCCTTCTTGTTACTATTATGCTTTTAGAACTCTCCACAAATGCTTTTGCAGAAGAATTAAGAAGCGAAGATTCTTCAGTAATTGTTTCCATGGGAGATTCTTATTCGTCTGGAGAAGGAATCGAGCCTTTTTATGGTCAAGACTTACCTATTTCTCTGAAAGTAAAAAACTATAGTTGGCTTGCCCACAGGTCTGAGAATGCTTGGTCAGGCATGCTTTCGCTTCCTTCTCTCAGCGGAACAATGTCAGAGAATGCCGACAATTGGTATTTTGTAGCCGCATCAGGTGCTACAACTGCGAATATAAATGGAATATTTGAAAAGACATATTATAAAAAGCAACCTTCTAGGACTCTTCCTGATTTGCAGGGCACGGTGCCTCTTCCTTCCCAAATCAGCATTTTCGAGAAGTTAAGAGAAGAAGGAAAAGCAGCTGACTATGTTACAATTACAATAGGCGGAAATGATGTAGATTTTACTGGAACTGTGATAGCCGCTGTATGTAGTAGTACATATTTAACGCCTGCTTATTTATCAGATAAGATTAATAATACATGGAAAGATTTCTACGAAGGAGGAATACGAGAAAGTATTTGTAGCACTTACGAAAAAATTCATGAAGCTGCGGGAAAAGATGCACGAATTATAGTTGCCGGATATCCCAAACTACTGGATCCCGGCGGAAGTATGTTCTTGTTTTCAGAGGATGCTGCGCAATGCTTAAACAGGGCGGTTAGCCAATTTAATGATGCGATTGAATCAATCGTGTATGACTATAGGCTTATTCATGGATATGATATTTGGTTCGTTTCTGTGGAAGAAGCATTTCAGGGGCACGGAGCCTACTCTGATGACCCTTATCTTAATGAGGTAATCATAGGAACACGCTCCGAGGACATTAATGATTCAGAGGTAATAAGTTCATACTCGATGCACCCTAATTATGAAGGTGCCTGTATATACGCAGAATGTGTACAAAGCAAAATTGACGAATTAGAGGGGGTATTGTCTGAATCATCTAATACTAAATACAATACTGACTTGTTACTGTCGGTTTATGATATAAACAATAGTGCATATAACGACTACACGATAGATATAACTGGCACCTATAATACCGGATGGTTTGGTTGGTCGTGGTTCGGTTGGTTTGAAAAAGATTATAGCGAACACATTGTAATCAACGATTCAAATTCTCAAGCCATCGCCTTGAATGCCAACGGAAATTATGTGATAACTATAACGGATAACAAGGACGATTCAAAAACATACTCTAAAAATATAGAAGTATCGAATGAATATCCAAATAAGCGCATTAACTTCTCTACAAATTTTGGCGTAATGCTGGAGACAAATATATATGGCGATTATGAAGAATCCGATATTCCGACTGATGCCGTCGAATTTGACGGTCATCACTATTATGTATATAACCTGGACACGGTGACCACTTGGGAAGAGGCAAAAGAATATTGTGAATCTCAGGGAGGTTATCTTGCAACGATTACCAGTCAGGAGGAGGACGAATTCGTTTATGCCTATTTGCGGAACAACTTCGAATATGAAAGCGCGTATTTCAGCTTTACTGATCGAGACGAAGAAGGAACTTGGGTGTGGGACAATGGCGAAGTGAGTTCCTATACAAACTGGCATTCCGGAGAACCAAACAGTGAAAATCCCAACGAGGATTTCGCTATGTATTATTACAAATATTCAGATGGATCTTGGAATGACGGCGATTTTGGCAATCGGACGGTGAGCGGTGGAAGAGCGTTCATTTGCGAATGGGGCGAATATGAAACTGCCTCAAACAGTCAGTCGCAGGAACCTATCAGAACCACTTCGGATGAACGGGATATTGTTTTAGTTCTCGATACATCCGGCAGTATGTCTGGAACCCCTATGGAGGAAACAAAGAAGGCAGCAACCAATTTTGTCAATACCATTCTTGAAGAGGATGCCAGCATCGGGATTGTTACTTACGAGGACAGTGCGGAATGGCTTTCCGATTTTTCTGTTGACAAAAACCACTTGACAGGAATCGTGGCGGGTATTTCCTCTGGAGGAGGGACAAACATTGAGTCTGGGTTGGCAGAGGCAAAATCCATGTTGGATAGTAGCAATGCCAAGAAAAAAATCATTGTACTTATGAGCGATGGCGAACCAAACGAAGGCAAGGAAGGTGAAGATCTGATTGCTTATGCTGACGAAATCAAGAGTAGCGATATCCTAATTTATACGTTGGGATTCTTTGAGAATATGGGCGGAAGCAAATCATCAGCGCAGTATTTGATGGAGCATCTGGCCAGCGATGGCTGCCATTATGAAGTTGCCAGTGCGGATGATTTGGTTTTCTTCTTCGAGGATATGGCGGATCAAATCAACGGACAAAAATACATTTATATCCGTATCGCCTGCCCTGTTGATGTTACGGTCACACACAACGGTGAGACATTGTGTTCTGCCGAAGATGATTTGAATGTCCGAACGGATTTCGGAACATTGACATTTGAGGATAACGAAGATGTGACCAATGCCAACGAAGATGACCGGATCAAAGTTCTCAGGCTTAAAGAAGGTGCCGAATATGACGTGAAGATAACTGGCACCGGACACGGCCTCATGGACTACACAATAGGTTTCATGGACGAAAATGGCGATTACAGCGATTTCAGAAGATTTGAGAATATCAAGATTACACGAAGAACGGAAATTGACACCGTTGCGGCAGTATCCAAAGAAAGCGTACTGAACATTGACGAAGATGGCGATGGCAAGTATGACTTGAAGTTGCGAGCTGAAGAAAACGGCTATGGCGAAGAAGTCGAGGAATCCATCTTGATTTATATCGTTGCTGTCAGCGGTGCGGTACTACTCCTTCTGATTGTTATTCTCATTGTACGAAAGAACCGGAAAAATAAAAAATCAAAGGAGAACAACTGATATGGCAAAGTTTTGTGGTAACTGCGGAACTCAGTTAGAGGACAACGCAAAGATATGTGGCAAGTGTGGAACACCTTTGGATGGTGCGTCTGCCAATATCCCGGGGCTGAAAGTTACAGACCCGGAGAAGCAGAAGAAGATGAAAAAAACGGTCAAGAGCGTGGTTGTTCTGGCTGTCCTTGTTGTTGTGGCTGTGATTACATTTAATGTTGTATCGCAGTATACGGGCTATAACGGCCTGCTTCGCAAGGTGATGACAGCGTATGAAAAGTACGACATTGACACTCTCATTTCTGTATCCAGCGATATGTATTTCTACGGCGAGGAAGATTGGGTTGAGTATTATTTCGAGTACAATGTCGGTGATGATTTGGATTCTTTTGAATCCTCTGTCGGGCATAGCTACAAGCTCTCCTACGAAGTCAATGAAATCTATACGCTGTCCGAACGCAAGTTGGACGAGATGTTGAGCGAAATCGAATATACATACGCTGACTTTGATGTAGACACAATCGAGAAAATTGTTGTTGCAGATTTGACCGTAACGGCCAAGCAGGGTAGCAAGTCTGTCAATCAAGACATGAACATTGTTATGTCCAAAGAAGATGGAAAGTGGAAATTGCTCTACATTCAATAATGCCAAGGAGGATTGAATCATGTACTGTGGAAATTGTGGAAAGGAAATAGCTGACAACGCCACTTTCTGCCCGGAATGTGGAGCGAAGATCGAAGCTGCACGGCAGGCAGTTAAGCCCAAATCATTCAGCCCCAAAACGAAAAAGTTGATGAAGCTGGGTGTCCTTGTTGTTGCAATTATCGCTGTGGCTTTTATCGGGTTAAAGGTGTTCTCTTATATCCAAAGCATTCCGTCTGAGGAAGAAATCCAGATGGCAGCAAATAATGTGGCGAACGGCGCACTTGTTGCAAGTGATGGGAAGTGGATATACTATAACGACAGCGGCTTGTGCAAAATGCGTCTGAAAGATGGTTCCAAGCAATCCGTTATTTCCAGTGACATTTATGCTGAGCATATGTTTTATATTGGCAACAATCTATACTACTATTCCTTCCCCGGATACTATGTGCTGGATGGAACAGTTGGTGAAGATTTAGGGTTTAGCGTTTTTACAGAAAACTGCATTCAGTTTGATGGGAAAAAGTTTTATGTAACAGGTTCTTCCAACTATGAGGATGGTGGAGTATATTCTACGAAAGTGGGAAATACAAATAAAGGCACAAAGCTCTCCGACATCCACCCCACCCGACTGCTCTTGCAGGGCGATTACCTGTATGTTGTCAGCGGATTTAGCTCCATTAACGATTTGCCAAATGATAATTACGGAACATGGAGAATGAAGCTGAATGGCAAAGACCTGATTTCGATTTTTGATTATTGTCCAAGCTATCTGGTTTTCTCCGGTGACAAGATGTATTACACAAATGAGGATCGAACAATCTGCTCGGCAAATCTGGACGGGTCAAACGAAACTGTTTTCGAGGGAACTGCTGTCAGCAACGGATTGAATGTGTCTGAGGATTACATTTTCTACATTTCATCCGACACACAGACAATCTATCGTATGGACAAAGATGGTAGCAATAAGACAGAGTTAAATGCCGACCGAAGCGGCAGACTGAATGTTGTTGGTGAATGGATTTTCTATGAAAACCAAGATTACGACTACGAAATCTACAAGATGAGTTTTGATGGCAGCTACAATCAACCAATCTATTGATTTATACTTATCCAAATAATGACTAAGCCAAAGGCGATCAACCGTAAAAAGTTGGTCGCTTTTGAATAGCCATTTCAATAGGCACGATTCCACAATGGATAAGAGCCTCGCCCTTTCTATCCCCATTGCTTCTGGCCTCAGACAACTTCATTTCAAGCAGTCCTCTTACAGAAGGTGTTAGCGGAGCCTTTGTTTCAAAGTGCATTTCGGGATTGTTGTTAAACTTACGCACTTTGCCTTTCGCCTCGTAGACCTCATCGTCATCATCGTCATCGTTTTCTGCGAGGATTGTTCTGATATTCAATGCGGTCAAAGCAGAGGCAGGATAGATATTAGCATTTTCGATTCCATTATCTTTCAAGTAGCTTCTAACCTTTTCCAAAGAAGCATCAACGCTATCTTCCCCTTTTTTAAACTCGTCCAGTTTGTTTACAACAAAGATGAATCGGTCTCTGGACTGCTTACCACCAACATGCATACTGTTAGCAACATAGCTCAATAAGTCATTGTCGTCATTTACAGCCAACTGAGTGGCATTCAAAATATACAGGACTACAGCTTTCGAAGACTCAGAAAGCATACGGCGGGTCGCTCTCTTATGCTCTGGGTCTCTAGAATTGTTAGGACCGGGAGTATCAACAAGGACAAGGGACACATCGTCCGACGATACGAACGGAATATTACCTTCGGCACGAATTTTTGAAACTTCCGGACTGCTATTCAACTTCTCCATAATTTCAAAAGTGAGGTTCGGATATGTCTGGATAAGTTGGCCGTTTGTATCGTAAGCCTTTGCTGTAAAGCAATCGCCATCGTTATCTTTAATCTCGGTAATGGTTGCAGTACAAGCTTCTTGTTTTGCGGGCATTAACTTCTGCCTCAGCAATGCGTTAATCAAGGTAGATTTTCCTGCACTCATCGTTGCAACAACATTGACTTCAAAATCACTACTCTTTGCCAGGTTAAATGCTCTCACAACGTCCGGTTTTTTCAATTCATCAAACGGACCTTCTTGTATTTCTTTAAAAATTTCGCTGATAGCATTCTCCTTGTCAGCAACTTCCTTGGCAGGTATATGTGTCGGTTCTTCAATATGAAACCCGCGTTTATTGGCTTCTTGGCGCATCGATTCCACATCTTCAAAATCAAGAATAGTTCCATGGAAAGTAATATGAAAGTCGCGAGTTCTATATTCTTCAAAAACAATGTCAGGAAGTTCCTCAATCCACTCTTGAAGACGTCTGTCACCAAAATTCAGTTTGCTTTTTTGATGGGGGACATTGCCATCAACCAAAATCGTAGTTTCCAGACGATAAGGGTTGTATTTAATCATCATTTCTTTCATAAGCCTAACCTCTTAATCTATAAAGTATTTTTTCGAGTTGTAAAATCCCAGAATGTAACAACACTTGATAGCTTTCGGAGTCAATATCACCTTTCAGCTCCTCATCCATGGTATCCGGATAATAAGTATCAAACTGGTACTCATCCTTTTTTAGCTTTCTTGCCATTCTGTCAAGTTCATCTTGGTCTTCTTCATCAAGGGTTTCTTCATAAATGCTCATCTTTGACAAGTATGCTGCAGCAGAAGAAATGGGTACAACTAAAGGAGACACAAATCCTATTTCAGTTAATTCGGATACTACAGCAGATAGAGTTTCTGATACAGAATCCTCTTTTTTTCTGAATTTATCCAATTTATTAACTACAAACACAATGTTACCTTTGTAGTTTTCAAAAACAAACCGCAGGTGGTTACAGTCATCATCAGACCCAATGTTTTCTCCATTCAGTAGATAAACGAGCGTATCGGCTTTGGTTTCTTTGATATATCGCTCAGCAATGTCCTTATGCGCTTTATTTTGAGAAGAATTAACTCCTGGAGTATCAATGAGCCATATTCTCTTTGCATTTCTTCCGAGTGTACGGAAATGTGTTCCTACAATGATTTCACTACTGGTGTTCAGCGTATTATCATCCATAAGTGTTTGATGATTAGCATCTAATTCCAACGCATAGTCCTGCTCGTAACAATACCCATCCTCATATGGCTTGTTCTTTATGTAATGAATTTTTGCAGTACAAGCGTCATTTTGAGTTCGGTTAATTTTTTTTCCTACAAGGGCATTTAGCAAAGTAGATTTCCCTGCACTCATGGTTGCGGTAACAATTATTTTAATCGGTTCTTCTGACAAGAAGGCCCTGTTCTTTTTCCAACAATCAGCAAGATATGTGATTTGGTCAAAACCTTCAAGGGAAATATCGGGATTGTACAACGCATCAAATACATGGCGAATATTTTTTTGAAATCGCTTGTGATAGATGCTTGACAATTCTGAATAAATCAACTCGCCTTTTTCTTTGTCGTTGATTGCATTCATAAAGATGCAATCAAGAACTACACAATAGCGGTATGAAAAAAACTTAAATGGCTTGAATTTTGTCGCCACTACAGATTTGGAGTGTTTGAGTAATTCAAAGCCTTCGTATCTATAGTCCTGTGAGTTTTCCAAAAGCGCCTTTTTATATAGTTGTAATGTTTCATTTGCCCACATGTTTTCTGGTGAAAACTTGCGGACAAAATATTCAAGAACATTGACATATTTACACTTATACGAGTTTGTCTCTTTTAAGACAGGATGCCCTTTTAGCATCTGTGCTACTTCAAGGTTTAGCACATCCATACCCATGCTCCTTCCTAACAAAGTTCACTTAAAATAATGACTATAGACACGTCCGACTTCTTCCTTTATTTCTTCAACAAGGCACTTCGGAGAAATGACTTTAATGTGATGTCCCTGGCTTAACAACCACATTAAAATTCCCTTGCCAAAGGTTTCTGCCTTTACGGTATAGACCCCTTCTTTTTCTTCTACTACTTTTGCCATAGGTAGCTTGTCCAACACAGCTTCAATCGAAGGACCATAGTATTTGAACTCCACTTGCTGAAGTTCTCCACCATACATAAACTGGACCCTATTCTTATACTCACCCTCTTTGAACCTATCCTTATAAGGAATCACAAACTTCTCGTTTGTGTCCTTAACACTCTGAATACGGTCGATACGGTAGATGGTAGGGAAGGGGTCATCCTCTTTATCAAAGTCCTTCCTTTTCTCAGGGTCAACTATGAATCCCATCAAATAGAAGTAATACTCTGAAAACAGGATACCCACAGGTTCTATCTTACGAACCACCGTCTCTTTCCCTTTTAATCTGGAGTAAGTTATTTCCAGGATATGTTTCTCCTTGATTGCCTGGGCTACTTCCCATAGGAAATTCGTATTCGCAGAAGGATGGGCAGGGTCAGTATAATGGAAAAGCTCATTTGAGATATAACCCTCTATCTGGTCCTTGTCCTTAGGGGAAACACTCAAATTAAGAATTCTCCCCAAAAGGGAAGTCATCTCATCCTTTGAAAACGCCCTGCTCTCAATCAAAATCTTACAGACAGCAAGCATCTCGCCTTCAGAAAGATGGCTGACCTCCTGTGTTATCAGCTTATAACCCCTCTCCTTGGCATCATACTCAATACTCTGCATGACACCATTTTGGGCTACCTGCTCTGAAAGAAAGCTGCGAATGGAATCAATGTCTCTCTGAATAGAGCGGACATTTACGCCATAGCGCTCTGCTGCATCCTGTTTGTTGACTACCTTACCCATCTGGAACTGTCGATATAGTTCTAAGATACGGGTGCTCTTTGAATCCAAAGGCATGACACCACCACCTCTTTAAGTCTATATTGACATTATAGCATCAACAATAGACACCATTTGTCCATCTCGCCTATTTCTCTTGAAAAATCTACATTTTTCTTGGTTGCATTATACCAGTAATCATGTATTTTCTCAACCACCTTTGTAACTATTACACGCAATTATATATCCACGTAGCATAGGTTTGCGTAAGCATTAAACTCCAACATAGTTCACATTACCAAGCAAACGAGGGGTGCCGGTAATTACCGGCACCCCTCGCTCCAAATTAGAGATGCATGAGTTAAATTTTCACTTGTTCAAGGCAAATACGAGCGACAAGAGAAAGGGTCTTGGCCTCCTCAGTTCTCAACTGATTCAAGTCTAACTCTCTCAAAGAACCATCCAGGCGAATACGCTCTAAACCATCAGCATCCTTGAAGATATCGAACAGCTTTGTTGCACGGCTTCTGCTCTTGCTCAAAACCCTGATATTTCTGATATGCCGGTATGCCACCTCATCAGGCAAACAATGATACTCTACCAACAACTCAACCAGAGGGTCAGGAGAAGAAACATTGTCATGGTAATACTCCTTGGATGCCTTACCATGCTCAGGCTCAATCCAGTCGTGAGTGCGCTGCGTATCATGGTAAATAGCTGCCGTTGCCAGCACCTTACGGTCAGACATAGGCAGGTCAAGCAGGTGAGCGAGAATCAGGCAAAGGAGCAACACACGTGCTTCATGTGCCTTACCGTGGATAGAAGAACGCTGTGCAAAGTCTAAATCTTCCATCATATCCTTGTACTTGTGGTACATAGGTGCAACGATGGGCAGGACTTCTTCCAGCAGGTCTAACCCAGGAATAATGGTTTCTTTGATAACCCTGATATTCTTGGGGTCTACAATGACTTCCTGCTCAGAACGAGCCTCAAACAGAACTTCAATAATGTCCTTCTTATCAACTTCAGCAGTTACAATATACCCTGGCCCCTTGCCCCTACGAACTGCAAAAAAGTTTGCAATATTTATATCTAAAGTCCACGAATAGGCATTGGCGTACGGGGTGGAGTTGGTGTTACCACCTCTGTAAATGGTGAGGGTATCGGGCAAATCCTTGAGTTGATTGGCTGTCTCTTCTTTTTCCTGCGGGGTCTTGCTGTTGAGGATGGCCTGCAGAGTGGTGGGGTCAATGTTGTTGAACCCATAGTCAGAGTTAGTATAGAAGTCAAAGAAGGTTTCATACAGACCAGGAATATCAGAACCCTTCTTTTCAACGAGTTTTTGGAAATACTCCAACCGCATACCATCAGCTAAGGTCAGAACAGAACTTATATACTTATGTTCTGCAACTTCGCCCTCCATCTGCTCGATTGCTCTTTTTGCACCCTCAAGTGTAGAACTACCAATACCAGCAAGGAAGAACTCCACATGAAAGGGTGCTGCTGCAAGAGTATCCTTGTTGAAATACAGGCAGTTTGTAGTAACGGAAGGAGTGTAGTAAATGCAGGCAGGGTCAATACCGTTAAACTTTTCCTCAAACTCACTCTGGGTGAGCTGGATGTTATAACCCCTACTACCATACTCCTCTTTATCTTCTTCAGTTTGAATAGCAGTCTGGCAAACGACGTCTTCAAAAGACACGGCGTTGACGTTAAGTAACAGTTCATCCAAAGTCACGGTATTCACCTCCTCCATTGGAGTGCCCACAGTATAGCATAAACCATATCAGATATCCAATAATTTTAAACCACCACCTACCTTCAACCATCTCAACCAAACCAAAATAATAGAGGGGTGCGCCACCTGCGCCCCCCTCTACCTAAGGAATGATAAATAAAATGGAAGGAAGCTGTTTATTAACACGTGGGAGTAAGCTCTATGAGCGTTGTTCCACGATAGTCATCATATTTAGCATTACACTGTTTAACATTTTCTGTTATAAGGTGCGCACCCAATAATACATACCTATGGGATGGCTCATCAACCTTTGAATCTAATAACTCCTGCATTTCGAGACCTGTATCCGTCTCCATTGCAGACCACAAGTTGGTTTCTGTCGAATAAGAGAACAGGAGAACTGCTGGCATTCTAAAATCTTCTTCTAAAAGTTCTTCTGTCAAATCAACCTTTTTTCCTGTTACTGGCCTAAAAACAAGGTCTTGCCCAACTCGCTCTAAATGGATGTTATCGACCATTTGAGCAATCTTTCCAGGAGCTACATCCTCATGCTTGTCCAAAGGAATACCCAGCGCAACAGCAGATACGATTTCTAACAATTCACATAATCTCATACATAACCTCTTTCCTTGTTCAAAGTCAGAGGAATGATGGATTATGTATCAATAGCAACTGACCTTGAACAACTATAAATATTATTTGGAGAATTCCCTCCTCAATATATATAGCCATTTTTTGTCTGTGCTACTGTAGAAATTTTCCTCACACTGTTCTGTTTTAGAATATAACAGTGTAAAATACGCCGTTATTCTAACGAATAAAAAATTCAAAAATCTTTTGTGGTCTGCAGGAGTTGAACCTGCAAGTCCCCATTCGTTTCAATATAGGGTTCAAGGGAATCGAACCCTTATTATGACCAACAACCCTGCCCAATTTTAGAGATTTGAAACTCAATCATTAAAAAATCATATTGCGTATGGAATAGGCCATTGATGCAACTTCTCTATCACTTGACAAGATGTCTCCTCTATACATGATAAGTTCTCTTGTTAATTGAGGATACTTCTTAATAAGGATGTCTCCCAATTTCAGGTCGTCAGAATATTCCTGATAAATCTTTATTTGATTTCTATTAGGCATATCCTTATATCTTTCACAAAAGGCATATTTGTAATGTGTTTCAAAAGAATTCCAATCAACCTGAGATGGTGTTGCAGACACTCTACCTGTTGCTGAAATCCTAACATTGTCAAATCGATGACTGTTTTCAAGTAAATATTCTTTTGTCAAATGATAAATCTTTTTACCACCATCAGCTAAAACTTCTTCAGCCCAATATGTATAAACTTTTCCCCGCTTGTGAGCAACAGGAACAAATCTCCCATTCCTGTCACACATCATCATTAGTCTGAGCATACAATCAACCTTTCTAAAATTTATTTGGAGCTTTTGGACGCTCCTAAACAGGAACCGCTGGCTCCCATTTAGCAACGCCCAAGGCATCGCTACACATTTTGATTCTATAAAGGAAATCACCCTTTAGATACTGCTAATTACGCTGATATAGCTCCAGACAGCCTGCCCTCAGCAATCTTGAAATAACCCTCGTCCAACTCAACACCGATAAAATCTCGTCCGTTGTCTCGTGCTACGAGTAGGTGAGAACCACTGCCTGCACAAGGGTCAAACACTAAGTCGCCAGGGTTACTATTGTCCAATATGAGTTCCGCTAACAACTTGTGATTTTTCTCGGTAGGGTGGATTTTGCTACGCCCGCAAGGATACTCAAACGCCGTGTTCTTGCACCGTGCGTTGAATGTACCACCGCGCTTCTTGAACCAGACCGCATTCTCGATACCAGAAAGGTAAATGTGTTGTCCGTTCATAGGACTGGGGTTCGTCTTTTTCCAAATTAACTGCCTAACAGTACCTTCTTTTGCAGCCTGCTTTTTTGCAAAGAACTCTCTGATGGTAGAGAACTGATTCATACCGCAAAAGATAATTATCGTGCCTTCGGTTACTCGATACACTTCGTTCAGAAAATCATTCAAGTCAAATGTCTGCTCGTCAGCAGTGGACTTGTCCAATTTCCGAATTCCATTACTCCGCCTGGTTACCTCGCCATAAGGCGGGTCTGTCAGAGTGAGCTTCACGCTGTTGGCTTCCATTTGCTTCATAAACTCCATACAATCGCCGTTATATACTTTGTTTTTAATCATGCTAAAACTAAGAGGAAATCAAGATTTTCGTGGCCACAACCTCTACCTCCTTTTAATTATTTTTTTGAACGTTCATAAGACCCTTTGTGGGTCACAAGGTTTCAGGGAGTCGAACCCTGCCTGCCCGAAGACTTATCGGGAGCTGCCACCAGAAACCTTATTGCATATGGTTATAGACACTCAGCCATTTCTACCTATATCGTAAGGGTTGACACACCCCAAAAATTGAGTAGTCAGTCCACCTTTGACATATCCTATCTTTCTGCTTCTCTTGAAATTGTCTCTCGGGGTATATTTCTCGAAAAAGGTGTGCATCCAGTTGCGGTACTGCCATTCAGAGATGTTCTTCTCTACCGTGGTAAGCCCCACTTCCATAAGTGCTGCCTTCAACTCTTCTTTAGGATAAATGCAACGGATAGCTTCGACTTTTTTAGTAGTGCTGTCAACATACTGCAAAACAATGGCAGCGTTTGATGATTTATCGCCTGTAATTCCATTCGCCCCATTTTTGACGCTCTGCCTGTTACCAAGACAAAGGCGGTGGTATGGCTCGTTCCCTCAGACGCAATTTTGGTGCAGACGGTAAAAGCACTCAAAGATCCCCAACATCCATACCGCCAGAAAATCGACGTGGATTTTGGCGGGCGCGTGGAGGTCTATACCAAGCAGGAGCTTTTGAACGGGCAGAATTTCAATCCGACTGCTGTTACGGAACAGCTTTCTGTTATGGTGCTGTCCTACGATTCTTTCCGTGGGCGCGGCAAGGAGGGCTTGAAAGCCTATCAGGAGAACAGCAATCTTGCGGAGTTCGCCAAGGTGCTTGGCAAGCCCGACAGCCCCATTGAAAAGGCGGACGAAACCGCCCTGTTCCAGATTATCAATCAGCTTAACCCGCTGGTGATTGTGGACGAGAGCCACCACGCCCGGTCTGATCTCAGCCTTGAAATGCTGGAGAACTTCAATCCCTGCTTTGTTCTGGATTTGACCGCTACCCCGAAAAAGGAGAGCAACATTATCTCCTATGTGGACGCGGTTCAGTTAAAGACGGAAAACATGGTCAAGCTGCCCGTGATTGTTTACAACCGGGACAGCCAAACCGATGTGCTGATTGACGCGATCGATCTGCGAAATAAGCTGGAAGAACTCGCCTGTGCGGAATATACAAAAACAGGCAAGTATATTCGCCCCATCGCTCTGTTCCAGGCGCAGCCGAAAGGCAAGGAGGACGCTACCACTTTTGAAAAGCTGCGGGACAAGCTGGTGGACGCTGGCATCCCGGCAGAGCAGATTGCCATTCGCACGGCTGATGTGAACGAACTGAAAAATGTGGATTTGATGTCTTCCGATTGCCCTGTTCGCTATATTATCACGGTCAATGCACTGAAAGAGGGCTGGGATTGCCCCTTTGCCTATATTCTTGCCTCCCTTGCCAACAAGACCAGCCAGGTGGATGTGGAGCAGATTTTGGGGCGCATCCTCCGTCTGCCCCATACACGCCAGCACACACAATCGGCTTTGAATATGTCCTATGTGCTGACTTCCTCCAACGATTTTAACACTACCGTGCAGCACATCATCAAGGGATTGAACAGTGCAGGATTCAGCGACAAGGATTATCGTCTGGCCGAACCTGTGAAGCCCCAGGTCTCGGAGCAGCCCCCGGTGCAGGTCGACATTACCGAACTGCAAGGAGTTTCCGATACGGAAGCCCCTTCGGAAACGGAACAGGACGATTTTGCAGAGCTGGATGGGAAATCCATCGGGGCAGAACTGCAACGCCGCTGGGAACAGGAAAAATCCTCCCAAATCACCCCGAAAGCTGACAGTATGCTGGATGATGCCAATAAAGCCGGTGAAGCCTACAACAACGCCGTAAAACAGGGACAAGATGATCCTCAGATTCAGAATCTTCCTTGGGAGGTGCGGGAACAAGTGGCTACTTTCCGTGTTCGTCCTCAATTCCAGAGTGACCTTGAAACTCTTGTGATCCCTCAATTTTTCCAGGTGATCCCCGATACCCTGTTTACGGAAGGTACGCTGGAACTGCTGGAAAAAGAACAGCTCGCCGAAGGCTTCACGCTGAAAGGTAAGGCATACGACATTGATTTTGCCGCAGCTGATGATGAGATTGCCGAGGTCGATGTGCGGGCAAACGAAGGTGGCTTGCCCAAGGTATTCAAAATGACCAGCGCAGAACAGCGGTATTTCAAGGAATACTTCAATAACCTTCCGCCTGAAAGCCGTGTGCGCCAATGCAAGGACATGATGTTCAATCAACTCAATAAGCTGAACATGGTGGACGCTGCCGAACTGAAATCCTACATAAACCGCATCGTGGACGATATGGACAAGGCACAGATCGCCGCCATGGAGAAGGCTCCGATGGGATATGCCAAGAAAATCAAGGAAAAGATTGAATCCCTGCTGGATGCACATTATCGGGAAACTTTTGCAAAATGGCTGGAAACCGAACGCATCGTATGCCAGCCGTCCTATCGGCTGCCGTCAGTTATTCATCCCATGACCAGCACAGACATATACGGCGGTTCTTTGTATGAAGCCGAGGATGGCGACATCAACAAGCTGGAACAGGATTTGATTATGGAGTTGACCGCCCTTCCGAATGTTCGCTGGTGGCACCGAAATCTCTCCCGGCATGGATTTGCCATCAACGGCTATATCAAGCACTACCCGGACATTATGATCATGACCCAAAGCGGCAAGATCATCTTTGCCGAAACCAAGGGTGAGCATCTGAAAAACGATGACAGCCGGGAGAAGATCGAACTGGGACGCGCGTGGCGGGCTGCCGCCGGGAACCAGTACCGTTATTACATGGTGTTCAGGGATGGAGAAAATCTTCTGCCGGGAGCTGTCAGCATGAGCCAGTTTGTGGAGACGATAAAGGCACTGTAAGAGGAGGTGGTTCCACCTATGTATATATATGCTCGCATAAATAAAGACACTTTGCGCTTTATACGAGAGAAGAAAGCCATATCTTTTGACTATGTAACACGGATTACAAAGTTCAAGGAAGAAAAAATTGTTCTGTGGGAAAATGATGAATCAGGGAAGTTTCCCACAATAAATCAGGCAAAAGCCATCGCAAAATGTTACCGTATTCCGTTTGCAGGACTGTATATGAATGCAAGTGACATTAATGTAAAGCACTTGCCTCAAATGCGAAATCTCCGTACTTTGCCCGACGCAGTTGTTGATAACAGCGCATTGAATCTTGCTATTTCCGATATTCTTTCTGCTCGCGATTTGCTTCTGGAATCCAGGCAAGCTTTGAAAGAGCGCACCGTGAAATTTGGTATGTCCATAAATTGTCCAGATGATAATGTTATCCAATGGGCACGAGAAATCAGAAATAGTCTTGGTATTGATTCAAATGTGCAATATAAATGCCAGAGCACAAGGCAGTTCTATTTATACATTCGCAATGTTGTCGAGAATGCCGGTGTATTTGTGCATTGCTTTACCGGCGTAGATACTGAGGTTGCCCGTGGATTTGCCATATACGACACCACAATGCCAATTATCGGGCTTAATAATGATGATCGATACCCGGCTAAAACATTTTCGATTATTCATGAACTTGTCCACCTGATTAAGCGAAGTTCGGTTATCTGTAATGACATGATTGACTCATTTTCCGCACAGGCGGAGGAAGTCTTTTGCAACGCGGTTGCTGGAGAAGTTCTTGTACCCCGGGTAAATCTGAACAAACAGCTTGGCAGCTATACGCAATCAGAAATAGATTTGGACGTTGTTTCATCACTAGCGGATAAGTTTTCAGTAAGTAAGGAAGTTATTTGTCGCCGTTTACTGGATTCTGGGAAAATTGGACAACCTAAGTATGCGATGCTGATAGCCGCAATAAGATCACAGTTTGAAAACGAGCGAAAGGCTGCACAGGAATATAGAAAGCTAACTGGTAAAGGTATTCCTAGGAATATTCCGCGTGAGGCTATTGACCAGAATAGCCCTGCATTATGCCGGGCATTCTTTCATGGTTATCGAGAGGGTTACTTTGACAAGCAGGATATATCTCGCTATCTCGGCGTAAAACAGAACCATATAGAAAAATTTATGTGGGAGGTATCGAAATGGTGAATCATGATTCTGAACCCAAATATATCATAGACACATCTTCGATCCTTTCACAAAAAGATGATGAACCACATCGGAGAAGCATCAATAAGACACTTTGGCATCACATGGACGAGCTAATTGAGCAAAAGCGCATAGTAACCTGCTCGGAAATAATTGAAGAAGTGAATGATGACGATTTAAAAAAATGGTACATAGGATTACATGGCGTGGTGCTGCCCATTGATGATGATATTCAGGATAACGTCAAAAAGGTCGTTACATCTAATCCACAACTTATCGATTTCAAGCAAGTCAAATCATCGGGAGATGCCTTCTTAATTGCCACAGCCATGAAGTATGGACTAACAGTAATCACCGAAGAGAGTAAAAAAGGTGAAAAGAAAATACCGTATGTCTGCAAAAGCTTGAATGTTCCGTGCATTGACATTTTGGGCTTATGCGAGCGTGAGGGATGGCAATTTTGAAGCAACTGAATATTGATTCCAGGGCGGCAGGGCATTCTGCCGCCCTCTATTTATGTTGGCAGCCCGATAGTTTTCGGTATGTCATAGAAATATTGGAAGATAAGGTGGTGATTCCGTGAAAAGTCAAAATTTACTGAAAAAGGAGGTGGTATGCCCATGCAGCGCAAAAGAATAATTGCGTTCTCGGTGCAGGAGGCAGGATATGGCCAAAACGCTTGATTCCAAAATGATTGAGGCCGAGCGGCAGACCAGCAGCCGAGCTGAGCGCAGAGAACAAAAACGTCGCCAGATGCAGGACGAGATTTCCTATAATCAGCGCGGAAATGGTGTCATTGTCATCCCTCCGCAAAAACGGCGAGAAATTGCAGCGGAACCACCCAAACTCCGCGTTGCGGCATATTGCCGCGTCAGCACGCAGGAGGAACAACAGATCGGCAGTTTCGATATGCAGATTCATCATTTTACCAAGAGAATCGAAGCCAATCCGCAATGGGAACTGGTTGAAATCTATCAAGATGAAGGGATAAGTGCAACTACCGTAGAAAAGCGTCTGGGCTTTCAGAAAATGATTGCCGACGCGGTGGACGGAAAAATTGACTTGATCCTCACGAAAAGCATCAGCCGTTTTGGTAGGAATATCGTGGATATTCTGGACAATCTGCGAACACTTTCTGCTCTGAATCCCCCTGTTTCCGTCGAGTTTGAAACGGAGGGAATTACCTATACCGGTGATGGACGGAATAACCTCCTGATCTCACTATTGGCTGCTCTGGCTGAAATGGAATCCCAACAAAAGAGCGAGGCAATTAAGGCTGGTATCCGCTGGCGCATGGCGGAGGGCATTTACAAGTTCTCTGTGCAGAACACGTTGGGCTTCTACCGTGACCACTTTGGGCGGTTGGTTATCGAACCTACCGAGGCAAGAATTGTTGAGTACATCTATGAAAGCTGCTTGGAGGGCGCAACGCCAGCGGAAATAGCTGCTGCCCTGACAGAGCAGGGGATCAAATCTCCCATGGGTAATGACCTCTGGTCTGCCGGTACTGTCCGCAGCATCCTCCGAAATGAGAAATACTGCGGTGATGCCTTGATGCAGAAAACCTATACCAAAGATTTCCGCACACACAAGTCGGTTAAAAACACGGACTTGAATATGTATTTCAAGGAAAACCATCACACAGCGATTATCAAAAAAGAGGATTGGATAACAGTACAGAAACTGCTGTCAGAGCGGCACAGCACGGCAAAACGAGCTGCATTGCGTCGCCTGAGCAATCACTTCGTCGCATACCGCGTGAAAGATGGTCTTTTCAAGGGCTATCTGATCATGGACTCCCGATGGTCTTTTATGGAACGTCAGGAGTTTATGAAAATCGTGGATGAGGCGCAAAACACAATGAAATGAAAGGATTTTTACTATGAACTTTGATTTTTCCGCTTTGAACTTTGAAACCATTGATTCCAACATCAACGCCTACCCTGATATGTTCCTGAACCAGAATGGCGTGACCTTCACCAAGAAGGTGCTTGAGGACTTGGGTTATCCCGCCTATGTCCTGTGCCTAATGGATGCAAAGGCGAAGGTGTTTGCGATCCGTATGTGCAAGAGCAACGAGCCGAAGGGATTTAAGTTCTCCAAGCCGAAGGGAGAACAGAAGGGTGTCGTAACAATTTCCAACAAGAACCTGCTTGACCCACTGCGGGCTGTTACGGGTGAGGACTATATTCCCGGAAAGCGGTATAGGGTGCGTGGCTTCTGGGTTGCTGACGCAAAAACCATGTGCTTTGACCTTAACGAGGGCGTTCAGGAGGACTTTCGCCCTGTTACGCCGAGCAATGACGCAGAATAACCCCTGATACTCAGGGAGAAAATGGAGAGGCAAAGAGCGGCGGCAAGCCACCTGAGCGAGAAAGCCACCTCTCCCTTTTCTCCCTCGCTGCGGCTATGGAAACCGTGGAAAACCGCAAGTGGTTTACACACCGTTCCAACAGCCTGCACTTACCCTCTTTTTCCTCTCCGGATTTCTCCCTATACAGAGAAAACGTGTTCATTTTTGTTCCGAGAACGTACAGTTACCGTGATAGGTAGAGCGCAGTATGTCAACACGGCATAGAAAAACAAATGGCACGCAGGAGGGATTATCCTCCAAAAAAAGCCCCGAAGCATGACAAAAAGAAGCCCAGCACGCGCCGTTTGACGTGATGCTGGGCTTCTCCTCATTACAGCGATTTTCAGCGGGTAAAACAATGCTCTGTTTGCAAGAAGCACTTTCGCATTTTGCCAAATGGTGTAAAAATGCTCTATGCCGTAAAATTCCACATCCAAAGGCGTACCGTATACGCTCTGCCGTGCTTTGCTTTCTGATGTGCCTTTTTTCATGCAGGGAGAAAGGATTTCACCGTTCTCACTATCTCCGGTTTTAATAAGGCATTTTTACTGCCTCACAGTGACTTTACTCAGCAATTAAGCCGAAATGCCGCAGAGCATCCTTAATTGCCTCGACCTTTTCAGGCGGGCATGGATGATACTCATGCTTCCTCTGCTCCACAGCGTTCGGCGCTTTGTGCATATCCAATCCGACCATGCGCTTGACCTCTGCAATATATGCAGTATGGACTTTGAAGCCGTACTTCTCCTGCACATATTCCTGAATACGCTTATAGGTCGGATGCTCCTTGACCTCGCCGGTTTCCACTTCCATTCTGACTTCAACTGTCAGTGGATTTGTTTCCCGTGACAAGAGGACCACCGTCTCCACATGTGAAGTCCGTGGGAAAAGGTCCACCGCCTGGGCCTTGACGGCCCGGTAACCCAGTTCGCCCAGCCGTTTCACATCCCGGGCCAAGGTGGCCGGGTCGCAGGAAACGTAGACGATGCGCTCCGGGGCCATGGAGGCCAGGATGGCAGGCACTTCGGGCCCCAATCCCTTCCGGGGCGGGTCCACGGTGATGACTTGGGGGCGCACTCCCTCCTCTGCCAGCTTCTGGGCCACAGCCCCGGCGTCGCCGCAGAAGAACTCCGCGTTTTCGATCCCATTGCGTCCGGCATTTCCTTTGGCATCCTCAATGGCCTGGGGGACGATCTCGGCGCCGATGACCTTTTTTGCCCGCCGGGCCAAAGCCAGGGAGATGGTGCCGATGCCGCAGTACAGGTCCAGTACCGTCTCCTCCCCCGTCAGCGCCGCAAAGTCCAGCGCCACGCCATACAGGCGCTCCGTCTGCGCCCGGTTGATCTGAAAGAAGGAGGGAACCGACAGCCGGAAGGTAAGGCCCCTCAGATCCTCCTCCAGCCAGTCCCTTCCCCATAGGGTCCGGTACTCCGGGCCAAGGATCACGTTGGTATCCCGGGTGTTGAAGTTCAGCACCACTCCTGCCAGACCGCCGTGGGCCCGCCGCAGGGCCTCCACCAGTTCCCCGCCGAAGGGCACCCCCTCGCCGTTGACCACCACACAGCACAGGGACTCCCCCCTGCTGTTGGTCCGGACATAGAGATGGCGGATCAGTCCGGAGCCCTCCTCCTCCCGGTAGGCCGGGACCGAGTGCGCCTCCATCCAGCCCTTGAAGGCCCGGCGCAGGTCGGTCACGCACTGGGGCTGGAGCAGGCAGTCCCCGGCATCCAGCACATCATGGCTCCGTGGCCGGTAGTAGCCAATGGCAAGGCCATGTTTCTCCTGGGCGACGGGGAACTGGACCTTGTTGCGGTAGCGCAGAGGCGTCTCCGCGCCCAGCACCGGAGGCAGGTCCAGACGGACGCCGCCCACCCGCTCCAGCGCGTCGGCCACCCGCTGTCCCTTGGCGCACAGTTCCTCGGCATAGGTCATGTGGCGGAACTGGCAGCCGCCGCACCGGCCCATGAGGGGACAGTCCCTTTCCCGGCGTTCTGGAGAGGCGGCCAGCAGTTCCACGCCCCGGCCCCAGGCCACATTTTTGTTCACCTTTTCCAGCCGGACCTGCCACCGCTCCCCCCGAATGGTGTGGGGGACGAAGACTACCCGGCCCTCCAGCCGGGCCACTCCCATCCCCTCGGCGGTGTAGCCGGTGATGTCCAGGGTGTGGACGGTATTTTTCTTCCAATCAGCCATGAGGTACATCCTCTCATTTTATCGTATCTTTATCATAATGCATACTGAACAAAGACGCAAGCCTTGAAAATCAAGGCTACAAGGGCAATCAGCTTTGTTCAAGTGCAAGGATTTTGCGTAAAATTGCGCAAAATCCTTGCTCGTTCCATTGGTGCGGTGTGCCGCGCCAATGGAAATACGCATTGTGACAATGTCCAAATTCTATCAAAAGGGCTGAAAACGGCCCTTTTGATAGAATTGTGCGGCAACTGCCGCACGAACAAACCGCAAAACGGTTTGTTCAGCGGACATTATCATATCACGCCCCGTCCCCGGGGACAAGACAAAAAGAGGCCCGGGTTTTCGCAAACCCGGGCCTGGAGCAGTTTTTACTTTTTCAGCTTGTCGCCCACGCCGTGGGTGGACTTGACCACCACGCCGGTCAGGGCAAACAGGGCGATGGCGTTGGGGATGACCATCAGGTTGTTGAACATGTCGGTCAGCTCCCACACCAGATCGTTGGACATCAGAGTACCCAGGAAGATGAACACCAGGGCGATGACGGAGTAGACCGCCACGGACTTCTTGCCGAACAGGTAGATGGCGTTGATCTTGCCGAACAGGTTCCAGCTCAGCACGGTGGAGAAGGCAAAGAAGAACAGGCAGACGGCCACGAACATGGCGCCCAGGCTCTCGCCAAAGACGGTGCCGAAGGCGGTCTGAGCCAGGTTGGCCTTTCCGATGCCCTCGGGAATGGCGCCGGAAGCCAGGATTCCGTCAGGGGTGTACAGGGTGGAGATGATGACCAGAGCGTTCAGAGTCAGCACCACGAAGGTGTCCATGAACACGCCGATCATGGCTACCACACCCTGGTCGTGGGGATCAGTGACGTTGGCCTGGGCGTGGGCGTGGGGAGTGGAGCCCATGCCGGCCTCGTTGGAGAACAGGCCCCGCTTGGCGCCCTGGCTGATAGCGGTCTTGATGGCGTAGCCGAAGCCGCCGCCGATGATGGCCTGGGGCTGGAAGGCGTACTTAAAGATCATGGCAAAAGTGGAAGGCAGGTACTGGATACGGGCGATCAGCACCACCAGGCCGCCCAACAGGAAGATGGCCGCCATGATGGGGACCACCTTCTCGGTGACGGCGGCCAGACGCTGGACACCGCCCAGGAAGATGAAACCGCAGATGACTACCAGAACCACGCCCACGATCCAGGAGGGGACGCCGAAGGCGGTCTGGAAGGTGGAGCCGATGGAGTTGGACTGGACCATGCAGCCCATGAAGCCCAGGGCCAGGATGATGGCCACGGCGAAGAAGCCGGCTAGGAACTTGCCGAAGGCGCCCTTGAAGGCGGTGGTGATGTAGTAGACAGGGCCGCCGTGGATGGTGCCGTCCTTGTCGATGACCCGGGTCTTCAGAGCCAGGGTGGCCTCGGCGTAGATGGTGGCCATGCCGAAGAAGGCGATGACCCACATCCAGAAGATGGCGCCGGGACCGCCGGTGAGGATGGCGCCGGAAGCGCCGACGATGTTGCCGGTACCTACCTGGGCGGCGATGGCGGTGGCCAGAGCCTGGAAGGAGCTCATGCCCCGCTCCTGCTTACCGCCCCGCAGGGACAGGTTGCCGAAGACCTTCTTCATGCCCTCACCGAAGCAACGGATCTGGACAAAACGGGTCTGAATGGAGTACCACACGCCCACGGCGATGAGCAGGAACACCAGAATGTAGCTGGACAAATAGTTGTTGATATTGGCTACGATAGGGAAAAGTGCGTTTTCCAGGGATGTTAACATAACAAACTTCCTCTCCTGACAAAAATCGGACCGGGGAGCAAGCTCCACGGTCCGGTTCAAGCGGAAGAAACGCCTCCCCACGAGCGCGCCAAACGCCCGGTGGAAGCCGATTTTCTTACCTCTGTCCTTTTGCCTGAGAGATTGGCGGGCCATCTTTGTCCCGCGTTGCACCTTCGGCACTCGTCATTGAGCTTCTCCAGAGTCACATCCGCGCACAGTCCTCGCCCCGGCGGGGGCGCCTGAGAGTGTTACTCCTTCGGCAAGCGGTAACCGCTGTTTTCCTGCACGTTTCGTCTGTCTTATTTTGTTGTGAGACATACAATACCACAATCCCCCTTCCTTGTCAACCCCCGGCGCACATTTATGCGCCATTGGCGGATTCCCGTCCTTTTTCCCTCTGCTCTTTGGTGATTTTTGCCGGGAAAGTTTACAATTAGGTCTTTTTTCCGCTCCTGGAGTATGCTATACTAAATTGATTTAATATGTGGTATTCTGTTCAGATACCCCACAACAAGAGGTGTTTTTCTGATATGAGTCTGTTTACCAAGCTGTTTGGCACTTCCTCCCAGCGGGAGCTGAAGTCCATCTATCCCATCGCGGACAAGGTGGACGCCCTGGAGGAGGAATACAAAGCCCTCACCGACGCCCAGCTTCAGGCCAAGACCCCGGAGTTCAAGGAGCGTCTGGCCAAGGGCGAGACCCTGGACGACATCCTTCCCGAGGCCTTTGCCGCCTGCCGTGAGGCCGCCTGGCGCGTGCTGGGCATGCGCCCCTACCGGGTCCAGGTGGTGGGCGGCATCGTCCTGCACCAAGGCCGCATTGCCGAGATGAAGACCGGCGAGGGCAAGACCTTGGTGGCCACCCTGCCCGCTTATCTGAACGCCCTGGCCGGCAAAGGCGTCCACATCGTCACCGTCAACGACTATCTGGCCAAGCGCGACTCCGAGTGGATGGGCAAGGTGTACCGCTTCATGGGTCTGACCGTGGGTCTGGTCATCCACGGGGTGGTGGGCGAGGCCAAGAAGGCCGCCTACCGGGCCGACATCACCTACGGCACCAACAACGAGTTCGGCTTTGACTATCTGCGGGACAACATGGCCCTCTACTCCCAGGAGCTGGTCCAGCGGGGCCACGCCTTCGCCATCGTGGACGAGGTGGACTCCATCCTCATCGACGAGGCCCGCACCCCCCTGATTATCTCCGGCCAGGGCGAAAAATCCACCCAGCTGTACACCGTGGTGGACCAGTTCGTCTCCCGCCTGAAGTGCCAGCGCATCGCCAAGGTGGACGCCAAGGAGGAGGAGGACGTCAACATCGACGCCGACTACATTGTCGATGAGAAAGCCCGCACCGCCACCCTTACCGCCCCCGGCATCAAGAAGGCTGAGCAGTTCTTCAACATCGAAAATCTGGCCGATCCCGAGAACACCACCCTGTCCCACCACATCAACCAGGCCATCAAGGCCCGGGGCGTGATGAAGCGGGACATCGACTATGTGGTGAAGGACGGCCAGGTCATCATCGTGGACGAGTTCACCGGCCGCCTCATGTTCGGCCGCCGGTACAACGAGGGCCTCCACCAGGCCATTGAGGCCAAGGAGCATGTGGAGGTGGCTAACGAGTCCAAGACCCTGGCCACCATCACCTTCCAGAACTACTTCCGCCTGTACGACAAGCTGTCCGGCATGACGGGTACCGCCATGACCGAGGAGGAGGAGTTCGGCACCATCTACGAGCTGGACATCGTGGAGATCCCCACCAACAAGCCTCTGGCCCGTATCGACGACCCCGACGTGGTGTACAAGAACGTCCCCGGCAAGCTGCGTGCCATCGTCAAGCAGATCGAGGAGTGCCACGCCAAGGGCCAGCCCGTCCTGGTGGGCACCGTGTCCATCGAGAAGTCGGAGGAGCTGTCCGAGATCCTCAAGCGCAAGGGCATCAAGCACAACGTGCTGAACGCCAAGAACCACGAGAAGGAAGCCGAGATCGTGGCCCAGGCCGGCAAGTTCGGCGCCGTCACCGTGGCCACCAACATGGCCGGCCGTGGTACAGACATCATGCTGGGCGGCAATGCGGAGTTTCTGGCCAAAGCCGACCTGCGGAAGGCCGGCCTGTCCGACGAACTCATCGCCGAGGCCACCGGCTTCGCGGAGACCAATAACCAGGAGATCCTGGACGCCCGGAAGATGTACACTGAGGCGGAGGCCAAGTACAAGGAGGCCATCAAGGACGAGGCGGACAAGGTCCGCTCCGTGGGCGGTCTGTTCATCCTGGGCACCGAGCGCCACGAGTCCCGCCGTATCGACAACCAGCTGCGCGGCCGCGCCGGCCGTCAGGGCGACCCCGGCGAGACCCGGTTCTTCCTGTCCCTGGAGGACGACATCATGCGTCTGTTCGGTTCTGAACGGGTGATGAATATGATGGAAAAGCTGGGTGTGGACGAGGACACTCCCATCGACGCCAAAATGCTCTCCGGCGCCATTGAGAACGCCCAGAAGCAGGTAGAATCCCGGAACTTCCAGACCCGAAAGAACGTCCTCCAGTACGACGACGTGATGAACACCCAGCGCGAGGTCATCTACAAGCAGCGCAACCAGGTGCTCAGCGGCGAGGACCTGCAAAGCTCTATCCAGACCATGCTTCACTCCATGATCGAAAACGCCATCCAGGGCCACATGGGCGAGCAGAAGCACATGACCGCCGAAGACTTCCGGGAGGCCACTGCCCACTTCCGCACCATGTTCCTGGCCCCCGGCGAGCTGAACCTGTCCGACGAGGAGCTTCAGCAGTACGACGCCGACGGTCTGGTAAAGCTGGTCAGCGACAAGGCTGCCGCCGTCTACGCCAAAAAGGAGCAGGAGATCGGCGCCCCCCTCATGCGGGAGCTGGAGCGGGTCATCATGCTCCGGGTGGTGGACGAGTACTGGATGGACCAGATCGACGCCATGAACGAGTTGAAGCAGGGTATCGGCCTGCGGGCTTACGCCCAGACAGACCCTGTGGTAGCCTATAAGCAGGAAGGCTACGAGATGTTCGAGAACATGGTGGCCGCCATTCAGGAGGAGACCCTCCGCCGCCTGTTCCTGGTCCGTCTGCGGCAGAACGAGGAGGTCAAGCGGGAGCGGGTGGCTAAGATCACCTCTGAGTCCGCCGGCGGAGACGGCACCGTCCGCAAGCAGCCTGTCAAGAAAGTCATCAAGATCGGCCGCAACGACCCCTGTCCCTGCGGCTCCGGTCTCAAATGGAAGAAGTGTACCTGCAAGGAGTATCACCCCGACCAGCAGTAAACTGAAATCAAAAAAGGCTTCCCGCCGGAGCGGGAAGCCTTTTTTATTACGTCAAATAACTCCCCACTCCAGGGATCAGGGAGAGCAGCCAGGCGAAGGGGACGGACAGCAGGAAAAATACCGCCGCAAAGAACGGCACCGACACCACCGGGGAGAAGGCCAGCAGGGACACCCCCAGCCGCTGGAACACCAACACCCAAAGCTGGTGGAACAGATAGATGCCGAGGGCATACGCCCCCAGCTGGGACACCGAGCGGCGGCGGGAGCGTTCCTCACTGATCCCCAGCACATAGCGGAACAGTGTGCAGAAAGCCGCGGCGGTAAGGACCACATTGGGGGCGGTATACAGGTACCACAGGTCCCGTCCTCCCCCAAAGAAGGACTTGCCCATCAGAGTCAGTACCATGCCCAAAATGCCCAGGATATACAAAAGAAACTCCGGCACCCGTCCGATGGTGTAGTGCCGCAGGTACCAGCCTCCCACATAGCAGCCCGCCCAGCCCAGCACCAGATGGACCCGCAGCCGGTCCAGAAGGGTCACCACCACCCCGTTGGGATGGAAAGCGGACCACATAGGCAGGACGGAGGCAAAGAGGAAGCAGAGGACCAAAAAGTACCGGACCTCTCCCCTGCTGGCCGAAGAGACAAAGCGGTGGAGCACCGGATGGACCAGGTACAGTCCGATGAGGGGGTACAGGACCCACAGGTGGAAGTAGGTATTGCCCTTTGCGGCGGACACCAGAGCCGCCCACACGCCGCCCAAGCTCAAAACGCCGCCTCCCAGCAGCTGGGAGGCCACAGCGTAAAGCGCCCCCCAGAACACCAGTAGCCCAAAAGCGGGCAGGACCAGCCCCGCCATGGCCGAGGAGAAGCTGGGCTTGCCCTCCTCCAGCGCGAACATGCCCCACAGCATGAACAGCGCGGGGATAGACCAGGATGTCAGTCCCTCGTATACTGAGAGCACCTGCCACGCCCCGGAGCCTGGGCTCACGCTCTGCTGTCCGCTCTGAGCCAGCAGGAGCATGATGGCGCACAGGACCGTGAAAGCGCGAAAAAAGCCGGGCCAGCCGATATTGCGATCACCCTTGGCCATTACCTTTTCTCCGGCACGATCTCGATCCAGTAGCCGTCGGGATCGGTGATGAAGTAGATGCCCATGGCAGGGTTCTCAAAGCAAACGCAGCCCATGGCCTTGTGCTTTTCATAGAGCTCCTGGTAGCGGTCGGTGACGAAGGCCAGGTGGAACTCGCACTCCCCCAGATTATAGGGCTCGGTCCGGTCCCGGAGCCAGGTCAGCTCCAGCTGGAAATCGCTGCCCTCCCGGTCCCCCAGGTAGACCAGCTTGAAGGAGCCGTCAGCGGCCTCCTTCTCCCGCACCGGCGTCAGGTCCAGCGCCTCCCGGTAAAAGGCCAGGCTCTTGTCCAGGTCCAAAATATTGAAGTTGAAATGATTGAATTTGATCATACGGGATTTCTCCTTTTCGTGGGTAAAACTTCTCCCCCATTATATCCAAGCTCCTGCCGAATTGCAACCGGAAGCGCCGTCTCTTCCACACCGCCGGCATTGGTCTGTGTTTTCCGCCGCCAGCGAAACTGCCAAAGAAAGCCCAAGCCCCGGCAGCCTGGAGCCAAGTCAAAGCCGGCGGCACACAGGTGCCGCCGGCTCTCGTAGCTTTGTATTGGTTCGGACCCTTCCGGTCACATGCCCTTCAGCTGCTCCTCCAGCTTGGCCACCAGCTCAGTGAGCTTGACGGCACGCTCCCGCTCCGCGGCCACCACATGCTCGGGGGCCTTGTTGACGAAACCGGGGTTGTTCAGCTTGGTATTCAGCTTGTCCAGCTCGGCGGAGTTCTTTTTCAGCTCCTTCTCCACACGGGCCTTCTCCTTCTCCAGATCCACCAGCTCGGCCAGGGGCATGAACACCTGGGCCGCATGGGTGACCACAGAGACCATACCGGCGGCGGCGGGCGCCTGGTCGGCGGAAACGATGGTCACGTCGCTGGCGTAGGCCAGCTTCTTCAGGAAGGGGACGCCCAGCTCAAAGACCTTGGCCTCTCCGGTCGCCACGGTGAGGTGGGCCTTCTTGGAGGGGGGCACATTCATCTCGGAGCGGCGGGTACGGACGGCCCGGATGGCGTCCATGATGAGCTCCATGGCCTGCTCCTCCTCGGCAAAGTTCAGCGCCTCGTCCGCCTTGGGCCAGTCGGACAGCATCAGGAAGTCGCCCTCGTGGGGCAGAGCCTGCCAGATCTCCTCAGTGATGAAGGGCATGAAGGGGTGGAGCAGCTTCAGCATCTGGGTCAGCACGTAGCACAGCACCTGCTGGGCCCGTACCTTGCTGTCCTCGTCGTCGCCCTGGAGGCGGGTCTTGGTCAGCTCGATATACCAGTCACAGTAGTCGTCCCAGATGAAGTCATAGATCTTCTGCGCGGCCACACCCAGCTCATAGTGGTCCATGTTCTCGGTGACCTCGGGGATGACCCGGTTCAGCTTGGACAGAATCCACTTGTCCTCCAGTTCCAGCTTCCGGGGCAGCTCGCACTTGTCGATGGTCAGGTTCATCATCAGGAAGCGGCTGGCGTTCCAGATCTTGTTGGCAAAGTTACGCATGGCCTCGCACCGCTCGGTGTAGAAGCGCATGTCGTTGCCGGGGCTGTTGCCGGTGACCAGATTGAAGCGCAGGGCGTCGGCGCCGTACTTGTCGGCGATCTCCAGGGGGTCGATGCCATTGCCCAGAGACTTGGACATCTTACGGCCCTTGTCGTCCCGGACCAGACCGTGGATAAAGACGGTGTGGAAGGGGGGCTGCTTGGTCTGCTCACAGGCGGAGAAGATCATGCGGGCCACCCAGAAGAAGATGATGTCGTAGCCGGTGACCAGCACGTCGGTGGGATAGAAATACTCCAGATCCTCGGTCTTGTCAGGCCAGCCCAGGGTGGAGAAGGGCCACAGCGCGGAGGAGAACCAGGTGTCCAGCACGTCGGGGTCCCGGTGGATCTTGGTGCTGCCGCACTTCTCGCAGCAGGTGGCGTCGGTGCGGGAGACGGTCATGTGGCCGCAGTCATCGCAGTACCAGACGGGGATCTGGTGGCCCCACCACAGCTGGCGGGAAATACACCAGTCATGGACGTTCTCCATCCAATTGGTGTAGGTCTTGGCGAAGCGGTCGGGAACAAACTTGGTCTCGCCCTCGTAGACCACCCGCAGGGCCTCCTTGGCCAGAGGCTCCATCTTGACGAACCACTGGGCGGAGATAATAGGCTCCACGTCGCTGTGGCAGCGGTAGCAGGTGCCCACGTTGTGGGAGTAGGGCTCGATCTTCTCCATCAGCCCCAGGGCCTCCAGATCGGCCACCACGGCCTTCCGGGCCTCATAGCGGTCCATTCCCTCATACTTGCCGCCGTTGGCGTTGACCACGCCGTTGTCGTCCAGGACCCGGATGGTGTCCAGATTGTGGCGCAGGCCCACCTCGAAGTCGTTGGGGTCGTGGGCGGGGGTCATCTTCACGCAGCCGGTGCCGAAGTCCATCTCCACGTACTCGTCGGCCACGATGGGGATCTCCCGGTTCATCAGGGGCAGGATACAGGTCTTGCCCACCAGGTGCTTATACCGCTCGTCGTTGGGGTTGACGGCCACGCCGGTGTCGCCCATCATGGTCTCGGGCCGGGTGGTGGCCACCACCAGATAGCCGGAGCCGTCGGCCAGGGGGTAGCGCATGTGCCACAGGTGGCCGGGCTTGTCCTGATACTCCACCTCGGCGTCAGACAGGGCGGTGACGCAGTGGGGGCACCAGTTGATGATGCGGCTGCCCTTGTAGATGAGGCCCTTCTCATACAGGTTGCAGAAGGTCTCCCGGACGGCCTTGGAGCAGCCCTCGTCCATGGTGAACCGGGCGCGGTCCCAGTCACAGGAGATGCCCATCTTCTTCTGCTGCTTGACGATGCGGTCGCCGTACTTCTGCTTCCAGTCCCACACCCGGTCCAGGAACTTCTCCCGGCCCAGGTCATAGCGGGTCAGGCCCTCGTTGACCCGCAGCTCTTCCTCCACCTTGATCTGGGTGGCGATGCCGGCGTGGTCGATGCCGGGGACCCACAGGGCGGCGTAGCCCTGCATCCGCTTGAAGCGGATCAGGATATCCTGAAGGGCGCAGTCCATGGCGTGGCCCATGTGGAGCTGGCCGGTGACGTTGGGCGGGGGCATGACGATGGTGAAGGGCTTCTTCTTGGGGTCCCGGTGGCCCTTGAAGCAGCCGGCCTTCTCCCACTTTTCATAGATGCGGGCCTCGGCCTCCTGGGGCTCATAGACCTTTGGCAGTTCAATACCCATTGAAATTCTCCTTTTTTGTTGGTTTTATTTCACTGTAATGACAGGTTTTCCACATATTTCTTGCAAAAAAGCGCCCAGCTATTCACAGCGCAGGACCACGATCAGGGCACACACCGCTCTGTATGGGCGGACGGTCACAGCGCTGAAACGATCGTTAACAGGAGCAGCGGCCAGTCCGCAAGCAATAGCCGCCCGTGATCCGGGACCTCACGTTTTTTCTTCCGCTATGGCGCAAAAAACGCCCTGAGTCTTTCGACTCAGGGCGAACAAAAGTCCGTGGTACCACCTGGATTCCCCTTGCGGGGCGCTCATGCCTCTGTAACGGGAGGACCCGACGGCGCTTACTATTTTTCAGCGCCGGGACTCCGGGACCACTTCCATCCCACCGGGCGGCGCCTTCCACCAAACGGCGTCTCTCTTTGCCCCGGCTCCGGAATGTACTTCTTCCCATCCAAGTCTCTAACGGATGACATTATACCCAAATTCCCGCATGGTGTCAAGGTTTCACCGCTTTTTCCTCCGGACCGGCGCCTTTTCGCCCTACCCAGGTCAGCGGCTTGCCGCATTTTTCCACCAGCCAGCTCCGCATCTCTTCCACGGTGCCGCCCCGGACATTGGCCTTGTCCAGCATCAAGCCCCGGCCATCCTCCATGATGACGTAGATGCTGCGCTCCGCCTCCAGCAGCTGCTGGCATTGGGCATACGGATAGCGGCCGCTCTCTTTGCCCCGAACCACCAGGATATTGTCTTTTTCCAGCGTAAAGTAGCTGCTCTCCGTATTCTCCTCCATCGTCCGGTTGGCGCTCCAGGCCGATATCTGGTAGAAAAAGATGCCACGCACCAGCAAAAGCGCGCCTATAATGCAGCAGATCAGCGGCAGCAGCACACCGCCCTTCCGCAGGACCAACAGCAGCCCCACACCCATGCAAAAGACGCCCCAGGACAGGCAAAAGCTGCGCCGGCGAAGGTTCTGCTTCCGCGCGAAGGTCTTGGCCGCCACCCGCTGAAGTTCTTCCAATTGTTCGAAATCATAGTCCGTATGTGTTTTGATCACCGTCATGGCTGTCCTCCCACCTCTCTCAGCAGAGAAACCGCACTGAGAAAACAGGTCTCAGGGCGGCAGCTCATTTCTTTCCGCTCCGGTTCTTCTGATAGATGATATTCAGTCCCTTGAGGAGCAGGTCCCGTTCTACCTTGATCTCCCGCCGGCACAGAGGGATGATAAACTGGGCCATTCCGCCGGTGGCCACCACGGTGGTGGAATAACCCAACTCCTCCTCGACCCGGTCCAGCATCCCGTCGATCATGGCGGCGGCGCCGTACATGACGCCGCTTCGCATACAGTCCACGGTGTTCTTGCCGATAACCCGCCGGGGCTTGTCCAGACTGATGCCGGGCAGCTGGGCGGTGCGGGAGGTCAGCGCCTCCAGAGAGACCCGGACGCCGGGGATGATGCATCCGCCCAGATAGGTGTTGCCTGTTCCCACCACCTCAATGGTGGTGGCGGTACCCAGGTCCAGGAGAGTCAGAGGGGGCTCATACTCCGCCAGAGCGGCCACCGCGATGACGATCCGGTCGCTGCCCACCTGGGAGGGGGTATCCATCTGGATGTTCAGCCCCGTCTTGACGCCGGGGCCCACCACCATGGGCGGCTTGCCGATGACCTTTATCACGCCGGTCCGCACCGAGTTGAACACCGGGGGCACCACCGAGGAGATGATGCAGCCCTCAATATCCTCGGGCTTGGTATCGAACAGGGAGAGGACGTTTTTGATATCCACAGCGTACTGATCCGAGGTCTTGATGCGGTCGGTGGCGACGCGGGCCTCAAAGACGATCTGATTGTCCCGGATGCCGCCAATCACAATGTTGGTATTGCCAATGTCGATGGCTAAGAGCATAGACGTTCACCTTCAGCGGGAAAGGCCCTTCCCTTTCCCTTTTTATTTCTGACTTCCCGCCGCGGAGGTCCGATTCGTCACATGGAGCAGCGCCTTGCCGATGGCGGTGACCAGCACCAGGGCGGCGATGGCTTCCATCACACCGGAGCCGGTGACTGTTGCCATGACCAAACCGTACACGGCAGAGATGGCCACCTGCTTGGCCTGGGCGTACTGCTCAGCCAGCAGAAAATAGATACTGCCCATGACAAAGGCGGTGTTGGTCATGGACCCCACAAAGCCCACCACAGGCAGAGCCACGAAGTCATGGAGCTTCAGCTTCTTCAGCCCAATCCACAGCCAGCCGGCCACCAGGCCAATCATAACGCGGCAACCCACGGCAATCCACAGGGCCTTGACCGCCCCCACCGCGCCGCCGGTGCCCACCGCCACAAAGGGGGAGAAAGCAAAGGACAGCAACGTGGGCGCCACCGTGTTGCTGATGACGGAGCAGACGCCAAAGACGCCGCCCAGAATGCTGCCGGCCAGGGGACCAAACAGGATCGCGCCCAGGATCACGGGGATATGTACGGTGGTAGCCTTGATAATGGGCAGCTGGATCATACCCAGAGGGGTGTTGGCCAGCAGGACCACAATGGCGGCCATCAGCGCTACCCCCACCATCCAGTGGGTGTCATGCTTGCGGGTTTTCATATTCAATTACCTCCTGCTGCCGCTCTCCGCATGGGAGATGCAGCGCAATATTGAAGAGACAGCGTACCTTTGGTCGTCCCCGGTCTCTTATTCGTAGTATTATACAGGAATCAGTGCCGTTTCGCAAGAAAAAATTTTTTGACGGACGCGAAGTGGGAGGGGAACAGTTCCTGTTCTCCCCTGTCCGGCAGAAAAAAACAGGGGCCGTCACCGGCCCCTGTTTGTCCCTGTGTTTCAGTCCTTCTTGTCGTTCTCGTGGAGCTTCTTGCCCACATGGGCCATGACCTGAATCATGGTCAGAGCCGCCAGACGCTCGGTGCAGTTGGTGGGGTCATAGGGAGGAGCCACCTCCACCAGATCCATGGCCACCACCTTGCCGGTCTGGCAGATAGCCTTGAGCATATCCATGCTCTCGTCATAGGTGATGCCGCCGGGCAGCGGGGAGGCCGCGCCGGGGGCCAGAGTCATATCGTAGCCGTCGATGTCGAAGGTGATGTAGTAGGCCTCGGCGTCGGGGATCTGGTCCAGGACATACTGGACGCCCTTCTCGTGGAGCTCCCGGGCGGAGATCAGGCGGCTGCCGTAGGCCCGGGCGTCGTCATAGTCGCTCTTCTTGCCGCTGCCCATGCCCCGCAGGCCGATCTGCACCATATCCCCGATGTGGTCCATCTCGGACATGCGGCGCAGGGGGCTGCCGTTGCCCTGGACCAGGGGGCCCACATGGCTGGTCCAGTCCAGATGGGCGTCAAACTGGATGACGCAGATCTTCTTGCCGTACTCCTCCAGAGCCCGGGCCACGGGGATGCTGATGGAGTGGTCGCCGCCCATGACGATGGGGATGGAGCCGGCCTTGATGATGCGGCGGACCGCCCGCTCGATGCATGTGAAGGAGTACTCTCGGTCGCCCTGGAGCACATCGGCGTCGCCGCAGTCGGCAATGGTGATGGGGGCGGCCAGCATCTGCTCGTCGGCCTCGTAATCGTAGTAGCCCACCGTGCCCCGGCCATACTGGGTAGAGGCCTCACGGATACGGCGGGGGCCCATGCGGGCGCCGCTCAGAAAGCCCACGCCCATATCAAAGGGAACGCCCAGGACGCCGAAGTCAGCCTTCAGCTCATCCAGATCCAGACAGATGGGGTACCGGCCAAAGGAACAAATGCCCGTAATGGGCTGGCTGATCAATTCAGGACGCATATTATATTTCCCCTTTCTGATATCGCAGAAAATCTATTGATTTGGGCGAAGCGTTTCCCGCTCCCGTGCCCTTCCTTACGCCCCAAATTATAAACGCGGCTCTCTTCTTTTTCAACTGAAATCGTAAATCTTGTCTCCCCTCCCGCAAAATAAAAAAAGCCGTTTTTTCCCTCCGACGTAAGAAAATATACCCCTCTGCCCCGTCTCCTCCGGACACAAAAAACGCCCCCCGCTTTTGAAAAAGCGGGGGGCGCAAACTCTTTTACCGCAGATGGGGGTCGTCCTTCAAAACGGAAAGGACCCGGTCCGCCTCGTCGGTGGTATTGTAGCCGTGGATCCCGGTCCGGACGTAGCCGCACCGGAAGGAACAGGCGATCTGATGGTCCCGGAGGTACTGGTAGGTCTCCCGGGTATCGGCCGTCCGGAAGGAGACAATGGTGGAACGGGTCCGGTCGGAGAGGGCGCAGGGCGCCAGCTCCACGCCCAGCTCCCGGAGGGAGTCGATGAAATACCCGCTGACACGCCAGGCCTCCCGGCGGATCTCCCGGCAGCCCACCGTCTCCATCAGCGCCAGGGAGGCGTTGAGTCCGGCGATGCCGGGGGCGTTGGGAAGCCCCGCCTCAAACCGGGCGGTCCCTTCCTTCAGGTCAAGCCGGTACTCCACGGAGTCCACATCCCCCGTCACGCTGTCCGCGCCCACGAAGGCGGGCAGCAGCTGGTCGGCCAGTTCCTTCCGCACATAGAGGAATCCGGTAGAAAAGGGGCCCAGCAGCCACTTGGAGGCCAGACCGGCCAAAAAGTCGATCTTGTACCGCTTCACGTCCATGGGCATCACGCCCAGGGACTGGGCGCAGTCCACCACCAAATAGGCTCCGTGGGTCCGGCACCAATCTCCGATGGCCTCCAGGTCCGCGGCGTATCCGTCGGCGAACTCTACGCTGCTCACCGAGACCGCCCGGGTGCGGGCGTCGGCGTACCGGCCCAGAAGCTCGACGGTCAGGCCGCCCATCTGGTGTGGGACCATCCGGGCCTCCACCCCTTTAGCCGCCTGGAGCCGCATCCAGGGGTACACATTGGAGGCAAACTCCCGGTCACAGAAGATCACGTTGTCCCCCTCCCTCAGCGGAAGGGAACCGGCGGCGGTGTTGATCCCGTAGGCCACGTTTTCCGTGAAGGCGATCTCCTCCGGCTCCGCGCCGATGAGTCGGGCCAGCCGGGCACGGCACTGGGGAAATACCTGCCCGGCATACTGGTAATACTTCATGGGCATAGCCTGACGCAGCTCCATACACTGCTTCATGGCCTCCGTCACTCCGGGGAACACGGGTCCCATGGAGGCGTTGTCAAAAAAGATCCCCCGGTCCGTGGTCTCCCGGAAGGCGCTCCGGAACGTATCCAACCCGCTCACGTCACAGTCACTCCTTATTTGTTACTTGCCCGCGTCGGCCCGGCTCACCCGGCCGTACTGGATCAGGTCGCAGACCTTATAGGCGATCCAGCGCACGCAGACGATCTGGACCGGTGCGGTCACCAGATTCTGCAGGATCCGGGTGGGCAGCAGCAGCAGGAAGCCCTTCCCTGTCAGAAGGGTCAGCCAGTAGGTCTGGAGCAGAATGCTGAGCAGGATGCTCTGCAGGATGATGCAGGCGCTGACCCGGAGGGTGTTGGCGGGCTTGCGATACAGGAACAGGCCGTACATGATGCCGGTGAGCAGGGCGGTGATGGCCATGGGGGGATAGTAGCCATAGGGGCCCAGAATGGCAATCAGAAAATCGCCCATGACGGCGGCGGCGCCGCCCCACAGGGGGCCGTACAGCATGGCGGTGATGACGATGGGCAGGAAGGTAAAGCTGATCTTCACCGTGGGCAGGGAGATGGCCACAAAACGGCCCAGCACCACCTGGATGGCCAGAAGCATTCCGATCACAGTGATCTTTTTCACAGTATTTGACATATTGATTGTCCTCCTATCATTTGCATGTGGTTCTCGTCGATTCCATTCGCCTTGGCGCAATCTCCTCATACGGGACTGCGCGACATACAAAAAACCTCCTTTTATGTCAAGTGGCTACATAAAAGGAGGCGATGAACGGAGGCCGTCTCAAGTTATGCAGCAATGGGATGCGGACTCTGCATCGTTAGCGCGAATGCTATTCGTCCCGCCGACAACTCCCCATTCGGCGGACACTGGTGTTTGACGCGCAGGGTCCTACTCTGCTTATGTCCAATGGCGCTTGGGATTTTGGACACTCCTATCATAACATAAGTTTTTAAAAAAACAAGAACAGAAAGAAACCATAAAGGAAATTTTGCTTTATTTTATTTTGCTTTCCGATCCACCCACTCGGTCTTGAATTTGGAATAGACGATCTTCTGCTCGCTGTACAGCCCGTAATAGCCGGACAGCATATAGGACACCCCGCAGCACAGGGCATACAGGGCCAGACTCTCCCCGCCGAACAGCTCAAAGGCCAGCAGCACGGAGCTGATGGGGCAGTTGGTGGCCCCGCAGAACACCGCGGCCATACCCAGCGCCCCGGAAAAGCCGTGGGGCAGTCCCAGCATGGGCCCCATCCAGGTGCCGAAGGCGCAGCCGGTAAACAGGACGGGGACGATCTCGCCCCCCCGGAAGCCCGCCCCAAGGGTGATGGCGGTAAACAGGATCTTCAGCAAAAACGCCTCGGGAACGGTCTCCCCCGCCAGCATCCGGCGGATCATCAGATCGCCGGCGCCGTTGTAGTCCTGGCTCCCCACCAGGAAGGTCAGCGCCAGGACCAGCAAGCCTCCCACCGCCACCCGGACCAAGGGATTGGGAAAATATTTTCCATAAAGATGGGGCGCGGCGTGCATGGCCTTGCAGAACAAAATGGACACCAGGGCACACAGCACGCCCAGAGCTGCCACCTGGAGCATGGCGGTGGGCGTCAGCGCTGCCGGCGTTCCCGCCTCATAGCCCACAGTGCCATGGAGTCCGCAGAACTGAGCCACCTGCAGGGCGACCAGAGCCGCCGTCACACAGGGCACGATGGCCGCGTAGTACATCACGCCCACGCTGACCACCTCCATGGCAAAGATGGCAGCGGTAAGGGGCGTGCCGAACAGGGCAGAAAAAGCCGCCGCCATGCCGCACATGACCATCAGGCGGCTGTCCTTGGCGTCCAGACGGATCCGGCGGCCGATCCAGGCCGCCAGAGAGCCGCCCAGCTGGAGGGCCGCTCCCTCCCGTCCGGCGGAGCCGCCCACCAGATGGGTGATGATGGTGGACAGGAAAATCAGGGGCGCAGTACGCAGCTTCATGGGCTCCGCCTCCCGCACCGCCACCAGCACCAGGTTGGTCCCCCGGTCCCGCTCCATGCCGCAGACCCGGTAGAGCAGTACAATGGACAGGCCTCCCACCGGCAGCAGCCAGATGATCCAGGGCTTCTCGGTCCGCAGCTCCGTGGCCCAGTCGATCCCATAGTGGAAGGCCACGGCCACCGCTCCCACCACCAGGCCAATACTGCAGGCATACAGGACCCATTTCAAAAAGGAAGCTCCCTCCTGGATGTGTCCGCGGCTTCTATCTGACAAAACCATCTCGTTCTCTCCCCGGTCCGGCCGGTATCAGGGGCCGGTCCTTCTCTTTTCGGAAAATTATATCATAAGGCTTCTGGTTTTGCACCCGTCTTTTTTCTTGAAAAGTACGCTCCCCTCTTGCGGCCCATCGGTTTTTATGCTATCATGCAAGTTGTATTATTTTATTTTTCTACATATTTAAGGGGGAATTTTCTGTGCCTGGGGACCAAATATGGCCCATATTATTCGGCATCAGCTTGTTCTGCAACGCCGCGCTGCTTCTGTGGCGGCCTGTGCTCCGTCTGCTCCACCGGGAGGAGACGGTGTCCGAGGACAACATCATGGCCATGGTGGAGGAGGGCGAGGAGTCCGGCGCCATTCAGAGCAATGAAAAGGAACTGATCGAAAACGTCTTTGAATTTGACACCATGACGGCCCGGGACGTGATGGTCCACCGCACCGACATGGTGACCCTGTCTCTGGACGACGATGAGGAGACGGTGGTTGACACCATCCGCCAGTCCGGCCTGTCCCGGTTCCCGGTGTACCAGGAGGATGTGGACGACATCGTGGGCGTTCTGTCCACCCGGGAATATCTGCTCAACTTCCGGCAGCCCCAGCCCCTCCCCATGAAGGACCTGCTCCGGCCGGCCTACTTCGTGCCGGAGACGGTGCCCGCCGACGTTCTGTTCCGCGACATGCAGGGCAAAAAGACCCATCTGGCCCTGGTGGTGGATGAGTACGGCGGCACCAGCGGTCTGGTCACGCTGGAGGATCTGCTGGAGGAGCTGGTGGGCAACATCTACGACGAGTTCGACCCCCAGGAGGAGCAGGACATCATCCGCCTGGAGGACAACAAGTGGCGTGTCTCCGGCTCCGCCGATCTGGAAGAGCTGTCCGAGGCCGTCGGCTTCCGGCTCCCCGACGAGGAGGAGCGGGACTATGACACCCTGGGCGGTCTGGTTTTCTCCCAGTTGTCCGTCATCCCCGAGGACGGCAGCCGCCCGGTGGTAGAGGCCCTGGGTCTTCGCATCAAGGTGGAAGAACTTTGCGACCGCCGGGTGGAATGGGCTCTGGTGGAAAAGCTGGACTCCGGCGGGGAAAAGAGCAAAACGGAAGAATAAAATCATAATCCCCTCCAACTTAATTTAGCATGAAAAAGGTAGACCATGGTTGTTTTCCATGCGTCTACCTTTATTTTACAGTTTCACACAGCCGGTGATATTCCTTAATGCAAAATACAAAAAGACCGCCCAGCGGCAAAAGCCGCCGGGCGGTCTTGGAGGGTAAAGCGGACAGCCTGTCACGGCGCTTCCCCAGTCTCCCCACCCGCGCAGAACATGGGACGTGCCTCGTCAAACAGGTCCACCATGCCGCAGTAGTTCAAAATCTCATACCTTCGCAGCCACTCCTGCTGCCCGGCGTCCAGCTCCTTCTCCTCCACAAACCGGCCGTCCCCGGTGACAAAGCCCACAGGGGTGATAGCAGGCAGTTCCTGATACATCTGGGCCAGGAAGTTCATATACCCGGTGAGGGGCAGCCCGGCGGTCTGGGCGGTAAGCACGCCCAGGTAGTTGGGACTGATGACCACATTCTGGCGTTCCTCGATATCATAGTTGGCCCAGATGAAGAAGGGGACGGCGTACTGCCGCAACACCTCCTCCGTGGTCCGCTCAGCCAGGGGCTTGCCGTACAGCTCCTCGTAGAACGCATTTTTCAAAGGCGGCTGGTGGTCCCCGAAGAAGACTACCAGAGTCGGCTCCTCACAGCCGCTGTAATAGTTCAGCAGCTCCTCCAGGGCCTTGTCGCTCTCCACTGACAAAGCGAAATACTGCTCCGCCGTGGAGTCCGCCTTTTTCAGCGCGCCAGGCAGCTGAATGGAACGCTCCAGATTGTTCCAGCCCTGGGCATAGCCGCTGTGGTTCTGCATGGTCACGTTGAAGAAGAACGTGCTGTCCTCCCGCTCCGTGCTCTTGAAGATCGTCTGGTAGTCGGACAGGTCGGAGACGTAGTGGCGGATATAGTAACCGTTTTCCACATCCTCCTCGTACATCTGGTGGTCAAAATCCAGGTATTGGTAAGCCAGTACCCGGTTCCAGCCCGAGGACTTATAGGGATGGAAGGCGGTGGTCTCATAGCCCTGGGTCCCGGCCAGGGCGGCCAGGGAGGGCATGCCCTCCTCCACATACAGCTGGTAGGCCACCGTGTGGGGCGGTTGAAACAGGGTGGAAAAGCCGGTGAGGTACTCAAACTCCACGCTGGCTGTGCCGCCGCCGGTGACGGGGGAGTACATCCAGCCCTTGATGGTATTCTCCTCCAGGGAATGGAGGAAGGGCAGCGGGTCCTCCGAGGCTTCAAAGGTATCAAAAACAGAGAAGTCGGCAAAGGACTCGTTCATAATGGCCACGATGTTGACCGGCCTGGTGACGGAGGCGTCTCCTTCCGTGGCGGGGTACTCCTCCATCAGCTCCAATACCGCTTCCTCAGAATAGTCCTTCGGTTTATCCACTGAGCTGTACCGCAGGGCAACGGTGAAGTTCAGCAGAAATCCGTTGCGCTGGGTGACCCACTGCTGGGTGTAAATGTCCAAAGCGGGCAGCATCCCGGTACAGAAGAAGGCGTAGCTATATCCCCCGATGGCCGCCCACAGGATCAGACTCCAGAGCAGCGGGATCTTCGCCCGTTTTCTCTGGGGAACGCACATCCACACCAGAAACAGGTAGGCCACCAGCAGCACCGCCGCCTGGACGATATACTGGTCAAAGGAGTAGTCAAAGCCGCCGGCCACGTTGGCGGCGGTCCGCCAGCCGGAAATGTCAGCCGGGAACAGGATCCGGCCCCGGAACCGCAGAATATAGTGGTTCAGCAGCCCCACCAGGAAGGAGAGGACCGCGGCCAGGGCGGCGGAACGCCGGTTCCGCCCCAACACCAGGCGACAGACGAGGAACAGGCTGTAATACCACACCATGTTCATCAGCACTTGCCAGTCGTCCAGATCCTCGAAAATGTTATTCTGATTTAAGATCTCCACCATCCACAGACAGACCCAGGGTCCCAGCAGAAACACCACACGGGACAGCCATTTGCCCGGATGCTCCCGCATATCGGCCACCAGTCTGGGAAAGGTGTCCTTGTACAAAAGCGCTTTCATTTGTTTCCTCCATGCGGCCCTCGCCGCAATACAATAGCATACCCCCTCAGGAAAAAATTTCAAGAGGGGTGGAAAAATCTTTAAAGACTTTTTAGAATTCCATGGCGTTTTCAAATGATTAGACGTTAACCCTTCGAAAAGGTTGCGCTCACGGCTCTCCTTTTTTCACGATAAGACCTTTCCCACCAGTTCACGGGGACGGCCGCCGGCGCGGGTTTTAGGATGAATATTTTTTTGTATATTCATTTTCTGTCCTCTCTGTCTGCGCACAGTCCCTATTTCCATCTTTCACGGGGATATCAGCGGAATTTTCAAAAATTTTCCGCCCTTTTACCTAAAAAATGCCTGCTTTTCTTTTGTCTTTTGAATATTTATCTATTGACTGTGCATACATCCTTGGAGTATACTCATAGAAAAGCTTCCGGAATCTTTCCGGCAGCACATTGAAAAGGAGATTTTATCATGAAGAAGTTTCTTGCTATGACTATGGCTCTGGCCATGGTCCTCAGCCTGGCCGCCTGCGGCGGCAACGGCGGTTCCAGCTCCAAGGGTTCCGCCTCCAGCGCCGGCACCTCCGCCAGCGCCGGCACCTCCGCCAGCGCCTCCACCTCCGAGCCCGCCGTCCTCCCCACCATCGAAGCGGGCAAGCTGATCATGTCCACCAACGCTTCCTTCCCTCCCTACGAGATGACTGACGACTCCGGCAAGATCATCGGCATCGACGCCGAGATCGCCGAGGCTATCGCCGGCAAGCTGGGCCTGGAGCTGGTCATTGACGACATGGACTTTGACGCCGCTCTGCTGGCCGCTCAGCAGGGCAAGAGCGACATCGTTATGGCTGGCGTCACTGTCAACGAGGACCGTCTGCTGGTCATGGACTTCTCCGACAGCTACGCCACCGGCGTTCAGGTGGTCATCGTCAAGGAGGGCTCCGACGTGACCATGGACAACCTGGGTGAGAAGATGATCGGCGCCCAGCGCGGCACTACCGGTTACATCTACGCCTCCGACACCCCCGAGAACGGCGGTTACGGCGAGGATCACGTCATTGCTTATGACAACGGCGCCACTGCTGTCCAGGCTCTGAAGAACGGCCAGGTGGACTGCGTCATCATCGACAACGCCCCCGCTCAGGAGTATGTGAAGGCCAATCCCGGCCTGGCGATTCTGGACGGCGAGTGGGTCACCGAGGACTACGCCATCGGCGTGGCCAAGGGCAACACCGCTCTGGTGGAGGCCGTCAACGGCGCTCTGGCTGAGCTGACTGCCGACGGCACTGTCCAGGCCATTCTGGACAAGTACATCACCGCCGACTGATCCCCGCATCCATTCACATTCCCGCAAGGGGCGGCCAAAAGCCGCCCCTTTTTATCACATCATCACATAACTAAGGAGAGGTGATCGTCTATGGAGCAGTTGGCCGCCTATTACGAGCTTTGGAAGCCTATGCTTCGGGCCGGCGAGGATCTGTCTTTCTGGCAGGAGTTCTTTGTTTACTTCTATCAGGCCTTTTTGGAAAACAACCGCTGGCTCCAGTATCTGGAGGGCATGGGCACCACCCTGCTGGTCACTGCCATGGCTCTGGTCATCGGTATTGCCCTGGGTCTGATCGTAGCCATGGTCCGTACCGCTTACGACCAGCAGCGGCCCGGCCAGGGCTCGACCCTGACGCGGTATCTCATGTGGCCTGTCAATTTCGTGTGCAAGCTGTATGTCACCATCATCCGGGGCACCCCCATGATGGTCCAGCTGCTCATCATGGGTCTGGTCATCTTTAAGAGCAGCCGCAATTTCACCATGGTAGGCGCTCTGACCCTGGGTATCAACTCGGGCGCCTATGTGGCCGAGATCATCCGTGGCGGCCTTATGTCTCTGGACCCCGGCCAGTCGGAGGCCGGCCGTTCCCTGGGGTTGGGCTACGTGGACACCATGCGCTTTATCGTCATCCCCCAGGCCTTCAAGGCCATTCTCCCCGCCCTGGGCAACGAGTTTATCATCCTGCTGAAGGACACCTCCCTCATCACCGTGATCGGCGGCAAGGAGCTGCTGTACGCAGCCCAGGGCATCTACGGGCGCACCTATGAGCAGATGTTCCCCCTCATCGGCATCGCCTGCATGTATCTGGTGCTGGTCATGATCTTCAGCGCTCTCCAGAGCAAGCTGGAAAGGAGGCTGCGTCAAAGTGATCGACGTTAAAAACCTGTCCAAGTCCTTTGGGGACCATCTGGTCCTGGACGACATCTCCGAGCACATCTACCCCGGCGAGAAGGTGGTAGTAATCGGCCCCTCCGGCTCCGGAAAGTCCACCTTTCTGCGGTGCCTGAATCTGCTGGAACAGCCCACCGCCGGCATTATCACCTTTGAAAACACCGTCATCACCGATCCCAAGGCCAAGATCAACGCCATCCGCCAGCAGATGGGCATGGTGTTTCAGCACTTCAACCTGTTCCCCAACATGACCATCCGGAAGAACATCACCCTGGCTCCGGTACGCACGGGCCTCATGAAGCAGGAAGAGGCGGACGATACCGCCACCGCCCTGCTCCAGCGGGTAGGGCTGGAGGACAAGGCAGACGCCTACCCCAACCAGCTGTCCGGCGGCCAGAAGCAGCGCATTGCCATCGTCCGTGCTCTGGCCATGAAGCCCAAGGTCATGCTCTTTGACGAGCCTACCTCCGCCCTGGACCCTGAAATGGTAGGCGAAGTGCTGGAGGTCATGAAGCAGCTGGCTGACGAGGGCATGACCATGGTGGTAGTCACCCATGAGATGGGCTTCGCCCGGGAGGTGGGCAGCCGGGTGCTGTTCATGGACGGCGGCAAAATCGTGGAGCAGAACACCCCCAAGGAATTCTTCGACCACCCTCAAAACCCCCGCACCCAGCTGTTTCTGTCCAAAGTTCTGTAACTGTTTCCTGCAAGCTCCCCCGTACACTGTGCGGGGGAGCTTTTGTTCAGCAAAGAGCCGGGCACCCGAGGGTGTCCGGCTCTGATCATATATGATACGCTCTATGTACCGCTTAGTAATTTTCGGCCTTCAGGTGGAAGTAGGCCTGGGGATGGGCGCAGACGGGACAGACTTCGGGGGCCTGCTTGCCCACATGGATATGGCCGCAGTTGGCGCACTGCCAGATCATGTCGCCGTCCCGGGAGAAGACGATGCCGCCCTCCACATTGGCCAGCAGCTTCAGATAGCGCTCCTCGTGCTCCTTCTCGATCTTGCCCACTTCCTCAAACAGGTAGGCGATGTGGTCGAAGCCCTCCTCCTTGGCCTCCTTGGCCATGGTGGCGTACATGTCGGTCCACTCGTAATTCTCGCCCTCGGCGGCGGCCTTCAGATTCTCGGGGGTGGTGCCGATGCCCTCCAGCAGCTTGAACCAGATCTTGGCGTGCTCCTTCTCGTTGGCCGCGGTCTCCTCAAAGATATTGGCGATCTGGACATAGCCGTCCTTCTTGGCCTTGGAGGCAAAGTAGGTGTACTTGTTCCGGGCCTGGGACTCACCGGCAAAAGCGGTCCACAGATTCTGTTCGGTCTTGCTTCCCTTCAGTTCAGGCATAATAATTTCCTCACTTTCTTACTTAAATTATTAGGAATTATTCTTGTTAGTGTATTTATAGTATAGCACACCGCTCCCTCTCCTGTCAATGGGTCGGCAAAAAAATCTCCCCTCGGGCGGTCAAGGTGTGCATATGGAACAGACGGCACCGAGGCATGTACCGTCTCCCTTGACAATTGGATGAGCGCCGGTATAATGTGCTTATCCGCAATGATAAAAGCGCAAATTTTGATCAAAAATCGGGCTTGTTTGAAAATAGCAAAAGGCGGCCGCAGTCGGTGCTTTGCTGTTTTTCAAAGACACCTGGTATGACACCATATAGGATGTCGGTCTATAGGGAGGCAACTTATGAAAAACATCACATTTGAATGCTGCTGCGGCTCCGCCGCAGATGCGATCGCTGCCTATCAGGGCGGCGCAAGCCGTGTTGAACTGAACTCCGACCTGTTCCACGGCGGTCTGACGCCCACTCTGGGCGAGCTGCTCACCGTGAAAAAGCATTGTCCAGACCTGAAGGTCCTGTGCATGGTTCGCCCCAGAGAGGGCGGTTTCTGCTACACAGATGTGGAATATGAGACCATCCTGGCCGACGCGAAGCTCTTCCTTGACAACGGGGCTGACGGCATCGTCTTCGGCTTTCTGCATGAGGATGCCACCGTCGACGTGGAACGTACGAAAGAAATTCTGACGGTCATCGGGGACAAGGAATCCGTGTTCCACCGGGCCATTGATGTGGTTCCCGACTGGAAAACGGCGCTGGACATTCTGATGGACCTGGGCGTCACCCGGGTACTGTCCAGCGGCCAGAAGCCCACCGTTCCCGAGGGTATTTTCACCCTCAAGGAGATGATCGAGTATGCCGCCGGACGCATTCAGATCCTGCCCGGCGCCGGTATCACCCCAGAAAACGCCCCCTGGGTCCGGGAGATGACCGGCGCCACCCAGATGCACGCCGCCATGCACCGCACCGTCTATGACCGCAGCACCACCGGCAACCCCGCCATCTATTTTGGCGGCGCTGTCTATCCCCCTGAGGATCGCTATTCTGTCACCCACCCTGACGATATCGCCGCATTCGTAGCCAGTGTAAATCGCGAATAACGATTCGCCCCTCTGCCGTTTTGCGGCAGAGGGGCGAAGTTTTTTATGTGTTGGATCAGACGCGCTTCCAGGTTGCGCCTCCGGGCACGTCGGTGATCTCAATGCCCTGAGCCTTCAGCTCGTCACGGATGCGGTCGGCCTCAGCAAAATTCTTGGCCTTCTTGGCCTCGTACCGCGCCAGGACAAGGGCGTCCACAGCGGGATCTCCCTCCCCGGTGATGGTGTAGCCGCCGGCGGCCTGGGCGGTCTGGGCCTTGGCCTGCTCCTCACGGACCTTGGCGGCCTTCTCCAGCAGAGACAGGGACAGCACCTGGTCAAAGCTGTTCAGGATGGCCAGCTTGGTGGCATCGTTGGTCTTAGCCTTCAACACGTCGTACAGAGCGGTAACGCCCATAGAGGTATTCAGGTCGTTGCCCACCTGCTGCTCAAATTTTTCCTTGAACTCCGCGGCCACGGTCTCGTCCACCGGGCCGTCGCTCTCCTTCAGAGCGGCGATACGCTTGATGAGCTTGTTATAGGCTCCCTGGGCGTTGTCCAGGTTCTCCCAGGAAAAGACCAGACCCTTGCGGTAGTGGGACTGGAGGCAGAAGAAGCGGTAGGCCAGGGGATCGTAGCCCTTCTCCTCCAGCAGGGAGACAGTCAAAAACTCTCCCTTGGACTTGGACATCTTGCCGGAGTTGGTGTTCAGGTGGTGGACATGGAACCACTGCTTGCACCAGGGATGGCCCAGGTATGACTCGGACTGGGCGATCTCGTTGGTGTGGTGGGGGAAGGCGTTGTCGATGCCGCCGCAGTGGAGGTCCAGGTACTCGCCGTTGTATTTCAGGGAGATGCCGGAGCACTCGATGTGCCAGCCGGGATAGCCCACGCCCCAGGGGGAGTCCCACTTCAGAGCCTGGTCCTCAAACTTGGACTTGGTGAACCAGAGGACGAAGTCGTTTTTGTTGCGCTTGTTGGTGTCCTCCTCCACGCCTTCCCGGACACCCACGGCCAGATCCTCCTCGTCGTGGTCGTTGAAGACGTAGTAGCGGCCCAGCTTGGAGGTGTCGAAGTAGACGTTGCCCCCGGCCACATAGGCATAGCCCTTGTCCAGCAGTCCGGAGACGATCTTGATATAGTCGTCGATGCGGTTGGTGGCGGGTTCAACCACGTCGGGGCGCTTGATATTCAGCTTCTCGCAGTCGGCGAAGAAGGCGTCGGTATAGTACTGGGCGATCTCCATGACGGTCTTGTGCTCCCGGCGGGCGCCCTTGAGCATCTTGTCCTCGCCGGTGTCGGCGTCGGAGCTGAGGTGGCCCACGTCGGTAATGTTCATGACACGGTTCACGTCATAGCCGGACCAGCGGAGGAATTTCTCCAGCACGTCCTCCATGATGTAGGAACGCAGGTTGCCGATGTGGGCAAAGTGGTACACCGTGGGGCCGCAGGTGTACATCTCCACATGGCCGGGGGTATGGGTCGTGAACTCTTCCTTTTTATGGGTGGCGGAATTGTATAACAGCATGGTCGTTTCTCCTTCTGCAAATATTTTCTGTTTGTTCTGAGACAGCCGGACTTTGGCAAGGCCCCCTCACGTTTCGCTCTGCTCTTCCAGCCGTCTTTCCAGTTCTTCTACCCGCGCGGCCAGAGTGGCCAGCTTTTCCAGGGTAGGATTGTTCACGCTGGTCTGGTCCACATCGTCGGCGTAGTGGGTGACCCGGCCGGCAATCCGGACGATCTGGGCGGGAATGCCCACGGCGGTGGCGTTCTCCGGCACCTCGCTGAGCACCACGGAGTTGGCGGCGATACGGGCGCCGTCCCCCACCTTGAAGGGGCCCAGAATCTTGGCGCCGCAGCCGATGAGCACATTATTGCCGATGGTGGGATGTCGCTTGCCCTGGTCCTTGCCGGTGCCTCCCAGGGTCACACCATGGTAGAGCAGCACGTCATCCCCCACCTCGGCAGTCTCACCGATGACGATGCCCATACCGTGGTCAATGACGAAGCGGCGGCCGATCTTGGCGCCGGGGTGGATCTCGATCCCGGTCCAGAACCGGCTCCACTGGGAGACGAACCGGGCCAGAAACCGCCAGTTATGACAGTATAGCCAGTGGGCCAGGCGGTGATACAGGGTGGCGTGGACCCCTTGGTACAGCAAAAAGATCTCCAGCTTGGACCGGGCCGCCGGGTCCCGGCGCTGGTATGCCTCCAGCGTCTCATTCAGAGCTTTGAACATGGGCTTTCTCCTCCACACTTCATGGTCGCAGACAAACAAAAAAGCCTCTCACGCCCGTCTCGGGCATAAGAGGCGACAAAATCGCGGTTCCACTCTCATTTCTCACTGTTCCGGCCGCTATCGGGGCCGAACCGGGGGCCATTACGCCCCGCGCTCCCGGACGCACTTCACGCTCCGCCGCGGCAGGCCCCCTTTCAGCCGGTGAAGGGCCCTCTCTGTTCGTTGGCTCAACGCTACTCTTTCCGTTCCTCGCGCTGGTTACAGCTCATTATATTATCATCTCCCCCCGCCGGTGTCAAGTCCAGCGGCGCTTTTCCTCACCATTTTTCTCGGCTTTCTCCCTATATTCCCTCGTCTCCCGGTCCTTTCGGACCGCAAAAGGCCCCGGCGCTCCTTTCAGCGCCGGGGCCCTATGACATCTTCTTCCGTCCTCAGCACAGGCCCAGGATATGACGGACCTCGCCGATCATATAGAGGGAGCCGCAGATGCACACGACATCCTCCGGTGAGGCCAGCTCAAGAACGGTCTCCACGCCCTGCCGGGTGGAGTCGCAGGGGACGGCCCGCTGTCCCTTCTCTTCCATATAAGCGGCCAGATCCTGGGCAGTCATGGCCCGGGGGCTGTCCGGTGTGATGGTGACAAAGCCCTTGGCCAGAGGGATGATCTGCTCAAACATGGCGCCATAGTCCTTGTCCGCCAGCACGCCGGTCAAAAACCAGATCTTCCGGTCCGGATACAGCTGTCTCAGACTCTGGCTCAAGGCCTCCATACACTGGGGGTTGTGGCCGCCGTCCAGAATCACGTCGGGGTCCCGGCGCACCAGTTCCATCCGGGCGGGCCAAACAGCCCGATCCAGGCCCCGCTTCAAGGCCTCATCCGGGATGGTCCAGCCCCGTGCTCTCAAGGCCTTGACGATGTCGATGGCCACGGTGGCGTTGAAGGTCTGATAATCGCCCAGCAGACTGATGCGGAAGGGGCCCTCGCCCCGGTAGCGAAACACCTGGCCCTCCCGGCCGGAGGACAGGATCTCCAGGGTATCCGGTGCGGTGACGGTGAGGGTGACGCCAGCCTCCCGGCAGGCACGCTCCACCACTTCCTCTACCTCCCGGCTTTGGTGGTAGAGGACCGCGGAACAGCCCGGCTTGATGATCCCGGACTTTTCGGCGGCGATCAGCGCCCGGGTGTTGCCCAGCTCCTGGGTGTGTTCCAAGCCGATGTTGGTAATGACGGCCACTTCAGGGGAGGGGATCACATTGGTGGCGTCCAGGCGGCCGCCCAGGCCCACCTCCAGCACCACAAGGTCGCAGCCCGCCTCCTGGAAATAGAGCATCCCCAAGGCGGTCATCAAATCAAACTCGGTGGCCGTATCCTCCATCTCCCGGCCGGCCTTGATGACCCGCTCTCCGATACGGCCCAGGTCCTGGTCGGGGATGGGCTGTCCGTTGACCTGGAACCGCTCGTGGAAGCGCCACAGGTGGGGCGAGGTGTACAGTCCCGTCTTGAGCCCCGCCCGGGTCAGGACGGAGGCCACCATCGCCGCAGTGGAGCCCTTTCCGTTGGTTCCGGTAATATGGACGAATTTCAGGCTTTTATGGGGGTCTCCCAGCCGCCGCAGCAGCTCCGTGATCCGGGTCAGCCCCGGCGTCCGTCCGGTCCACGCCTCCTGGTGGATGAGTTCAACAGCTTCCTGGCCGGTCATAAGCCGCGCCTCCTTACCATACGTTTTCCTTACTCCAGGGCCAATCCCTGGGTGCGCAAAGCCGCCTCCACCGTGTGGGCGGCCAGCACCGTGGAGGTCACCGCACCCACGCCCCCGGGCACCGGGGTCAGGGCGGCCACCACGGGTTCTACCTCGTCAAAGGCCACGTCTCCGTGGAGCTTTCCGTCCGCCCCCGGGCTGACCCCCACATCGACCACCACCTGGCCGGGACGGACATGCTCCCGGCCAATGAGTCCGGCCTTCCCGGCGGCGGAGATGATGACATCCGCCCCCTGGCACAGTTCCGTCATCCGGGCCGGGTCGGTGAAGATGTTGCACACCGACACCGTGGCTCCCTGGTTCATCAGCAGGATGGCCGTGGGCATTCCCACCGTCATGCCGCTGCCTATCATGGCCACGTTCCGTCCGGTCAGCTCCACCTGGTAGTAGCGCAGCAGCTCCATGCAGGCCGCGGCGGTACAGGGCGGGAATCCAGCCGCCCCCCGGACCATCAGTCCCCCCATAGAGGTACTGGTCATGGAGTCGATATCCTTTTCCGGACACAGGGCTCCCATCACCCCGGAGGTATTCAGCCGGTCAGGCAGGGGGCGGAACAGCAGACAGCCGTGGATACGGCAGTTCCCGCTGATATCCTCCAGGACGCGGATCAGTTCTCCCTCGCTCACGTCCTCCGGCAGCAGGGTACGGATCACCGCGATGCCCAGGGACTGGGCCCGCTTGGTAAAGCCCCGCTCATAGGACAGGTCGGCGGGGCGCTCCCCCACCCGGACAATGGCCACGGTGGGCGTCACCTCCCGGCTGCGCAGCAGAGTCACCCCCGCCCGGATTCGGGCACACAGCGCCTCGGCCACAGGGGCGCCGGCGAGCAGTTGGGCCATGGGAATTCAGCTCCTTTCCAATGGGTCGTCCCGTTTCCGCCGGGACTCAGCGGGTGAAAATCACCGCAGCCATGAGGGCGGCGCCCTCCTCCGTCACCAGCTTCACGGTCTGGCTGGGATCGGCCTGGCGGCACAGCAGGAACTGGCCCTCCTGAGCCTCCACCCCGTCCACCTTGACCGCGCCGGACACACAGTACAGAGCTACGGTGCAGTTGGGGTAGTCCAGAGGCGCGGGGACACTGGCGGTCCAAGTGCAGGCGGAGCCGGGCTCCAGCACCAGGGATTGTGCGCTGCCCTGGGCCTGTCCCTTGCGGAGCATCAGATTGTAGTCAGTACACTTGCCCCAGGACTCCACCGGGGTACCGCCGTCAAAGGAGCACAGGGTCAGCGGGGCCAGAGAGAACCGCTCTCCCTCCCCCACCTTCATGTCCAGTTCGCCGTGCAGCACGGAGATCAGCCGGACATAGTCGGGCAGCGGCGTAAAATCGGAGTGCTCCAGCTCCACCTTAGCGGAGCTGAACCGCCACAAAAAGTCCCGGTCGGCGTACACGGCGCCCTCAGGCGCAATGGCCATCTGGGTGGTGGTCCCGCCGGACCACAGCGTGGTAAGATACTGATCCTGGGTCAAAAGCGTCCATTCCATGGTAGGTTCTCCCTTCCAGCAGTGCCGGCCGGGGGCCGGCTCTTTTTGTATCGTAAATGGGGCTGCGCGCGGCGATCATGATTACATTCCGGAAAAACAGGCAGCACGGACCACTCTTCCGGGATCACGGGCCGACGGTCCGGGGATCAACCGCCGCGCGGCCGGTATAACAGTCGTGATAATAGCAACCGAGGAAGGCCGCCGAAGCGACCTCCCTCGGTCTCGGACAGGCGGGACCTATCCGTCAATGATTTACATAGCAGCCAGAACAGTCTCGTAGATCTTGTCGGCCAGAGGCAGAGCGCGGGCCAGCATGGCCTCGCCCTTGGCGCGGTAATCAGCGGCCAGCTCCTTGTTCTTCAGGCTGCCGATGTTGATGAGCACGTTCAGCCAGGCACCCTGGATGGCAGCGCGCAGGGACAGAGCGGACACGCCCAGGTCGCTGGCGGCGCTGTCGTTGGTCTTGCCCAGCAGCTCGGCGGTCAGCTCCAGAGTCTCGGTGGCCAGCTCCATCATCTCAAAGGGAGTGGCGGTGCAGCCCTCCAGGCCCTTCTGGATGGCGGCGGAGCGGGCGGCCTTCTCCTCGTCGGTAGCCTTGGGCATACCAAACGCGGCGCTGACCACGTTGAAAGCCTCGGTATCACGGTCCATCACGTCCACAAAGCGGGCCTTCAGATCGGTGGCCTTCGCCTGGCTGGCGATGACAAACTCCTGATACTCGGCGTACTTCTCCTTGCTCTTGCCCACGGTGGTCAGACCGCACACCATGGCGGTCAGAGCGGCACCCAGAGCACCCTCCAGAGCAGCGGCGGAGCCGCCGCCGGGAGCGGGAGCGTCGGAAGCCAGCAGGTCAACAAACTCAGAAGTCTGCAGTTCGGCTAATTTCTTCATGTCGTTTTTCTCCTTTTATCTTTCCGGTCTTCGGCTTACTTCATGTCCAGGAGGTGATACTCCATGATCTGGTTGTGGCAGTCGAAGTCACGGGCCTTCAGATAGAACTCGGCGCAGTCGATCATGGCCTTGGCGGGAGTCAGGCCGACGATCTCGCTGTCCACGATGTAGGTGCCGTAGCGCTCGGCCAGAGCCTTGATCTGCTCATAGACCACATACAGGGGGGTGTCCTCATAGTTGACCATGTTCATGGAGACCTGAGCGATGCCGCGGTCCTCCATCATGAAGCCCATGGCCTTGCAGCTGCGGAAGCCGCCGGAGGAACCACGGATGACCTTGGCGATCTTCTTGGCGACCTCAACATCGGAAGTGGCCAGGTTCACGTTGAAAGCGACCAGGGGCATACGGGCGCCGATGGCGGTGATGCCGGCAGTGGGGTGGATCTTCCGCTCGCCGTAGTCGGGAGCCCAGTCAGGCTGCAGCAGCTTCTCGGGCATACCCTCGAACTCGCCCTTGCGGCAGGTAGCCAGGTTGCGGCGCTCGGGACGGGTGGCGGAGTCCTCATACAGGAAGGAGGGGACCTTCAGCTCGTCCCAGATGCGCTGAGCCAGCCGCTTGGTCAGCTCCACGCACTCCTCAACGGTGACGTCCTTGGACTGGGGAACGAAGGGGATGACGTCGGTGGCGCCCATGCGCTTGTGCTCGCCCTTGTGCTTGGTCATGTCGATGCGCTCGGTGGCGACCTTGGTCAGCTGGAAAGCGACCTCCTCGATGGCGTCGATGTTGCCGATCAGGGTGAACACGCAGCGGTTGTGGTTGCCGTCGGTCTGGGCGTCGAACAGGGTGCAGCCGGGGACGCTGTTGGCGGTCTCCACCAGAGCGTTATAGGTGGCCTCGTCCTTCTCCTTGCTGCAGCTAAAATTGGGGATGCATTCTACGAGCTTTGCCATGTTGATTTCCTCCACTTCATAAATTTCATTTGGGGTTTTCGATTCAGTATTTGGGAAAACACAACGAAAACGAAAGGGCAGATTTACTTCTTTTCCTCTGTTATGACTATATCATATCAGCACCGTGCCCGTTTTGCAAGGTCTGGACAAAGGCGTTTTCTTTTTGATATTTAAAAAAATTAAGCAGAATGCCGTTTTCTCCCTTTGTCCGAAAGGGTCTTTTCCCCGTTTCTCCCCTCCAGACCCGCCGCCGGACACCCTTCTGTTAAGCGTTCCAATCCGTGGCTCTGGCCATAGCGATGAACTGTTTTACGCAGCTGGCGTAATAGATGTCGTCGCTCCACACCAGGACGGGGTAAGACTTGGAATGGATGCCCTCGATGGGCTTGGCGTAAATATCAGAATTAGGGTGGGTCCCCACGATGGACCGGGGCAGAAAGCTGACGCCGAACCCCGCCTGGACCATCTGCATGGCCATGGGCGTGTCATAGCACTGGCAGACGATATTGGCGGAAACGCCCTTCCGCTCGCACTCGTTGATCAGATGGTTGCTGTATCCCCACAAATCGTCGCTGCGCAGAAGACACATGGGGACGCCCTTCAGGGCCTGGATGGGAACGGAATTCTCCCCCGGGGCCGGGTCGGTGTCCGCAGTCATGACCAGCTCCAGAGGGTCTTCCCCCAGCACCTTTTCCCGCAGGCCAGAGACCTCTTCCGTCTGGCTTCGGAGGAACAGGACATGGAGCTTTCCCCGGTTCAGATCGTCCAGCAGATCGGTGGGGGCGCCCAGCCGGATATACAGCTCCACCTGAGGATACTGCTCATGGAATTCCCGCAGGTGGTCCATCACCACCGGAATATTGGAATAAATGATGCCGATCTTCAGCTGGCCCCGCACCCCCGCGCCCACATCCCGGACGCTATCCGCCATCATACGCAGATTTTGGAACATCTGCTGGCTCTGCTCATAGAGGCAGCGCCCCGCCTCCGTCAGTTCAATCCCTTTATTATTCCTTAAAAACAGGCACACACCCAGCTCGTCTTCCAGCATGGAAATCTGCCGGCTCACCGGGGGCTGGGCCACATGGAGCTTTCGGGCCGCCATGGAGATGCTTTTGGCTTCCGCCACGGCAGAAAAATACTCTAACTGCTTAAAATTCATAGTATCATATCCCGCTTTTATTTTATAGATTTTATTGCTTATACTTTTTTCGTATAGCAAATATATAATATCGGTACTTTTCATTCTACAGATTTTCGGTTAAAATGCAATATGTAAAGAGAATCATTTATGCCCGGAAAGTAAATTCTCACAAATTTTTTAGAAATGAGGGAACTGCAATGAATGGTGTAAACGAAGCTATGACCATCAAGCTGGACTACGAGTTGCCCGAGTATCCCACTTTTGAGGAGGGTCTTCGCCGCGCTCCCCGCCGCGAGTCCCACCTGAGTGAGGCTGACAAGG
>NZ_JADYTU010000011.1 GCF_021531375.1 Pseudoflavonifractor phocaeensis
AAGCCATATTGTAAACCGTGCGTAGGGGGCGGCGTCCCCGACGCCCCATAATACATCCATAAACTAAAATTTTCCCTCTTTTACAAAATCAGCACGAAGGTACCTGCGGCAATCAGGGCGCCGCCGATCACCTTGGTCACCGTGACCTTCTCCCCCAGCACCAGAAAGGCCAGCACCATGGAGATGACCACGCTGAACTTGTCGATAGGGATGACCTTGCTGGCCTCCCCGATTTGCAGGGCGTGGAAGTAGCAGATCCAGGACAGTCCGGTAGCCAGGCCGGACAGGACCAGAAAGACCCATCCCCGGGTGGTAATATCGCTGATACCGGTGTGTTTCCCGGTGGCGAAAACGATGGCCCAGGCCATGACCAGCACCACCACCGTACGGATGGCGGTGCCCAGATTGGAGTTGATCCCCTCCATACCCAGCTTGGCAAGGATCCCGGTCAGAGCGGCAAATACCGCGGACAGCAGCGCGAAAACAGCCCACATACAATTTCCTTCTTTCTCTATCTCTCTATTTTACTCCTTCAGCACACTAAGAAACTTTTCAATGCGGATGCCCTTATTCTTCTCGATCTCATCCTGCTCCAGGAAGATGAGGCGCTCCAGCACGTCCATGGCCCGCTTGACTGCCGGACGCAGGGGCTGGCCCTTCAGCAGCTCGCCCACCAGGACGGCGGAGAACATGTCTCCGGTCCCCGGGAAGTGGACCCGGATGAAGCGGAAGGGGATGGTAAAATACTCCCCGGTCTTTCCCTCGTAGCCCCACACCACATGTTCTCCCGACTCCCGCGACACGCCGCTGGTGATGACCACCGACCGGGGGCCAAAGGCCAGCAGGCCGTCCACCACCCGGCGCGCTTCCTCCCGCGACAGGGACTCCCGCCCCTGGTACAGGCCGGTGAGGAATTGGGCCTCGGTCAGGTTGGGCACGATGACGTCGGCCACCCCGATGAGACGGCGCATATTCTCCACCGTCTCCTGGGTCACCCCGTTGTACAGCTTGCCGTCATCGCCCATGATGGGATCGGTCATGACCAGCAGGCCATCCTTCTTCTGGCTGGCGATGAAGTCCCGGATAATGCCCACCTGGGCCGCCGAGGCCAAAAAGCCGGTGGTGATACAGTCGAACTGGAAGCCCAGCTGCTTCCACACGTCGATGGCCTGCACCATATAGTCGGTGGTGTCCAGGATGGTAAACTTCCCGTAGTCCAGGGTGTTGGACACCAGGGCGGTGGGCAGGTTGTAGACGCTGTGGCCCAGGTTGGACAAAATCGGCAGCATGGCCGCCAGAGCCACCTTACCGTACCCCGGCATGTCGTTGATGATGAGGATGTTTTTGTTGTCTTCCATGGATCTTCCCTCTTTTACGATGTGATGTACTGTCCTTTGACGTTCAGCCCTTCTCCAGGAATTCCAGTACCAGGCTGTTGAATTTCTCCGGGTCCTTCCGGGCCAGGAAGTGGTCTCCCGGCAGAATAGCCAGCCGTGCGCTTGGGATGGGCGCGGCGATGGCACGGGTGTGGGACTCCAGGATCATGTCCTTCTCTCCCGCCACCACCAGAGTAGGCATCCGCAGGCTCCGCAGAGACAGGGGATCAATATGGGGCTGGGTGACCATCAGGTCCACCATCTCAAAGTCCGCCTGCTTCTTGGGGTCCGCCTTGCCCACGGCCTTGAGCCAGGTCCATTTCGCCTTGTCCGCCAGACGGACGCTCCGCTTCAACCCGTCAGGTTCCAGATTGGCTCCGTTCAGGATCAGTTTCTCCACATATTGGGGGTATTTCAGCGCGAAGATCAGGGCGATATTGCCCCCGTCGGAAAAGCCCAGCAGATGGCACCGGCAGATCCCCAGTCCGTCCAGGAACTCCTTCAGGTCCTCGGCAAACTGCTCCAGAGTAAAGGGTTCCTCTCCCCGGGGAGACTTGCCGTGGCCCCGGGTGTCCGGGGCAATGACCCGGTAATGGGCGGAAAAGGGGCTCATCTGATGCTCAAAATAGGTGTGGTCCTCCCCGTTTCCGTGGAGCAGCACCAGGGGAAAGCCCTCCCCCGCCTCAACATAATTCAGTGTAATGTCCATATCGGTCCCTCACAGTTCCTATGCCCCACCGGGGCAGTATCTTGATCGCGTGCAGCGCACGGCGTTCATTCCTCTTGCTCCACATTCTCCCAGAACTCCTGCGCGCCCACCGAGGGCAGCCAGCGCCGGCAGTCCCCGCCCCGGCCCTCCTCAAAGTGGCAGGCGGCGGCATAGTCGCAGTAACGGCAGGCGTTCTTCTCCGGCCCACGCCAGAAGGGGTCGGCGGAGATATCCCCCCGGGCAAGCTCCCGGCAGATCTCCTCCAGCACGGTCTGGATGTGGCGGCCCAGCTTTCCCAGCTGCTCCGCCGTAGCCAGTGCCTCCCCGGAGATGGCGCCGGTGGACTTGGACACCCGCAGGGGCAGAAAGCGGTAGCCGCCTTCTCCCGCCGGCTCCATCGCGTCCAGCACCGTCCGGTCATTGAGGACCAGCCCGCTGCGCCGCAGCTCCTTGTCCAGCGCCTTGCGCCAGGCCTCGTCGCTCATGGCCCGGCTGCCCCGGACCACCGCGTCCCGGGCGGGGAGGTAGAGCACCCCGGCCCCCTCCACGGGCAGGCCGTAAAGGTTTTCTCCTTTTTCCTCCAGGGTAAACAGGTACAGAAGCATCTGGAGTCCCAGGCCGTTCCACACCTCGGTGAGGTCAAAGGATTTTCGGCCCGTCTTATAATCCACCACCCGCAGATACAGCCTGCCGTCGTGGACCCAGCCGTCCACCCGGTCCACAAAACCGGAGACGCTGATGGTCACATCGTCCACCGTCAGTTCTACGGGGGGCAGATCCTCATTGCGTCCGAAGCCCAGCTCGAAGGAGATGGGCCTGAACCGGGAATCCATCAGCTCCTCGGCCACATTGTCCACCACCGCCTGGACGGACCGCAGCAGACGGCGGAACAGGTACCGGAAGCGGTCGGACTGGCCCTCCAGGCCGCCCAGCTCCTCCGACACATAGCGGTCCACCGCCTCCTGGGTCAGCCGGCGCAGCCGCTTTTTCCGGTCCTCCCCGGCCAGCTCCTCCATGCCGGGCAGGGCCGTCTGGCGGAACATCTCATCCTGGAGGACGTGCTCCAGCACATAGTGGACAAAGGTCCCGTATTCCGGTGCTGTAAAGCCGGCAGGCTTGCGGGGCTCCGCCTTCAGGCCGTAGCGCATAAAGTAGGAAAAATGGCAGGATTTATACTTGTCCATCCGGGAGGCGGACATGGGCACCCGCTTCCCGTACAGCCGGTCCACCGCCGGCCGGGACAGGCTGCCCCGCTCCCAGCGGGAGGCCCGGAGCAGACGCTCCACCTGGCGGGCGTATTCCGGCAAGCCCTCCAGGACCCGGCGGGCGGCTGGGTCCCGCCCCGCCTGCTCCAGGGCGGGCAGAGGGGCCTCCAGACGGAAGGAGCCGCCCAGGTCTCCCTCCCGCCGCACCCGGAGACCGGTGAACAGCAGTTTGAGCCGTTCCGCCAAGAAGCTGGGGCGGCGCTCCTCGCCCCCGGGGCCCTGGGCGGACCAGGACACCAACAGCCGCTGGCTGGGCCGGGAGCAGGTCAGGTATACGGTGGTCATCTCCCGGTACAGCAGGTCCCGGGCGGAGCTGTTCAGCTCCAGGCCGTAGACCGCCAGGAGAGACCGGTCGTCGTCGGACAGCAGGCCCGGGGAGCTCCCCACCTTGGGAATAGAGGCGTCGTCCGCCCCCAGCAGGATCAGAGCCTTGACCCGGTGTCCGGTCTGGCGGGTGGTCTCCCCCGCCGTCACCCGGTCCAGCGAGACGGGGATGGTGCCCACGTCGTACTGGGACAGCACCAGCCGAAACAGAAGGGCAAATTCCTCCAGCTCCATGGGTGTGTCCCCCAACAGGGCCGCGCACTGCTCCAGCCCTCCGCACAAAATCTCCCACAGTTGGCGGTATTCATCGGCCAGGGCGGGCTGTCCCCGTCGTCCCAGCTCCTCCACACGCTCTTCCAGCCGGTCGGGCAGCCCGATGGCCTCCATAAATGTGTAAAGGGCAACCGCCTGTCCCTTTCCTGTTTTCAAGGGATTTTTCCGCAAAAGCTCCAGCGGCTCCGACACGCTCCGCCGCGCCCGGTCCAGCCGGTCCAGCAGGGCTTTATCTTCCTCCTCCAGAGGAAAGCCATAGCCCCTGGGATGCCAGTTCCAGGCCTTGGCCTGGGTCCACCGGCTGCCCCGGATGTCCCACTTCAGCACATAGTTTTCCAGCAGGTCCCGGTCCTCCTCAGGCAGGTCGGTGAGGCCGGTCTTGAGGTAACGGAACACGTCCTCGTAGGCGTAGCCCCCCGCCACCGTATCCAGCGCGGCGGTGACCAGGGCCAGCACCGGTTTTTCCAGGATATCCGTCATCACCGAGGAAAACACCGGGACCCCATACCGGGGGAACACCGACTCCACCAGGTCCCGGTACTCCCCGTAATTCCGGGCCACCACACCGATATCCCGGAAGCGCAGCCCCTCCTCCCGGGTCATTTGGAGGATACGCGCCGCCGCCCACTCCACCTCGGACCGTGGGCCGCCGGCCTGGAACAGTTCTACCGAGCCGCCAGAGTCCACCGGATCGGTCTCCCCGCGGGCAAAGAGATTCTCTTCCAGAAATTTCAGTGCCTCCGCTTTTCTGGAACAATCGCTGACAAGGTGTTCCACCTCACAGGACGCCCCCGCTTTTTTGGCCAGCCGGATCAGCCAGGCCGCCGTCTTTCGGGCAGGCGAGAAGATGCCGGTCCCCCCCTCGTCTTCCTCCAGACGGTCGCAGGTAAGGGTCACGTTCACCGTCTCCGCCTGGGCCAGCAGTCTGCGGAGGACCTCCCCCTGCTGGGGGGTAAAGTCGGTAAAGCCGTCCAGCCACAGGTCCTTTCCCTTGGCCCAGAGGCAACTGTCCAATTTCTCCGCCGCCCGGGTCAGCCGGTCCCGGGGGTCTAGCGCTACGTGGGCGGTCAGGGCGTCATAGGCCCCGCAGATCAGCCCCAAGTCCCGCAGCTTGTCTCCCTCGGGACCACCCGTCTCCCGGCCGGCGGTGATGAGGACCTCGGACGGGACACAGCAGCTTTTCAGCTCGTCCACCGTTGCCAGCAGGGATTGGAGGAAGATGGGCCGACGGGAGGGCCGGCTGTACACCGTCAGCTGACCGGACACGGACTTGACGGCGCTGTACATCAGCAGCAAGCGGCCGCCTCCGTCCAACTCCTCCGTCCCCAGGCCTCCGGCCTGCTGGAACACCCGGTTGGCCAAGCGGCTGAAGGACAGCACTTCAGCGTAAAGGGAGACCCCGTCCCCGCCCATCTTACACAGGGCCCGTTCCGCCTCGTGGGACTGCTGCTCCGGAACAATGAGAACCTGGGGCCGCTCCTGGCCCGCCCGGCACAGGCGGTCCAGCACCGCCGTTGTCTTGCCGGCCCCGGCACGGCCCAGGATCAGCTTCAGCATCGGTCTCCCTCCTTTCGACAATATAATCAGAGGTTATTTTAGCACACTTTTTTTTCAAAAAAAAGAGGGGCAGCTAATTCTTCTTTTTTCCTGCCAATGACTCGGAGGATCTATCCCCCGGCTCGGAACAAAAACGGGACGCCGGCGGCGTCCCGTTTTTGACACTCTCACAGCTTGATCCCGTAGCGCTCCAGCAGAAGCTTCATATTGTTGTTGACCAGCTTTCTGGCCAGCAGCTCCTTGAACTGAACGGTCCGGTCCTTGCCCCGGCTCCGCAGGTCCTCTAGGGTCTGTGCGATGGTCACCTGTTCCCGCTGCAAATCCTCCGCCATGTCCTCGAAGGCGGCCAACCGGGCCAGGGCCTCCTCCATCCGCTCCGGATCCACCGTGATCGAGCGGTCGTTCTTTTGGGTATAGCGCTCCATTTTTTGTCTCTCTTTCGCAAAAACAGGGCCGCGCCGGTCCGGCGCGGCCCTGAACGGTCACAGCACTCAGGTGGGGTTGACGGTGTAGTTGGGAGCTTCCTTGGTGATATAGATATCGTGGGGGTGAGACTCCCGGAGACCGGCGGCGGTAATCTGCATGAACTGGGCGTTGCTATGCAGCTCCTCGATATTGTGGCAGCCGGTGTAGCCCATACCGGCCTTCAGGCCGCCCATGAGCTGGTACACGGTCTCGCCCACGGCTCCCTTGTAGGGCACGCGGCCCTCCACGCCTTCGGGGACCAGCTTCTTGTTGTTCTGCTGGAAGTAGCGATCCTTGGAGCCCTGATTCATGGCGGCCAGGGAGCCCATGCCGCGGTAGACCTTGAACTGGCGGCCCTGGAACACCTCGGTGTCGCCGGGGGACTCCTCACAGCCGGCCAGCAGGGAGCCCAGCATGACCACGCTGGCGCCGGCGGCCAGAGCCTTGGCGATGTCGCCGGAGAACTTCACGCCGCCGTCGGCGATGATGGGGATATCGTACTGAGCGGCCACGCAGGCGGCGTCATAGACAGCGGTGATCTGGGGCACGCCGATGCCGGCCACCACGCGGGTGGTACAGATGGAGCCGGGGCCGATGCCGATCTTGACGCAGTCGGCGCCCGCCTCGATGAGGGCGCGGGTGCCCTCGGCGGTGGCCACGTTGCCGGCAATCAGCTGGACGTCGGGATACAGGGACTTGATGCGCTTGACGCAGTTGAGAATATTCTGGGAGTGGCCGTGGGCGGAATCCAGAGCCAGCACGTCGGCGCCGGCCTCCACCAGGGCGGCGACCCGGTCCAACACGTCGGCGGTGACGCCGATGGCGGCGCCCACCAGCAGGCGGCCCTTGTCGTCACGGGCGGAGTTGGGGTATACGGTGGCCTTCTCGATATCCTTGATGGTGATGAGGCCTTTCAGATGGAAATCCTTGTCCACGATGGGCAGCTTCTCGATCTTGTGCTGGCGGAGGATCTCCTTGGCCTCGGCCAGGGTGGTGCCCTCGGGCGCGGTGACCAGGTTCTCCTTGGTCATCACGTTGTCAATCAGCTGGTTCATATCGGTCTCGAACTTCATATCACGGTTGGTGATGATGCCGATCAGCTTTCCGTTATCACAGATGGGCACGCCGGAGATCCGAAACTTGGCCATCAGCTCGTCGGCCTCCGCCAGGGTGTGGCCGGGGCCCAGCCAGAAGGGGTTGGTGATAACGCCGTTCTCACTGCGCTTCACCATATCCACCTGCTCGGCCTGCTGGCTGATAGACATATTCTTATGGATGATGCCGATGCCGCCCTCCCGGGCGATGGCGATGGCCATGCGGTACTCGGTGACGGTATCCATGGCGGCGCTGATCAGGGGGATGTTCAGATGGACCTTGCGGGTCAGACGGGTACGCAGATCAATGTCGGCAGGCAGCACATCGCTGGCGGCGGGGATGAGCAGCACGTCATCAAAGGTAAGCCCCTGCTTGACAAATTTCTGGGCGGCGTCCTGATTGACCATAGCTTACAACTCCTTTTCTATTCCCCGGCTGACCGGGGCGTCTCTTTGGCTCCAGTTAGATATTAGGAATATTTTACCCCCCTGCTCCGGGGTTGTCAAGGAAGCACTTTGCCAAAAAACAGGGCGGCTTCAAAGCGAGATTTGCCGCTCTCGTCCATACCGCGGACATAGGCGTTTTCCGCCTCCTCCGCCGCCTCCATGGTGATGAGGTCGCCGGGGCGGCACTCGGCCAGGTAGCCGATCTGCATGGAGGACAAGAACCGGTCCTCCTCCAGCCGCTCCAGGTGGACGGCGTCACAGGCGAAATCGGCGTACCGGGTGTTGTTCACATGGCCGTTGATATCGGTATCGCTGTACCGCATGAGGCGGTGCTCAGCCTCACGCAGGTTTTCGGGGCAGTGCAGCTTGCTCAGGGTCCGGTCCTTGCACAGCTCACCGCCCCCGGTGCCCGCCAGCTCCCGGATGGCGGACAGCCGCATCAGCCTGTGGGTCTCCACATTGGCCAGCACCCAGCCGGACACAGACTCGCCCACCGGCTCGCCGTTCACCAGGATATCGTAATCCCGGTACATCATGGCGGCCTTGCCTCCCCGGTGCCAGGTACGAATGGTGATATCCTCCTCCCACCTCAGGGGGCGGTCCAGCCGATACCAGGACCGGGCCAGCATCCAGAAGGCTCCGTAGCCCTGGATGAGGGTCTCCCGGCCAAAACCGCCCGCCTCCGCCGCCAGGGTAGCGGCGATCTGAAGGTGGTTGAGCAGAGCCGAGGCCTTGCAGATCCCCCGGCCGTCCACGTCCATGCCGGCCAGGCGGACCTTATGTTCGTAATACAGGCTCATTCTCTCCCTTTCCCCCGGATCAGCAGATTGGTCTTGCAGCAGATATCGTCGATGTCGTCGGCGGTGGCGGCCGGAATCCGCATCTGGGCCCCGCAGTCCGCGCAGATCAGATCCACCGAGCTGTAATTGACCTGGAAGGTCCAGTTTTTGCTGCCGCAGGCACAGGAGATGCCGCCTCGCTGGGCAATGTCCTTGATCTCGGACAGGACCTCGTGCATGACGATCTCATCCAGGAAGGCGCCCTTCTCCTCGGCGTCCTCCTCCAGCTTGTCCACCGCCTGCTCCAGCCGGGCGGTGGCGGCATAGACCGGCCCCTCCTCCCCCACATAGCAGCAGTCCAGGCCGGAGGCGGCGCAGGAGAAGGCCAGTGCCTTCTCCCGGATGAAGGCGTGAGAGGGGCAGGACACCTCATGCTCCCGGCCGCAGAACAAGCAGGGCACCGTCAGCTGGACCCGGTTGGGCATAAAGTCCACCGTCAGCTCCGACTTGCCGCAGGGACATTTGATGTGGTTGGTGGTGGCGGCCAGGGCAAACAGGTCCCGCTCCACGATCACCGACTGGCGGCAGTGGGGGCAGATATAGGATAAAAAACGCTTTTTCTCATGTTCCATACCATGGGTTCTCCTTTGTATCAATCGCCATCCGCGCCGTCCGCGGACGGCCGCACAGGGCCGCCCCTGCATCAGGATGGGACGCACAGGGGGCTCTGTTCTTATTTCTTCCGGAAGTTCTTATTCCCGCCCTTGTGGAAGGGGGGCTTGTTCTGGTCGGGCTTCTTCTCGATCCCCGCCTTGTTCTTCTCAAAGGCGTCAATGATCTTGCCCACCAGCCGGTGGCGGACCACGTCGGCCCCGGACAGGCGGATGACCTTGATGTCGTCGATGCCCTCCAGGATCTGGGCGCACCGCTCCAGTCCCGAGTCCTCGGGGGAAGGCAGGTCGATCTGGGTCACGTCGCCGGTGAGCACCATTTTGGAGCCCTCGCCCAGACGGGTGAGGATCATCAGGTGCTGGGAAATGGACATGTTCTGGCACTCGTCGCACAGCAGGAACATGGACTTCAGCGTCCGGCCCCGCATATAGGCCAGGGGCGCGATCTCGATGATCCGCTTTTCCATGTAACTCTGCACCGTCTCCGGGCCCAGCATCTCGTCCAGAGCGTCGTACAGGGGCCGCAGGTAGGGGTCCACCTTGTTTTGCAGGTCGCCGGGGAGGAAGCCCAGCTTCTCCCCCGCCTCCACCGCCGGGCGGCACATAACAATTTTGTTGACCTTCTTGTCCTTCAGCGCCCGGACCGCCTCCGCCACCGCCAGATAGGTCTTGCCCGTGCCGGCAGGGCCGATGGAGATGGTGACGGTGTTCTCCTCAATGGCCTTGATATACTTTTTCTGGCCCAGGGTACGGCACTTCACCGGGGCGCCGCTGTAGGTATAGGCCACCACGTCCTTCATGGCGGTGACGGTCTCCTCCGCCCGGCCCTGGCGCACCGACTCCAAAGCCCGCACCACGGCGAACTCGTCGATTTTTTCCCCGATACCCCGCATCTGGTTCAGCATCTCCAGGGTCTGGACCGCAAGGCGGATATTACCCTCCTCCTGTCCGGAGACCTCCACGTCTCCATCCCGGGTGACCAGCTTCACTCCCAGTTCCTGTTCCAGGATCCTCAGATTGGTGTCGCTGACGCCAAACAGGTCCTGCATGGTCAGAACATCCAGTTCAATCTTCTCTGATGCCAACGATCTTGTCCTCGCTTCCGTGTGGTATTTTTTCTAGTATATGCTTTTTTTCTCCTCTTTTCAATATCCCAATCAGGAAGAAATTCGCGCGGAAAAGCCGCCCCAGGCAGTTCCTCGCGGCAGGCCGTGTGCCGGTCAGGCACCCTTCCGTGGGACGCATCGTGACGCGTTCCTGCGCCCGCACTTCCGGTCTTACCGCAGGGGCGGCCCCATGGGGCCGCCCGGAGGTGGTAAGAAGCCCCCGCTCTACGGGGTATCTGTTTCTTCCTGCTGCGGCGGCTCCTCGGGCAGGACCACGGTTCCCGGGACCTCCTTTCCGATCTCCTCCCGGCACTCGGCCATCAGCGTGACCCGGAGCAGCCCCCCTTCCACCCGGGCGGAGCAGGCGGAGGACTCCACCGTGCCGTCCTCCCCCACCAGCTGCTCCAGCCGGGCCGCCAGCTGGTTCTCCAGCATGGTCTGAGCCGCCTCCAGATTTACCTCTACCGTCCGGGGGATGTACGCCCGGCGGACCTCCCGCTCCAGGGAGAGTGGCAGCGCCGCCCCTCCCGGCAGGACCGCCCGGCGGCTCCGGGTCACCTGGTCCCAGGCCTCCCAGTCCCCGCCGCCGTCCCATAGGGTGATCCGCCGTCCCAGCACACAGAGGGACCAGCGGCTCCGCTCCCCTCCGGTGTACTCCTTCACCACAGTCTGGGTGGGGATGACCGCTGTCAGCTCCCGCCAGGTCCTGGCCCACACCCGGCCCCGGGCGTGGGTTTGGTAGTACCGGGCGGGCAGATCGCTGTACTCCGGCGGCTCCATGGTCACCGTCCCGGAGATCAGCACCTCCCCCGCCAGCACCGTGTCCCCCTCCTGTACCACAGCGTCCCCCAGCTCCGCCTCCACATGGGTAATGATGCCGTCGGCCTCAGCTACTACATCGTAATACTCTTTCTCGTCCAGCCGCTTCGGTCTGGGCACCCGCTCCCGCACAATGACCTCCAGCCGGGTGCCGTGGAGGTTGATGCCCATCCAGGACAGGTCCTCCAGCTCCAGCATGGCCTCCTGGGCCACCTGCTGCCGGTCGATGGAGGGTCCGTACACCCCCGGCCGGACGCCCAACTGCCGCAGCTGGGTGAGAATGACGGCAGTGGGCACCCGGTCGTTGCCCGTCACCTCAATGGTAAGCACGAACCGGGACAGCACCGCCACGGCGCACAGGGACAGGGCCAGTCCCGCCAGAAAGGCGTACCGGCTCCGGAACCGGAGGAGAAAATCCGGCAGTCCCCGGCTTTTCTCCACCGTGACCTGACAGTCCACCCGCTCCGCCAGACGGCGCAGCAGGGACAGCGTCCGGCGGCGGGTGACAAAGCGCAGGGTGTTCCCGTCCAACCAGGTCACCGCCCAGAAATCCACCTGCTCCTGGGCGCAGAGATTGACCAGCCGCTCCGGGAACGGACCGGTGACGGTCAGCGTGACCATTCCCCGGAGAAAATTCATCAGCCACTTCATGCTCCCGCCCCCTCAGCCCAGCTGGATCTGGGTGATCCTGCCGGTGACCAGAAGCTCCAGCCCAGTCATGGCCCGCAGCTCCAGGTCATGGCCGGTGATCTTGACCACGAAGGCTCCGCCGCTGACATGGATCTCCTCCGTCCCATAGGCCAGAATGCCCTTGTGGTTCTCCATGCGCAGCTCCCCGTCCCCCACCAGCTCCAGCCGGGGCAGTCCGGTCAGGGCGTCGGCGGGCAGATCCAGCAGCTCCGCCGTTTTTTCCAGCAGCCCGGGCCGGCGGGGTCTCTTATCTCCCATGAAAAATCACCTCTCCCCTATTTGTATGACAGGGAGAGGTGAAACTTGTTATTATGTTCTTTCCTTTCTTAGATACATTTCTCAAAGATCAAATCTCACAGGGCGGCGGGCAGGACCAGGTCACGCAGCGCCATCTCCATCCAATGCTTCCTCCCTTACCGACACCGTTCTGTCCTCCTCCAGGGTCAGCCAAATGGGCCGTCCCCGGTAGCTTGCCGTCGCCCGGCCCAGGGGCCGGTCATTCTCGTCAGCCAGAGTGACGGTAAACCGCCCTGTCTCCCCCTCCAGGGGAATCCCGAAGGTCTCGCCCCGCTCCAGCAGGGCCCGGCCCCCAGCGTCCCGCACCCCCATGGTCTGGTCCTCCCAGTCCAAGGCAACGGAGTAGATCACAGTTCCGCTGTCGTTGACCACGATCAGGTCACAGGGCTCCCCGCTTTCGCAACAAGCGGACAGGGACAGGCAGATGGCCGCCGTCAAAGTAATCAGAGCTCGTTTCATCTCGCTTCCTCCATCGCCTCGGTCAGAACCGGGCCTCGTAGTAATACCAGCAGGGAGCCAGCCGCTGAACATAGCAGGTGTTGTCCCCCTCCGGCTCGTAATAGAGCCGGCCCTCGCCCTGTGCCTTCCAGTAGTCCCAGGCATCCCCCTGAAACCCCAGCGGACGGTCGTCGGGGACATAGTTCACCCCCCAATAGGCGGTGGAGGAGCCTAAGCCGGAGCCGTCGAAGGAGAACTCCACCACTGGAGTATCGGCATATTTTCCGTAAAGCATAATTCCTTTCCAGTCATTGGGCGGTGTAAGTTCTTCTGTGTTTCCTTGTTCCAGTGCCAGAAGTGCCAGCTTCTCCAGGGCGGGGCGGTCCGCCTCAAACCGGGCTGTCACCCTGTCCTGCGGGCTCTCCCGGCCCATATGCCAGCCCGCCAGCAAAATAGCGGCCGCCGCCAGCAGGACCCACAGACGCCGTTTTCCCTTTCGTGCCATCACCGCGCCTCCTCATCCGGGACGAACTCCAGAATGTCCCCCGGCTGGCAGTCCAGTGCGGCGCAGATGGCCTCCAGGGTGGAGAACCGGATGGCCCGGGCCTTGTTGTTTTTCAGGATGGACAGGTTGGCCATGGTGATGTCCACCTTCTGGGCCAGCTCCCCCAGAGACATTTTCCGCTTTGCCATCATTACGTCCAGATTGACGACGATCCTCATTTCCCCGCCCCCTCAGATGGTCAGATCCTGGTCTTCTTTCAGTTCCGCCGCCTGACGGAACAGGGCGGACATGACCTGGAACAGCAGACCCGCCATGAAAAAGGCCGGGACAAACAGCGTGTTATAGGTAAACAGCGGCGCCGCGTTTCTTTCCATCCACAACCATAGAATCAGGCGCACCAGAGCCGCGCCCGAGATCAGCCAACAGCAGATGGCGGCCCGCTTTAAGGCATGGGCATTGACCATCCGGAAGGGGTCACCCGCCAGAACGGTATTCAGCACCTTCTTGGCCTGCCACAGGATCAGTGCGGTGCAAATACCGCACAGCCAGTAGAACAGGGTCAGCAGCGAGGTGTACGCTTCCCCCCAAACGGCGGTCCAAGAGGTAAGGAAAACGACAGCTATGGGAAAATGCGCTTCGTTGCCCTGTCCCAGCCACATTTCTACTTCCTCCTTCACGGCCCGGACCAGCAGACCTGGGCCGCCGTCGGACACATAGGCCACAATCCCGGGCACCAGCGGCAAACAGATCAGATTCAACACCAGCACAGCAAGGACCAGAACTCGGAGGACCTTTGCCAAATGCCGGACCGTATTCTTTTCCATGGAAGATTCCCCCTTTTGTGGCCTCATCTTATCATCGCGAAAATTGACTGTCAATATATTTTTATTGTTTTTCGATAAAATTAAGAAATAGAAAAACCCGGCCAGGCCGGGTTCTCCTAAGTGATCTCCTGTCGTTCCAGGGCGGCAACACAGCTCTTCAGCTCCTTCCGCCGCTGCCGCCAGTCGGGCATGAGGGCGTCCATTTTTTGGTAAAATCCGGGACCGTGGTCGTGGTGAAGGAAGTGGACCAGCTCATGGAGGGCCACATAGTCCCGCAGGCGCTCCGGGCACCGGGCCAGAGCGGTGTTCAGCGTAATGTAGCCCTGCCGCCAATGGCAGTTGCCCCACTGGCTTCGCATGGCCCGCAGCTTCAGCTCCGGCATGACCACGCCCAGCGGGGCGGTCAGAGGGTAGACCCGGGCCAGGGCCTCCTCCAGCATCTCCCGGCACTTCTCCCTGGAGGGGAGCGGCGGCAGCTCGGGCGCTTCGGCCTGACGGGCCCGGGCCGCCGTGATCCACGCCCACTTCTCCCGCACCATCTGGTCCGCCCGGCTATCTGGGCAGCCGTAGGGGATGGACAGGCTCAGAGCGCCCCCCGCCCCCATCCGAAGATTCAGGTTCTTGACCCGCTTTCGGACCAGTGTGTAGATGATGATGCCCCCGGGGGTGTCCACCATCCGGGTCTGCCCGGGGCCGGGACTCCCCCGCCGGGCCGGATGATGACTCACCACTTGTTGACCACCTTTTCCGCAAAGCCCGTCAGGTCCCGGAACTGGAGGGTCTCCCCGTGGTCCAGCACCGCCCGCCCGGTGAAGCGGCCAAAGACCTGGTGCTGGTCCGACTTGAGTACCTTCACGTCGGTACAGGCCGCCCGGTCCAGAATGGGCCGAAACTCCATCTCCAGCCGGCCGTCGTCACTGGTGAAGGTCCAGGGGGACAGCCAGTCCTCCCGCCCCGGCTTTCCGGGGATATGGAACTTCACATGGGACAGCTTATGGACCTTTCCGCCATAGATCAGCGCGTTCTCCGTGGCGGCGGAGCCGTCTCCAAAGCCATAGCCCAGGTTGAAGCCGAAGAGCTCCCCATCCACCAGACCGGAGGCGGAGCTCCAGTACCAGGTATTTTTGTAGGTCCACACGCCCCGGCCCCAATCCAGCACGGCGAAGGAATCGGCGGGGTCGAAGCGGTAGGTCTCCTCCCCCAGCGTCACCGTCCCAGCCGCCCGCAGGCAGTTGATCTTCCGGTTGTAATAGAAGTGCCCCGGTTTGTCAAAGGGGGTGCAGATGACCACGGACTCCTCCGGCTGGTCAAAGAGAGTCACGCTGCCCTGGATGGTCCGGTCCTCCCGGAAGTGCTCCATTTGGAATACCAGCTGCCGGGTCGGGCCCAGTTCCTTGCCGTCGGTGTGGAGGAAGGTCAGGCCATAGCCCTTCCCGGAGCTGGCCGTGGTCCCCCGGTCGGCGGAGGCGGGCAGACCGGTGTGGCCCAGGGGCAGCACCCGCATGGGGCTTTTGGTCACCTGCCATCCCTCCTGAAAGTCCATCCAAGAAACGGAGTCCAGGCCCATATATCCGTTGTCCGCCACGGTCAGCGCCAGGGCAAAGCGGTCATTGGCAATCAGATAGTAGTCCCACTCCTTGATCCGCAGCGGAGAGGCCTTGATGGCCTTGCGCTCATAGACCGGGTAGGGCTGTCTGGCCCAGCCCGCCTGGGTCAGCTCCCCCTTTTCGCTGAGCAGGGGGATGGTCTTTGTGATCTCATGCTGCCACATGGCATGTCACCTCATTTCCTGCCCCCATTATACCCCGTTTCCTCCACGGGAGCAATTCTTTTTCCCGGACAGGCAAACCCGGAACCCATCACACATATATAAGTTACGGTCCGCCCTCCTTGCTGGAGGACGGCGCCGCAGCTTACCCTGTTGGGAGGTGATCTCATGGGCCGTCTGATCGGTAAGCGGAAATACCGGGACCTGTTCCTGGGGGTTGGGCTACTTCTGGCCGCGGGGGCGCTGGTGGCCTGGCCCCGGCAGGCCATGGCCGCCATGCGGGATGGTCTGAGCCTGTGCGGAAACGTGATCATTCCCTCCCTGTTTCCCTTCTTCGTCCTGTCCTCCCTGGTGGTGGAGCTGGGCATGTCCCGGTATCTGGGCAGACTGCTGGAGCCGGTGATGGTCCCCCTGTTCCAGGTCAACGGGGCCTGCGCCTCCGCCCTGGCTCTGGGCATCATCGGGGGCTACCCCGTGGGGGCCCGGACCGCCATTCACCTGTACCAGAACGGCCAGTGCTCCCGGACGGAGGCGGAGCGGCTGCTGGCCTTCTGCAATAACTGCGGCCCCGCCTTCATCCTGGGCGTGGTGGGGGCCGGGGTGTTCGGCAGCGGACGGGCGGGGCTGGTCCTCTATCTGGGCCATCTGACCGCCTCACTGCTGGTAGGGCTGATTTTCCGGTTCTACCGCTCCGGCGAGGGCCCGCGGCAGGCCGGAACGGGCCATGTCCAGTTCCAGACGGCCAGCGTCACCGCCGCTTTCACCGGCTCGGTCCTCAACGCCCTTCAGTCCACGTTGAACATCTGCGCCTTCATCCTCTTTTTCACGGTGGTCATCCGGATGCTGTCCCTCTCCGGAGTGATGGCCGCCCTTGCCCGTCTGCTTTCTGCCCTGCTGGCCCCCTTGGGCCTCTCCCAGACCTGGGCGGAACGGCTGCTCACCGGACTGCTGGAGGTCTCCTCCGGCGTGTCCTCTCTCACCGACGGCTCCCTCACCAGGCGGATGTCCATGGCCGCCTTTATGCTGGGCTGGGCGGGAGTCTCCGTCCACTGCCAAGTCATGGCCTTTCTGGGAGACAGCGGCCTGTCTCTGCGGACCTACCTGGCGGGAAAGACCCTGCACGGCCTGTTCTCTGCCCTCCTCATGGGCGCTCTGGCCCGCCTGCTGCCCATGGACACGCCGGCCTCCGCCTATCTGGCAGAGCAGACCGAGGCCATCGCCTGCATGGACTTCCACCAGGCCCTGACCATTTCCGCCGCTGCGGCCTGGGCGGTCTGGCTTCTCTTTCTTCTGCTGACCGCCTGGGTGGTGAAGCGAAGCGGACACAGACGAATGAGCGCCATGTAAGGAGCAGTTCAGAAAATCCGGCCGGTCTTGGCCGGAAGGCTTGCGGCTTTGTTCAATCCGCATTATAATAGGGGCAGTAACGGAAAAGGGAGAGTGCCCCATGAATCTGTTCCAGAAGAAGATCGAGCCCCGCTGTACTTACTGCGTCCATGGCCGTGCCATGGGGGAGGACCAGGTGGTGTGCCCCAAGAAGGGCGTCATGGCCGCCGGGTCCCACTGCCGCTCCTTCAAATATGACCCGCTGAAGCGGGTTCCCCCCCGCCCCGCCAAGTTCAGCGGCGGCGGACTGAGCGGCGACGACTTTAAGCTGTAAAAATCACGCGCCCCGGAGCAGCCGCTCCGGGGTCTTTGTTGCATATAGAAAAACAGAGCCGCATGGATATTCCATGCGGCTCTGAATCATTGCACTGCTTACTTCTTGCTCTGAATGTACTCGTCGATGGACTTGGCGGCGCTCTTGCCGGCGCCCATGGCCAGGATGACGGTGGCGGCGCCGGTGGCGGCGTCACCGCCGGCAAAGATGCCGGGGACAGAGGTGGCGCCAGTCTCGTCGGCGGCCACGCAGCCCTTGCGGGTCTCCTCCAGGCCGGGGGTCCCGGAATAGCTCATCTTGTTGGCCTGAGTGCCCAGGGCCATGATGACGGCGTCCACCTCGGTCTTGAACTCGCTGCCCTCGATGACCACGGGGCGGCGGCGGCCGGAGGCGTCGGGCTCGCCCAGCTCCATCTTCACACAGGTGATGGACTGGACATGGTTCTTCTCATCGCCCTCGATGGAGATGGGGTTGGTGAGCAGGTCGAAGATGATGCCCTCCTCCTTGGCGTGGTGGACCTCCTCGGCACGGGCGGGGAGCTCGGCCTCGGAACGGCGGTAGACGATATGGACCTCGGCGCCCAGGCGCTTGGCGCAGCGGGCGGCGTCCATGGCCACGTTGCCGCCGCCGACGACGGCTACCTTCTTGTTGTGCAGGATGGGGGTTGCGGCGTCCTCCTTGTAGGCCTTCATCAGGTTGATGCGGGTCAGGTACTCGTTGGCGGAGTACACACCCACCAGGGACTCGCCGGGGATCTTCATGAACATGGGCAGACCGGCCCCGGAGCCGATGAACACGGCCTCATAGCCCATCTCGAACAGCTCGGTGATGGTCAGCACCTTGCCGATAACCATATTCAGCTCGATATCCACGCCCATCTTCTCCAGGTTGGCCACCTCGCGCTTGACGATGGCCTTGGGGAGACGGAACTCGGGGATGCCGTAGCTCAGCACGCCGCCGGGGGTGTGGAAGGCCTCGAAGACGGAGACCTCATAGCCCTTGCGGGCCAGCTCGCCGGCGCAGGTCAGACCGGCGGGGCCGGAGCCGATGACGGCTACCTTGTGGCCGTTCTTGGGAGCGGTGGCAACGTTGGCGATGCCGTGCTCCGCGGCCCAGTCGGCCACGAAGCGCTCCACACGGCCGATGGACACGGGCTCGCCCTTGACGCCCCGGACGCACTTGCCCTCGCACTGGTTCTCCTGAGGGCAGACGCGGCCGGAGATGGCGGGCAGGGCGTTGGCGTTGGACAGGATCTCATAGGCGGCGGCGATGTCGCCCTCGGCCACCTTGGCCAGGAAGTCAGGGATGGGGATACCCACGGGGCAGCCGCTGACACAGGCGGGGTTCTTGCAGTGGATGCAGCGCTGGGCCTCGTTCATGGCCTGCTCCAGGGTGTAACCCAGGGCCACTTCTTTAAAATTGGCGTTACGGACATTGGGCTCCTGCTCCGGCATGGGAGTCTTGGTCATCTGCATGTTAGCCATTCATGGCACCTCCTCCCAGACGGCAGAGATGCTTCTCTTTCGCCTTGGCTTCAAATTCTTTATAGGTCGCGTTCCGGGCGATCACTTCGTCAAAGTCCACCTTGTGGCCGTCAAAGTCAGGGCCGTCCACGCAGGCAAACTTCACCTCGCCGCCCACGGTGAGCCGGCAGCAGCCGCACATGCCGGTGCCGTCGATCATGATGGGGTTCATGCTGACCGTGGTGGGGATGTTATACTTCTCGGTGAGCTTACAGGCAAACTTCATCATCATCAAGGGGCCGATGGCAAAGACGTGGTCAAACTTGACCCCGCTGGCGATCAGCTCCTCCAGCTTGCCGGTGACAAAGCCGTGGTAGCCGTAAGTACCGTCGTCGGTGCAGATATGCAGGTCGGTGCAGGCGTGGGACATCTCTTCCTCCAGGATGACGATGTCGCGGGTCTTAAAGCCGCCGATCAGGTCCACCTGGTTGCCCGCCTCGTGAAGGGCGCGGGCCACGGGCAGAGCAATGGCGCAGCCCAGGCCGCCGCCCAGAACAGCCACACGGCCCAGATTCTCCACCTCAGTGGGGACGCCCAGAGGGCCCACGAAATCGTGGAGGCAATCGCCCTCGTTGAGCTGGTCCAGCGCCAGGGTGGTACCGCCAATCTTCTGATAGATCACGGTGACCAGTCCATCCGCCGCGCTGGAGATGGTCAGAGGAATCCGTTCTCCCTCTTCATCCACGCGCAGAATGATGAACTGTCCTGCCTTGGCCTTGGCGGCCACCAGAGGCGCGTACACCGAGATCTGACCGATCTCCGGTGTCAGCGTCTTTTTCTTTGCGATCTGATACTTCTTCACTGCTGATCCTCCTCGTAACATGTATTGCCGGATCTATCCCGGCACCCCTTTGATCCATTTTAAATAGAACGCAGACATGCCGCGCAGATCATGATCTTACCGGCCGAACCGCCGGCGGCGGTATCCTCCGCCATAGCGGCGGCGCCGCTGCCGCCGGACCAGAGCCCGGACCACCAGCACCACTGCCAGCACCGCCAGAGCCAGCACCAGCACAGTTACCAGGGTAATCCAGTTGGGATGCTTCAACAGCTGGATGGGGCTCCAGCTGTGGCTGACGGTCTTTCTGCCGTCCGTCCGGGCGTAATGAGCGGACAACCCCTCTGAGCCGAAGGACTGGAGATAAGCCGCCAGAGCGTACCACTCCTTGATCTCGTTGCCGTTCTTATCCCGAAGGATACATTGGTCAAAATCGGTAACAGGGCTCCCGTCGGCCATTTTGGGCTCCAGGGACAGCAGGCCCAAGGACTTGCTCTTCACTGTGCCCAGCATCTGGGCGGAGTACATCCCGGTGACCACCCGGTAGAGCTGGCTATCATTGATTTGGGTAGAGGTTTTCTCTGTCCATCCGTTTTCGTAGGAAGGCCCCTCCAGCGCAGCGTCCATCACACGGTTGAAGAACATCCGGTTGACATTGAAGGAATACGGCATTCCGGACATGTAGAGCTGGGCGGCGGGCATGATGGGGGTCACCGAGGCGTCCACCTCGGCGGCGGCCTTCAACTCCTTGCCGGTGAGGTAGACTTCCACCAGGGGAAAACCGGAGGTGCCGTCGCTGCCCACCCCCATGGACAGCACATCAAAGGCCATGGAGGTGGTGATATCCCCCGCCGGGAGATCGGCGCGGAGCACGCCGTCGGCGGTGACCGCCACGGTGGGCACGTCGGTTGTGTTGGCGGCCAACGTTCTGGCCGCCCAGTGGAAGGCGTCCGCCACCAGCTCACCCAGGGCGTTGCCCTCCTGAACGCCGGACTCCGGCGTCTTCAAATCAAATCCGCTGGTGGTCAGCACCTGGTCATAGGTCAGGCCGTACCGGGCCAGATAGCCCGAGCCCACCTGGCTCTTCCACCCCTCCACCAGAGCGGCGATCTCCGGGTCCTCGGGCAAGGTCTCGTCGATGGGGATGAGCCGGTAGTCGGCGAGGGTCTTGGTCCCGTCCTCCCCCCAGGTCAGGGTAATGGACCCCAGGTTTTCACAGTAGGGCCCGGAGGAGACAATATAGGTATCCCCCACCACCAGGGGCTGCGTCAACGTGGTGTGGGTGTGGCCGGAAACGATCAGGTCGATGCCCTCCACCTGTTCAGCCAGCTGTTCGTCCTCAGACAGCTTCTTTTTCTCGTTGGTCCCGCTGTGGGACAGGCAGATGATGAACTGGGCCCCCTGCTCTTTTAGGGCGTCCACGCACCGCTGGGCCCCTTCCGCCCGGTCCCCCAGGGCAAAGCCGGAGGTAGGGGCACAGTCGTGGGAGTCCTCCCCCATCAGGCCGAAGATACCGTAGGTGACGCCGCCCCGCTCCAGCAGCATATAATCCTTCACGCCGTAGGCGGCCATGGCCCGCTGAATATCCAGCTGGTCCGGGTCATCGGCGGAGGGACGGTAATTGGCCATCAGGAGGTCTGGCACCTTGTCGCCGCTGAGGACAGCGGCCCGCAGCATCTGGGCAAAGCCCACACCCCTGTGGTCAAACTCGTGGTTGCCCACGGTGGCCGCGTCATAGCCCATGGCGCCCATGGTACGCAGCTCGGCGGCCTGGGTGGTGTACAGGGTCTGGATCAGAGAACCGATGGAAAAATCGCCCCCGTCCAGCACCAGGGCGTCTGGATGCCCGGCCCGTTCCCGGTCAAGGGCTGTCTTTAACCGGGCATAGCCCCCCGACTCTCCCCCGTCTTCCGTCTGCTGGGGCAAGAAGTGGGAATGGAGGTCGTGGGTGAACAGGACGGTGGTCTCATAGGTCTGGGCCGCCCCTTCCGCCCCGGCGGCGGGAATCATCAGGACCAGCAAGGCCACAGCCATCAGGAAACTGGAAATACGGCGCAGGCGCTTCAAGGGACACCCATCCTTTCTCACTGTCATTTTGCCATAAAACCGCGTCACAAAATAATCCTATCGTGCCGAAAAATTGTCGGATAATCGCTTTTCGCTAAAGCGCTGTTGTATGAAAGAGACCCTCAGGCTCCCTTTTAACAGATCACGTCGTGCTGGACCGGGCGGTAAAACAGCTCCCGGACCTGCTCAGGCCGGTTGGTCTGTCCCAGCACCCACATCAATTTGGTAGCGGCGGCCTCCAGAGTCATATTGTAGGCCTCCATCAGCTGAAACTTCTCTTTCACCTGCTGGCCTACCTGGTACACCGCCATGTCGCTGCCCTCATAGGGCACCTGGGTCATCATCACGATGGTCTTTCCCGCCTCCAGCCACTCTTCCATAGCTTGGGCAAAGGCGCCTCCGCTGCCGCCGGGCAGTCCACCCACGCCGAAGGACTGGAGGATCACCGCCTGATAACTGTTTTTCAGCTGACGCAGGGCCTCCGCACCCATGCCCGGGATCAGGGTCAGCAGCAGCACCCGGTCCTCCATGCTGCTGTAAAAAACCGGCTCCGCCCCGTAAGCGTAGGCGGTGGGCGCCAGATAGCGGATCAGCTTTCCGTCCCGGATCACCGCGGCCTCGGGGTAGTCCACACTGGAAAAGGCATTGAAGCTCTTGGTCCGCTCCTTCCGGGCCCGGGTGCCCAAGATCACCTTGCCGTCAAAGACCAGACTCACGTCATGGGAATCCCGGTCACAGGCATAGAGAAAGCTGTTATACAGGTTCATCCGGGCGTCGGTGTCGTGGAGGCAGATGGACTTCTGAGAGCCGGTAATGACGATGGGCTTTGGGGAATCCTGGATCAGATAGGACAAAGCAGCGGCCGTATAGGCCATGGTATCGGTGCCGTGGGTCAAAACGAAGCCGTCGTACTCTCCGTAACGCGCCCGGATGGCGGCGGCCATCTCCAGCCAGTGGGAGGGCCCGATATTGGTGCTGTCCAGGTTCATCAGCTGGATGGCCTCCACCCTGCACAGCTCTCCCACCGCCGGGACATATCCCAACAGTTCTTCCGAGGTGATGGCGGGGCTCAGCCCGTGGCCGCTCTCTTTGGAGGCAATGGTGCCCCCTGTGGCCAGCATCAGGATGCGTCTCATGGGACTGTCCTCCCTTTTGGCTGGATTTTGCTCAAAAAAGGGGCTGTCTCCAGCCCCTTTTCAGTTCAGTCTTCTTCCTTTACAGACATTGCAGATATTTGCCGTACAAGGTCATGCCCAGCTCCGTTCCGATGGCGTGGACCTTCTCCTCGGAGATCCAGCCCTCGTACAGGCCCAGTTCCTCCAGACAGCCCACATAGCGGCCGGTGGTATCCTGGATGTGCTTGATGGTCTGGCCCGCCTCCAGCAGGCTGTCGGCGGTGCCGGCGTCCAGCCAGGTAAAGTTTCTCTCCAAGGGGATGACCTGGAGCTGGCCCCGGCGGAGGTATTCCAGATTCACATCGGTGATCTCCAACTCCCCCCGGGCGGAGGGCTTCAGGTTCCGGGCGATCTCCATGACCTGATGGTCATAGAAATACAGGCCGGGAATGATGTAGTTGGATTTGGGATAGCGGGGTTTCTCTTCAATGGAGATGGCCCGGCCGTCCTTGTCAAATTCCACCACGCCGAAGGGTCTGGGGTCCTCGACCCAATAGCCAAAGACGGTGGCCCCCCGGTCGTTGGCCGCCGCCCGCTTCAGGGTGGCGCCCAAGGTGGGGGCATAGAAGATATTATCTCCCAAAACCAGGCACACCCGGTCATCGCCCACAAATTCCTGGCCGATGAGCAGGGCGTCGGCGATGCCGCGGGCCACGGGCTGCTCGGCATAGGAGATATTCAGCCCGAACTGCTCCCCCCTGCCCAGCAGGGCGGCAAAGGTGTCCGTCTCTCCAGGGGGCACGATGACGAGGATGTCGGAGATGCCTGCCTGCATCAGAATGGCGATGGGGTAATAAATCAGAGGCTTGTCATAGACCGGAAGCAGCGGCTTGCACACCGGTTTTGTCATGGGGTACAAACGGGTGCCCTTTCCCGCTGCTAAAACGATTCCTTTCATACGCTCCTCCTGTCATTTTATCGGCACAAACTCTGGCTTCCATCCATGTACCGGCCCAAAATGTACCGGGGGCCGTGTCCGGTCCACACATCATCGCTTCGCTGTGATTGTACCATGCTCTGCCAAAGTTTACAAGGTCCTTCTTTCATTTGCAAACAACTTTGCGCTTCTCTTTTGTCCGGATACATGGCCCGGAGGCCTGGAAATATAAGGAGAAAGCCTGCGGCGCCAGACGCCGCAGGCTCTATCTATTCTTTTGAAACTGAAATTTTTTCCAATCAGGCCTTCAGTTTTTCCAGACCCAGCTTGAGGCGGCGGACCGTCTCTTCCCGGCCCAGGATCTGGCAGATCTCCACGGCGCCCCCCGGGGTCACCGCCTTGCCAGCGGCGGCGATGCGAACCGGCCACATCAGGGTGGCGTTCTTGACCTCAAGCTGAGCCGCCAGAGCGATCAGGCCGTCGTGGATGGCCTCCTGGCTCCAGTCGGACAGCCCCTCCAGCATGGGGATGGCCGCCTCCAGCATGGTCTTGCACACCTCGGGATTGGTCTTGGACTTCTTGTTGGTGAACAGGTCCAGACCGTACTCCGGCAGGGTCTGGAAGAAGTCCACCTTCTCGGGGATGTCGGTGAGCTTCTCGCACCGGGCCTGGAGCAGGGCGGCGATGGCGGATACAGACAGGCTTTCATCCTTTACAACGCTTCTGATATAAGGCTCGGCAACCTTTGCAAACTCCTCAGGGGCCATAGCCCGCAGATACAGGGCGTTGAAGTGGGTCAGCTTCTCGATGTCGAAGATGGCGGGGGACTTGGACAGCCCGGCCAGATCGAAGGCCTTGGCCAGCTCCTCCAGCGAGAACACCTCCTGCTCGGCCAGCTCTCCCCGGGGGGACCAGCCCAGCAGGGCCACATAGTTCAAGATCGCCTCGGTCAGGAAGCCCTGGGCCTTCAGATCCTCGTAGGAGGGGTCGCCGTGGCGCTTGGACATCTTGTTCTGGGCGTCCCGCATAACGGGAGAGCAGTGGACATAGGTGGGGACCTCCCAGCCGAAGGCCCGGTACAGCAGATCGTACTTGGGGGCGGAGGACAGGTACTCGCTTCCCCGGACCACATGGGTAATGCCCATCAGGTGGTCATCGATAACGTTGGCGAAGTTATAGGTGGGCATCCCGTCCCGCTTGATGAGCACCTGGTCATCCAGAGTGTCGTTGTCCACGGTGATGTCCCCGAAAATGGCGTCGTGGAAGGTGGTGGAGCCCTCGGCGGGGATCTTCTGGCGGATGACATAGGGCTCGCCGGCATCCACTCTGGCCTGGGCCTCGGCCAGGGGCAGGTCCCGGCAGGGGTCGGCGGAGCGGTTGAAGTCGCCGGAGTCCTCCTCCGACTCGCTCTTCTCGCAGAAGCAGTAGTAGGCGTGGCCCTTCTCCACCAGAAGGCGGGCGTACTTGCCATAAGTGTCCCGGCGCTGGGACTGGATATAGGGAGCCACGGGGCCTCCCACGTCGGGGCCCTCGTCGTGGTCCAGTTTACACTCGGCCAAGGTGCGGTAGATCACATCGGTGGCGCCCTCCACCAGCCGTCCCTGGTCCGTGTCCTCGATACGCAGGATGAAAGTTCCCCCCGCGTTCCGGGCGATGAGCCAGGTGTACAGCGCGGTGCGCAGGTTGCCCACATGCATATAGCCGGTGGGAGAGGGAGCGAAGCGGGTGCGGACCTTCCCCTTGGGGATCTTGGCCTCCATCTCCTCAAAATACTTCATATCCAGTGCCATGTCCATTCCTCCGTCACGGCGGCGGGGCCGCCGGTATTCTCGTTTGTCAGCGACTCATATTATATTGGATTTTTCCCGCTTTGACAAGGGGCGTTTCGTACGCTCCCCGGACGGCGTCCCTTGGGTGGTGCATACTATGCTTCTCCCCTCACATACTATGCCCCTCCTCTTTTATCCAATTTTAATGTGGCCGCCGTTGCTTTTTCCCCGGAAATGGGCTATTCTATATGGTGTTACATCCACAACCAATGCTGAAAAGGAGAATTGCTTTGAGCGACACAACATCTTCCGTCCGCAAGCCCAGAGGGCGGTTTGGACGCACCCTGCTCAGTCTGGTCATCACCGCCCTGGTGGGATTCGTCTATTTCTATGTCTCTCTGCCCGCGCTGAACTTCCACACCGGCGACTTTTACAGCTTTTTGGGTCTGCTGTGCGTGGTCTATCTGATCTGCGTGTTCCTGCTGTCCGGGGCGCCCCATGACAACGTGATCCGCACCCCAAAGGAGAAGCTGAGGGAGTGGCTGCGCTTCGTCAAGAGCCGCTGCCTGCCCGTGGGCATCCTCTTTGCGGCGGTGGTGCTGGTGGCCGTCGTGGGCCAGATCATCTCTCTGCCCATCTTCCGGGCCGCCGCTTACCGGGATCTGCTCACTGTTCAGACCGGCGACTTTTCCACCGACGTGGCTCAGATCTCCTTCAACGAGATCCCCACCCTGGACCGGAAGTCCGCCGAGTTCCTGGGGGACCGCCAGATGGGCACCCTCAGCGACATGGTCAGCCAGTTTGAGTACTCCAACGACTCCACCCAGATCAACTACCAGGGCCGGCCCGTCCGGGTGGCCCCCATCGCCTACGCCGACCTCGTCAAGTGGTTCACCAACCGGGGCGGCGGTCTGCCCGCCTATGTGGTGGTGGACATGGTAACCCAGGAGGCCACGGTGGTCCGCCTCCAGGAGGGGATAAAGTACTCCTTCTCCGAGCCCCTGAACCGAAACATCCTGCGCCACCTGCGCTTCCAGTACCCCACCATGATGTTCGCCACGCCTGAGTTCGAGATCGACGAGGCCGGTCATCCCTGGTGGATCGCCCCCCGGGTGGTCCGGACCATCGGCCTGTTCGGCGGTACCGACATCCAGGGCGCGGTGCTGGTGGACGCCGTCACCGGCGAGAGCCAGTACTATGAGCAGGTCCCCACCTGGGTGGACACCCTGTACGTCCCCGAGCTCATCATGCAGCAGTATGACTACCACGGCACCCTGGTCCACGGCTTCCTCAATTCCATCTTCGGCCAGCGGGACGTGACCAAGACTACCGACGGCTACAACTACATCGCCATGAACGACGATGTGTACGTCTACACCGGCGTCACCTCCGCCAACGCTGACCAGTCCAACCTGGGCTTCCTGCTGTGCAACATGCGGACCAAGGAGACCCACTTCTACACAGCCCCCGGCGCCACCGAAGCCGCCGCCCGGGCCTCCGCCGAGGGCGTGGTCCAGGATCTGGGCTATATCTCCACCTTCCCCCTGCTGCTGAACATCGCCGGGGAGCCCACCTACTTTATCCCCCTGCTGGACGCCACCAACCTGGTCAAGAGCTACGCCATGGTCAACGTGGCCCAGTACCAGCTCGTGGCCACGGGCAGCACTGTCTCCTCCTGCGAGCAGGCCTATATCAAGATGCTCTCGGACAAGGGCATCACCACCCCCGAGGAGCTGCCCCAGACCCAGGCCAGCGGCAGAGTTGCCGATATCCGCACCGCCGTGCTGGATGGCAATACCTACTACTTCCTGCGCCTGGAGGGCGAGTCGGTCTTCTACTCCCTCTCCGCCGCCCAGAACCGGGAGGTGGTCACGCTGAACGTGGGCGACCAGGTCACCATCGACCACGCCGTCCCCGCCGAGGGCTCGGAGAGCGCCATTCTGGATGGCTATACTCTGACCATCGTCAAGCGGGCCTTGTCCCCTGTCGTGACCGAGCCGGTCCACATCTCGGAATTGCAGGACTCCGCTGACACGTAGGCTGAGGTTCCGGCCTTAGGCTGAACCGCACAGAACTCGATTTCATAAGAACAGGACTATCCGCATTGTGCGGATAGTCCTGTTTTTTGATGCGGGCGGCCACATGGGGCCGCCCCTACAGGGCCGTTCGTATCCCTAGGGTACGGGGCCACAAGCCGCCCCTACGGCAGATCTGCATTGACATCATGACGCGACCCATCTCGTAGGGGCCGGCGTCCCCGACGGCCCGGTGAGGACAACGGGCCCAACGGTTTTAGAACGCAACGGCACTGGCGTAGGTGCGCGTCGTGATGCGCACCTACATTGCTCCGTCCCGCCAGCTTTCGCACAATGCGCTTTTCCGCTCCCGGGGCAGCTTTTTGATTTGGAACTCCCGGCGCAGGGCGCTGCTTTTATCGGGCTGTTCCTCGGTATAAACCAGCTCCAGAGGTCCCCGGCCCCGGGTGTATTTGGCCCCTTTCCCGCTCCGGTGGGCGGCCAAACGGCGCTCCACATCGTCAGTCATGCCGGTGTACAGGGTCCCGTCCCCACAGCGGAGCATATAAACGTACCAGGCCACGGCATCATCTCCTCACTGCTGCATTATTGTAGCACATTTTAAGCGGAAATCCCAGGAACATTTTATTGCGTTTCCGGACGTTGCGTGGTAGAATAATTTGATATGATATGGGCGCGCCGTCTCCGGCAGCGTCTGAATATAAAGGAGAACAACAACGTTATGGACGAGAAAAAAGTCATGCTCTCCGGCATCCAGCCCAGCGGCGACCTGCACCTGGGCAACTACCTGGGCGCCATCAAGAACTGGGTAGAACGCACGGACGAGTTCGATAATTACTACTTTATGGCGGATCTGCACACCATCACCGTCCGCCAGAACCCCGCCGACCTGCGCCGCCGCACCCTGGAGCAGCTGGCCCAGTACATTGCCTGCGGTCTGGACCCGGAGAAGAACACCCTGTTTATCCAGTCCCACGTCCACCAGCACGCGGAGCTGGGCTGGGTGCTCAACTGCTACACCATGTTCGGCGAGCTGTCCCGAATGACCCAATTCAAAGACAAGTCTGCCAAGCACAAGGAGAACATCAACGGCGGCCTGTTCACCTACCCCTGCCTGATGGCCGCCGACATCCTGCTGTATCAGCCCGATTTCGTCCCCGTGGGCGAGGACCAGAAGCAGCATGTGGAGCTGACCCGGAACGTGGCTCAGCGGTTCAACGGCCTTTACGGCGACGTGTTCAAGATCCCCGAGCCTTACATTCCCAAGGCCGGCGCCCGGATCATGGGTCTGACCACTCCCGACTCCAAGATGTCCAAGTCCATCCCCGACGGCTGCGTCTTCCTCATGGAGAAGCCTGAGGATATCCAGCGGAAGTTCAAGCGTGCCATCACCGACAGCGACACCGAGAACTGCGTCCGCTACGATCCGGCCAACAAGCCCGGCGTGGCCAATCTGATGAGCATCTACTCCGCCGTCACCGGCAAGACCTTTGAGGAGATCGAAGCCGAGTTCGCCGGCTGCGGCTACGGCAAGTTCAAGCCCGCCGTGGGTGACGCGGTGGTGGAGACCCTTCGCCCCATCCGGGAGGAGGCCACCCGCATCCTGGCCGACAAGGCCTATCTGGAATCCGTCTACAAGGCGGGCGCCGAGAAGGCTTCCTATGTGGCCAACAAGACCCTGCGCAAGGTCTACAAGAAGGTGGGCTTCGTGGCCCGCTGACCGTCCCTCTTTCCCACATCCCAACTGGAGTCTTACCGCTCCCCATAGAATTACAAAAGAGGTTCGATATGACCATTCAACTTCCTGTCGTGGGCACCGCCGCGGCGGCTCTGCTGGCCGCGGCCGTTGTGGCCCTGATCTCCACTCCCGTGGTCAAGTCCCTGGCCTTCAAGGTGGGCGCCGTGGACGTGCCCAAGGACAACCGCCGGATGCACGACCACCCCATCCCCCGTATGGGCGGTCTGGCCATCTTCTTCGGCTTCATTCTCAGCGTACTCATCTTCCTGCCCCTGACCAAGCAGCTGCGGGGTATGCTGATGGGCGGTGTTATCATTGTCATTCTGGGTATTTTCGACGACATCTACGCCCTGCCCGCCAAGCCCAAGTTCCTGGTCCAGATCGTGGCAGCCCTCTTCGCCGTCATGGCGGGCAACCGGATCTATATTCTGTCCAACATCAATATTTTCAGCAGCGAACCCTACTGGGAGCTGGGCTGGCTGTCCATTCCCATCTCGGTGCTGTGGATCGTAGCCATCACCAACGCCGTCAATCTCATAGACGGGCTGGACGGACTGGCCTGCGGCGTGTCCACCATCAGCTCCATGACTCTGCTGGTCATCGCCCTCATCGTGTCTGAGCCCGACGTGGCCATCCTGATGGCCGCCCTGGCCGGGGCCTGCATCGGTTTTCTGCCCTACAACCTGAATCCGGCCAAGATCTTCATGGGGGACACGGGCTCCACTTTCCTGGGCTTCGTGCTGGCGACGGTGTCTATCCAGGGACTGTTCAAGTTCCACATGATCATCTCCTTCGCGGTGCCCTTCCTCATGCTGGGCCTGCCCATCTTCGACACCTGCTTTGCCATCCTGCGCCGGGTGTCCAAGGGCCAGTCCCCCATGGCCCCCGACCGGGGCCACATCCACCACCGGCTCATCGACATGGGCTTCTCCCAGAAGCAGGCGGTGGCCACCCTGTATATCATCAGCGCCATTCTGGGCCTGTCCGCTGTGGTGCTGACCACCAGCGGCACAGAAAAGGCCATGCTGTTCCTGATGGCCCTGTGTCTGGCCGGCGGCGTGGCCGCCAAGCTCTATCTGGGCCACGGCGGCGGCAAGGACACCCATTCTCAGCCCCACAAGACCCAGATCGCCGGTAATGACAACTTTTTTGGCGAGGAGGACCATTCCGACAAATGAGCAACATTCGAGTTATGACCATTTTCGGCACCCGGCCCGAGGCCATCAAAATGGCCCCTCTGGCTCTGGAGCTGGCCAGCCGTCCCGGCATCGACGCGCTGTGCTGCGTCACCGCCCAGCACCGGCAGATGCTGGATTCGGTGCTGGATATTTTCAAGCTGAAGCCCAACTATGATCTGAATATCATGGAGCCCCGGCAGACCCTGTCCACCATTACCTCCAAGTGCCTTTTGGGCATGGAAGGGGTATTGGAGCAGGCCAAACCCGATCTGGTCCTGGTCCACGGCGACACCTCCACCACCTTCGCCGGCGCTCTGGCTGCCTTCTACCACCAGATCCCGGTGGGCCATGTAGAGGCCGGCCTGCGGACCTACGACAAGTGGTCCCCCTTCCCCGAGGAGATGAACCGGAAGATGGTGGGCGCCATTGCCGACCTCCACTTCTGCCCCACTCCCGCCAACCGGGACAACCTGGCCCGGGAGAACATCACCAAAGGCGTGTTCCTGACGGGCAACACTGTCATTGACGCCCTCCAGACAACGGTCGTAAAGGATTTTACCTTCGCGGAAGATGTGTTGAATAGCCTGGATTATGTCAGCAAAAAGATCATTCTGGTCACCTGCCACCGGCGCGAGAACTACGGCCAGCCCATGGCCAACATCATGACCGCCCTGCGCCGGGTGGCCGACGCCTTCCCGGAGGCGGAGTTGGTCTACCCCGTCCACCTCTCCCCCGTGGTCCAGGAGGCGGCCCACAAGTATCTGGACGGCCACCCCCGCATCCACCTCATCGCTCCCCTGGCGGTGGACGAGATGCACAACCTGATGGCCCGGTGCCACCTGGTCATGACCGACTCGGGCGGACTTCAGGAGGAGGCCCCCGCCCTGGGCAAGCCGGTGCTGGTTTTGCGGCGTGAGACTGAGCGGCCCGAGGCCGTGGCCGCCGGCACTGTCAAGCTGGCCGGCGTGGAGGAGGAGGATATCTTCCGTCTGGCTTCGGAGCTGCTGAGCAGCCAAGCCGCCTATGACAAGATGGCCCACGCCGCCAACCCCTACGGCGACGGGCACGCCTGCCGCCGAATCGCCGACGCCATTGAGTGGCACTTCGGCCTGCGGTCCCAGGCCCCCGAGCCCTTTCTCCCCTGAGCTTACTCGTGCGTACGGAATGAGGTGACGACATGGAACCGAAAAACCGCCTGCTCATCGCCATCGCCGTCATCGCCGTCATCGCCGCCGCCATGTTCACCAGCTTTGGCCGCAGTCTCTTCATGCTCAACACTCCCTCGGTGGAACTGCCCAGTTTGGAACCGGAGCAGGGCGATGATCCCTCCGGCTCCACCCAGCAGAACTCAGATCACTACCAGACGGTGGCGGTGACCCCCCAGACGGTCCAAAACGTCATCGCCACTCTGGCCCGCTCGGACAGCTATTACCGGGAGCTGACGGTGGAGACCTTCTGGACGGACGGCTCCTCCACCGCTTCGGTCCAGGTGTGGGCGGACGGAGGTTGGACCCACAGCCAGCAGGTGCTGCCCTCCGGGGTGGTGCGCCACGACCTGGTGGGAGAATCGACCCTGTATTACTGGTACGGCGGCTCCCGGCAATATGAGACTGCTCCGGCGGACGGCCTGTCCTCCGATCTGGCACAGCGCCTGCCCACCTATGAGACCGTGCTGCATTTGGACCCGGAGTCCATCACCGGGGCGGGCTATGAGCTGCGGGGGGAGCAGCCCTGCCTCTATGTGGAGGTCTCGCTGGAGGATGAGGGCCTGCTGGAGCGGTATTGGGTCAGCGTAGACACCGGTCTGCTGGTCTCGGCGGAGACTGAGCAGGACGGACAGCTGGTCTACCGGATGACCGCCTACTCCCCCGTTACCGTGCCGTGCCCCTCCACCGCCTCCTTCGCGCTGCCGGAGGGCACGGTCCTGCACTCCATTTCATGACGACCAGGGGGCGGCCTTTCAGCCGCCTCCTGTGTGTTTATGTGCCCTTCGACTCCTGCTTTTCATCGCCAAGGCCCATGATGAGCACCAGCCCCAGGGCAATGACCAGTTCCAGGTCGTCCCCCTCCACCAGGAGGTAGAGGACGATCAGCAGCAGGAGGATGTCCCCGGTGTCGATCTCCTCCAGATGCAGGGTCTTCAGCAGCCCGGACAGGCCCCCGCGCTCCTTTCCCGAGAAGAGGGCGGACAGGCCGTCCTTCCCGCCCAGGAAGGACGGCAGCCGGAAGCTCCCCTGGTTTCCGGCCCCGTTCTGTGGGGTGCGGCTGTGCTGGGCCGTGGGCTGCCGGGGCGGCTGAGGGTGCTGTTCCGGTTGGGCGGTCCCCTCCGGTTCCCGGCGGACAGGCTCCTCCTTGGGCATGTCTTCCGTCACCCGGGTATAAGCGGCGTCCTTCGGGATATAACGATTATACACCGCCGCCTTCCCCCTTTCCTCCCATGGCTCCCAGAGCCACTCGGATCAGCCGGGTCACCCTGGCGATCTCCAGCGCCCGGTCCAGCTTCGCTCTCCGGTCCTCCTTCAGGAAGGGGCGCAGGGCGGCCAGCAGGGCGGTGTTCCGGTCGTCGTTTCCCTGGTACTCCCGGACCAGCCGCATCCCCATTTGGAGCATTCCGGGGTCGATCTGGCCCAGAAGGGCGGACAGGTCGGGCTGGCCGGCTGCCATGTACTGGCCTGGTTCTCCCGCGCCGGTCCCAGAGGGCTGGTCCGGAGCCGCCCTCTCCGCCGGGCCCTCCTGGGGCGCTTTCTCCCCTCCGGACAGGGAGCGGGCCAGCGACATGATCTGGCTCATGGCCTCCTGATTGCCCAGGATGGCATTCAGCTTTTCCTCAAACTCAGCCACGGCGCCCTTCCCCCTCTCCGTCCCGGGACCGGCTTACTCCAGTCCTGCTTTTTTCGCCTGGTCCCCGATGCGCTCCACCAGCTCTGCACCCTCCCGGGTGCTCATCAGCTGGTTCATCATAGTCATCAGCTGGCTCGGGTCACCGTCGGCGGCGGCCTTGGCCGCCTCCTGGACCCCTCCCCGCTGCTGCAGCAGGGCCATCAGCCGCTGGGCGTCGCCGGACTGGGCCAATCTGGAAATTGCGTCCCGGTTTTTCACCAGCTCCGACGCCGCCATTCCCTTCAAAAGCTTCTCCTGATTCTGCTTGGACTGCACTGCCATCACTCCCAACATGATTTCACTCCAGTATATGCACTCCGACCACCGAGGTGACAGATTTGAAGATTCTGGTTTTTTCCGACTCCCACCGCTCCAGAGGCGGAATGCTGGACGCCATTGACGCCCACCGCCCCGATCAGGTCATCCATCTGGGCGACCTGCAAAGCGACGCGGAGGAGCTGACTTACGTCTATCCCAAGCTGCCCATCTGCATGGTTCCCGGCAACTGCGACGGCTGGACCATGGCCCCCCTGAAAAAGCAGATCACGCTGGCCGGGAAGCGTATCCTTCTCTCCCACGGCCATCTCTGGGGCGTCAAGAAAGGCTACGAAGCCGCCGTGGCCGACGCCAGGGCGGTTGGGGCAGACATACTCCTGTTCGGCCACACCCACAGGGCCCTGTGCCAGCAGTTGGAGGACGGCCTTTGGATGATGAATCCCGGGGCCAGCCGCACAAGCTATGGACTGATCCGGATCGAACAGGGGCAGATCCACTGCTCCATCCATCTCCAGCCCTGACAGGGCACTGTCCCGCAAGGAGGCGCTGCTCCATGAAGAAAGTTCTTTACATTTTATTCCACCGCTCGGTCCTTGTGGCGCTGGCTCTGCTGGCTCAGATCGCCACTCTGGTCGCCATGGTGGCCATCTTCTCGGAATACATTGAACATTTCTATTGGTGCTGTATCCTGCTCAGCGTTCTTGCCGCTCTGGCCATCGTAGGCAGCCGGATGGAGCCCGCCTACAAGATCGCCTGGTTGCTTGTGATCCTTCCCTTCCCGGTCTTCGGCGGCATCTTCTATCTGCTGGTGGGCGGCGGGACCATCCCAAAGAAGATCCGCCGGCAGATGCAGAGCATTCTGGATAAGACTGCCCTGGCCCTCCGTGAGGACTTCAAAGCCGATGATCTGCTCCCCCTGGGCGGCGACGCGGCGGGTCAGGCCCATTATCTGGAGCAGTACGCCGCCTGCCCCGCCTACACCAATACCGAGACAGAGTACTTCTCTCTGGGGGATCTGGCCTTTCCCCGGATGCTGGAGGAGCTGGAAAAGGCGGAGCATTACATCTTTCTGGAATACTTCATTATCCAGCCCGGCGTCTTCTGGGACAGCGTTCTGGCCATCTTGGAGCGGAAAGCCATCCAGGGCGTAGAGGTGCGCCTCATCTATGACGATATGGGCTGTATGTTCACCCTGCCCCGGGATTATGACCAGCAGATGCAGGCAAAAGGCATCCAGTGCCGGGTCTTCAACCGCTTTGTCCCTGTGGTCTCCCTCCGTCTGAACAACCGGGACCACCGAAAGCTGATGATCATAGACGGCAAGGTGGGCTTTACCGGGGGCATCAACCTGGCCGACGAGTACATCAACGAGAAGGAGCGCTTCGGCCACTGGAAGGACAGCGCCATCCTCCTGGAGGGAGACGCCGTCTGGTCCATGACCATTATGTTCCTGAGTATGTGGGACAACTGCTGCGGCGTGGACGAGGATTTTGAACGGTTCCGTCCCCCGGCCGCGCCCGTGCGCCCATGGACCGGCTATGTCCAGCCCTACACCGACACCCCCCTGGACCACGAGGCGGTGGGACAGGCGGTCTATCTGAACATGATCGCCAAGGCCAAAAACTACATCTACATCACCACGCCATACCTGATCATTGACGTGGCCACCAACACCGCCTTATGCAACGCCGCCAAATCCGGAGTGGACGTCCGCATCATCACCCCCCATATTCCGGATAAGCGGTATGTGTTCGAGGTCACCAGGGCCCACTACCCTCCCCTTCTGGACGCGGGTGTCCAGATTTTTGAGTACACCCCCGGTTTTATCCACGCCAAGAACTTTGTGGTGGACGACCGCTTTGCCACGGTGGGCACCGTCAATCTGGACTACCGCAGCCTGTTCCTCCACTTTGAGGACGGCGTATGGCTGTGCGAGGCCCCCTGCATCCAGGACATCCGCAGGGATTTTGAGCAGACGCTGACGGTCTGCGAGCCAATTTCCCCCCGCCGCTTCAAGCATCTGAACATCCTGCTTCAGCTTTACCGCAGCATTCTCCGGATCTTCGCCCCCCTGATGTGACGGCGAAACCACTCCTGCCCATGCAAAAACAGACGGCAGACACCTGGGTGCCTGCCGCCTGTTTCATTTTCAGTTCGGGCAAGGGACCGGCTCTGGAGCCCCAGCGGTTCAGCAGCAGCACCCGCTGGCCCGTACCTCCTGATAGCTGTCCCCCCGGGGCGTGATGGTATTGGGCGGGAAAAATTCATTGACGGGGAACTGGACCTTGCGGAAAAGATCGCAGGGGTCCTCCTGACAGCTGCCTGTGTCGCAGGGGCATTCCTTGCTGGGCATGCAGTAGTCATACACCGGCACCAGCAGCTGGGTGTCCCGCTCCAGCCGGATCATGGAGAACTGGCCCAGGGTAACATACAGGCGGTGAACGTCACCGCTGCTCATCAGATCCTCCTGAAAACAGGCGGCCACGGCGGCAGGGATGTCGGCGCAGCTGCTGTCACAGGGGCGGCAGTCGCAGACGTCTACCAGCTTCATGCTGAGAATCAACGGGTCCACTGCCTCCACTACCGCAATGGGAGCGGTGGTCCGCGGCAGATCCTGGGGGTCCAGGCCGCAGTTGACGCCGCTGGAGGCAAACACCTTTGCATTCCCCTCACTGCCGAAGAGGATGGCCCGCTTGTCAAAGACAGCCAGGCCGGTGACCTCCACCGGACGGGCCGCCCCCACAAAGGCGTCGGCGGTGATCCGGTAAAAGTACCGCACATCCACGGCGTAGAATCCCCGGTTGAAGCTGACAGGCTCCACATCAATGTAGGCATACAGAAGCTCGGCACACCCGGCCTTGATGGACATAGCCCGGTCGATGGCCTCCTGAGAACCTCGTGTGGGATAGACCCTCAGGTCTTCGATGCAGTCCTTGTCTTTGCAGGAGTCAAAGATTTTTCTGGTGTGTATGCACACGGCCTCCCGGATGCTGCGCTCCTCGGAGATGGGGCCGGGTACGACCATTTCTGGCATATGGTTCCCTCCAATCGTTTCCTCATACGGACGGTGCCCCGTCCGCCCATTTTGCTGTGCTTACACTCCATCTTATGAATCTCCCTTTATTTGGTGCCGGAGACATGCCAATGGGGATTTTACACTTTTGGACTTGCGGCTTTGTTCCGCAGGCATTATAATAGTCGTCAGATGTATTCTCTTCCGAAAGGAGCGTTTCCTATGTCCCCAGTCGGATTCATCCAAAGTGAACTGGACCTGAAGCTTCTGGTCCTGTATATTATGGCCCGGGCCGCCGGCCCCATCACCTTCCTCCAGCTGCTGGACCTGGCGCTGTGCGACGCCGGAGTGGACTACTTCTCCCTCACCCAGGCGGTGGAGCACATGGTGGAGACCGGTCAGCTGTCCAAGGAGGACGAACGGTACTCCATCACGGAGAAGGGCCGGCGCAACAGCGAGATCTGTGAGAACAGCCTGCCCTACTCGGTGCGGATGCACTGTGACGAAAACCTGGTGAAGGTCAACGAGGCCCTGCGCCGGGAGGCCCAGGTCCAGACCAAGATCCTGGAAAACGAGGATGGCACCAGCACCCTCCACCTTCAGCTCAACGACGTGGGGAGCCCTCTGCTGGCGCTGGATCTGCTGGTCCCCGGCCCCGCTCAGGCCATCACCATGTCCCAAAAGTTCCAGGCCGACCCCGCCGGACTGTACCACGCCATTGTGGGGCTGCTCAGCCCCTCAGAGCCCGGCAAGCAGGAGGAAGCTCCATGAGAAGGACTGACCGTGAACAGAGCCGGGAGTTCTCCCTGGCCCTCATCGACCGCTGTTCCCACGGGGTGGCCGCCATCTCCACCGGAGAGGACACCCCCTATTGCCTGCCCCTGTCCTTTGTCCGGGTAGAGGACCGGCTCTACTTCCACTGCGCCAAGGAGGGCCGGAAGCTGGACCTTCTGCGGAACAATCCCCGGATGTGCGTCACCTTTGTGGGGGACGACCAGCCCACCTTTGTGGCTCCCGCCATGTACACCACCTACTTTCAGTCGGTGATCGTCACGGGCACCGCCTCGGAGGTCACCGATGACCGGGAAAAGACCGCTGCTTTGGAGGCCCTGTGCCGGAAGCTGACCCCCGACCACATGGGCGAGGGGTTTACGGAAGCCATTGACAAAAGTCTGGCCGTCACCGGCGTCTGGCGGATCGATATGGACCAGATCACCGGAAAAGCCAAGGTGAAAAAGTGAGCTTCAATTTGACGAAAAAAAGCCGCCCTGCTTGTCAGCAGGGCGGCTTTTCTTCTGAATATCAAGCTTAAATATGGGCTTAGTCCCGGGGGCTGCGGTAGAAATTGCCTGCCAGCTTATCCGTCCGGATCACGTTGACGAAGGCGTGGGGGTCCGCCTGCCGCACCTTACGGGTCAGGCTGCGGATCTGGCTGTAAGCCACCACCGAGTAGATCATCACGCAGGGCTCCCCGTTATACAGGCCCACTCCCTCGATGAGAGTGGCGGTATGTCTGGTATCCTGGATCTGGGCGCAGACGCCCCCGGCGCTCTCCCGGCCAGTGACAATGAACAGCGTGGCCCGTCTTCCATCCGGGTCCATGAGGCGTATCACCTGGGTGGTGGTAAACTGAAAAATAATGGAGTACAGGGCGCGGTCCCAGCCGAACAGGAGTCCGGCTATGGCCAGGATCACTACATTCCCGCAGAGGATGTAGTTCCAGGCGTCCACGTTCTTCCGCTCCGCCAGGGCGATGGCGATAAAATCCGTGCCGCCCGCGCTCACCCGGGTCAGCAGACACAGGCTGGCGGCAAAGCCGTTGATGATGCCGCCAAAGACGCAGATCAGCAAAATATCCTCGGTGATGGGCAAGGAGGGCATCAGGTCGGTGAAGACGCTGGTCAGCACAATAGCCAGGCAGGAATACAGGGTGAACCGCTTGCCGATCATCTTCCATCCAATGAACGCAGGCACCGCGTTGAGCAGCAGGTTGATGGGACCGTAGGGCAGCTCCACCCCCGCGTATTTCAGGGCGCTGCGCTGAATCAGTCGGGTGACCCCGCTGAATCCGCCGGGAAACAGGTCGCCCGTCTGCACAAAGCTTTTCAGGTTGATGGCAAAAATCAGAGACGCGGCCACAACGGCCAGCAGACGGATGGCCGTCTCCCTCCAATGGGACTGCTTAAAATTGGCTTCCATAAAAACCTCCGTTGGTCCGCAGGTGCCCCCGCGGTCAAAGCCGGGGCACTTATTTCACCTGAGACAGCACATCCAGGTTCTTCATAAAATATTCCACGCCGGAGTAAATGGTGGTCAGCACGATGACCGCCACGCAGATGCTGTTGATCCAGGGGCTGATGGGCAGCAGCATCAGCACGATACAGACCATAGTGGAGGCAGTCTTGACTTTCCCGGACCAGCCGGCCGCGATGACCCGGCCCTTGTCCGCGGCCACCATCCGCAGGCCGGAGACGCCGAACTCCCGGATAATGACCACCAGCAGGGCCCAGCCGGGCATCTGGCCGATCTCCACGAACCAAAGCATGGCGGCAGTGACCAGGCACTTATCGGCCAGAGGGTCCATGAACTTTCCAAAATCGGTGGTCTGGTTATAGTGCCGGGCGATGTATCCGTCCAGGGTATCGGTGAGGCTGGCAATCACAAAAATGGCCAGGGCCCAGTAATTGGCTCCGGGCACACCCAGATAGAGCACCAGCAGAAACGCGGGGATCATCAGCACCCGCAGCATGGTCAGCTTATTGGCGGTATTCATTGGTCGAAATCTCCTTTTGATTGGTTCTGTGCCGGGAGCATTCCATAGTATCTCCCCGGCGGGCGGGTCGGGCGGCGCCGCTGTCCTCCGCTTTTCACGGAGAACGCAGGCAGTTCTTCTCCATTATATCGAAAAGTACTCGCCGCTTCCAGTGCAGATTTTCCAAATTTTCCTTTTCAAATTTAGAGGATACGTCAACCCGCACCGGTGCGGCAAATCCTTACTCCTCGATCTCTCCGGTCAGGTCGCCGTCGGAGACGCCGGTGATCCGCACGTTGACGAACTCCCCGGCCGGCACCAGCCCGGCGGCGGTGAACAGCACCCGGCCGTCGATGTCCACCGAGTCGGCGTAGGTCCGGCCCACATAGCAGCCCTCAGCGCTGTCAAAGCCTTCGCACAGCACCTCCATGACGGTGCCCAGCCGCTCCTCGTTGTAGGCGTCCATGATCCGGGACTGGAGGTCCACCACCAGCTCTACCCTGCGCTGGGCGGTCTCCGGGTCCACCTGGTCCTCCATGGCGGCGGCCAGGGTGCCCTCCTCAGGGGAGAACTGGAACACGCCCACCCGCTGGAGCTTCTGCTCCCGCAGGAACGCGCACAGCTCCTCGAATTCCGCTTCTCCCTCCCCAGGCAGGCCGCAGATCAGAGAGGTGCGGATCACCACGTCGGGCAGCGCGGCCCGCAGGCGGGCAAAGAGGACCTCCAGCTCCGCCCGGGTATTGCGGCGGCGCATGGCTTTCAGGATACCGTCGTTGCAGTGCTGAATGGGGATGTCCAGATAGTGGACGATCTTGGGCTGACGGGCGATGGTCTGGATCAGCTCGTCGGTGATGGCCTCGGGATAGAGGTAGTGCAGGCGGACCCAGTGGAAGGGCAGCTTGCACAGCTCGTTCAGCAGCCCCGCCAACGTGCTGCCGTCCTGGAGGTCCAGACCGTACCGGGTGATATCCTGGGCGATGACAATGAGTTCCTTCACCCCGGAGTCGGCCAGCTTTCCGGCCTCGGCCAGCAGGGCCTCCATGGACCGGCTGCGGTAACGGCCCCGCAGCTTGGGGATGATGCAGAAAGCGCAGCCGTTGCTGCAGCCCTCGGCGATCTTCAGATAGGCGGTGTAGGGCGGGGTGGTGACCAGCCGCTCTCCGTCCTCATAGGTCTTATGGATGTTGCCGAAGTGCTCGGCCTTCTCCCCCGCCATCAGTTCCTCCACGGCGGACACCACGTCAGTGTAGCTGCCGGTACCCAGCATCCCGTCCACCTCGGGCAGTTCGGTGCGGATATCGTCGGGATAGCGCTGGGTCAGGCAGCCGGTGACCAGCAGCTTTTTCAGCTTGCCCTGGTCCTTCAGCTGGGCCAGTTCCAGAATATTGTCGATGGCCTCGCTCTTGGCCGACTCGATGAAGCCGCAGGTGTTCAGTACCGCCACGTCGGCCCCCTCGGGGTCTCCGGTGACAAGGTATCCCGCCTTACGGCACAGTGCCATCATCTGCTCGGTGTTCACCAGGTTTTTGGCACAGCCGAGGGAGACAAAGGCAACTTTGTATTGGTTCAAAGAGATCACTCCCTTAATGGTTTCATGTAATTTAAAATATGCTCACAGACGCCCCGAAAATTTTGATCCACCTCCAGGTTGGAAACGCGCAGGACCTTTACACCCAACCGCTCCAGATCTCCGGTTCTTCGGGCGTCATACGCCTGCCCTTGGGGTTCAAAATGCTGGCCGCCGTCCAGTTCCACGGCCAGACGAAGCGCGGGACAGTAAAAGTTCACATATAGTCTCCAATGGGTTTCTGACGCAAAAAGCGGGGCTTTTGTTCCCGGAGGAATTCGTACCACAGCTTGCGCTCCCAGGGAGTCATGTTTTTTCTGAGTTCGCGGGCCGGCCTTTGCAGGGAATTTTTATAGGGTACGATTGCCATACGATCCCCTCCTACTCCTGTTACTGCCCGTTCGGATGGGCTCCGTGCCGCACTACTTAAGCCCCCTTTCACAAAAGGGGGTGGCCCGAAGGGCCGGGGGATTTTCTTTTCTAATTTTAATACCCGGCAGGGGGAAAGAGAAAACCCTCAGTCACCGCCTTCGGCGGCGACAGCGTCCCTACCCCCTTTGGCCTTCGGCCATTTCCCCCTGAAAGGGGGAATCGGCCCTTTGCGAAGGGAGCCTTTGTTCCGCTGCGGCGGGACGGGAGCGATTTACTTGCCCCGCCAAACGGGATCGTCGGTGATGCCCAGGAGATAATCAGTGGAGACATGAAAATAATAAGCCAATTCAACCAATTTATCCACTGTCGTCCCACGGGTACCACTTTCAAGCGTACTGATAGCCTTATGGGACAAGCCAATCGCCTCACCTAATTCTTTCTGACTAAGCCCGTTGGCCTTCCGCAGTTGGTAAATTCGCTCACCCAAAACATTCTGCTTATCCATACCAATCCCCTTGACTTTTACCTGTAAGTAGATTATAATCTACTTACAGGTAAATTTTGAGTGCATATCACATTGGGAGGCAGATTATGTTTGATTACATTTCCGCCATTTACTACGGCGAAGGCTTCGGCGCCTGCCGCCCCTGTCCCCTGGACCAGCCGGCCGACCAGAGGGAACGGGAGCTAAACAAGCAGCTGGACCGTGTTGCCGATACGCTGGGGGAGGATTTTGTCAAAACGCTGCGGGGCAATCTGCGGGTCATTCTGAACGGCCGCCAGCTGGAGGCTTTCCAGGACGGCGTACGCATGGGCGGCCAGCTGACCGCCTCCATTTTGCTGGACCCTCAATAGTCCTCCCCGGTCTCGGCCCCGTAGCGCCGCAGGGCGTCGTTGATGTCCGACCAGGAATAGCCCCGGCGGGCCAGGGCGGCGGACACCTTTTGCATCTGCTTTCGGTCCAGGTCCTTTCCCGCCAGCTTTTTGGTCACAAAGGCGTCGATGGCCTCGGCGGGGTCCTGAGCCTGCTCCAGGGCGTCGTCCCACATTTCCCTGGGAACTCCCCGGCGGTACAGCTCGTCCCGGAGCTTTTTCTCCCCGAACCCCTTGGCAGAGTAGTAGCGGACCACCTGGGCGGCGTAAGAGGCGTCGTTGAGGTAGCCCAGCTCCTCCATCCGGTCGCATAGGACGGCGGACTCCGCCTCCCCCGCGCCCCACTCCTTCAATTTCCGCTCCAGTTCCTTTCGGGACTGGGGCTTTCTTGTCAGCAGGTCCAGTGCTTTTTCCTTCAGGCCGCTGCGTCGGACGGAGTCCAACAGAGCCTCCGCCTCCCGGTCGGTCAGTTCCTTCCCGGCATACAGGGCAAAGTCGATGACCTCGCTCTCCCCCAGGCGCAGGATGGAGCCGTCCTCCAGCACGGCCAGCCATCGGCCCTCGATCCGTTTGGACGGTTTGAGTTCCTGGATAACCATGGGGCTTATTCGTCGGCGCCGTCCTCAAAGTCGTCGGCGGACACGTCCACCGCCCGACCGGCGGCCCGGGCGGCCACCTGGGACTGCTTGCTCATAAGCTTGAAGGCGTTGGCACGTACCTGGGCCTCCACCTCTTCAGCCACCTCCGGATTGTCCTTCAGATATTGGCGGGCGGCGTCCCGGCCCTGGCCGATCCGCATATCGCCCATGGCGAACCAGGAGCCCGACTTCTGGATGATATCCAGCTTCACGGCCAGATCCACCAGCTCGCCCCACTTGGAGATGCCCTCGCCGTAGAGGATCTCGAACTCCGCCTCCCGGAAGGGGGGCGCCACCTTGTTCTTCACGATCTTGGCCCGGGTGCGGTTGCCCACCACCTCGCCGCCCACCTTGATGGCCTCGATGCGGCGCACATCAATGCGGACAGAGGAATAGAACTTCAGCGCCCGGCCGCCGGTGGTCACCTCGGGGTTGCCGTACATGACGCCCACCTTTTCCCGGAGCTGGTTGATGAAGATGACGATACAGTTGGTCTTGGCAATGGAGCCGGCCAGCTTCCGCAGGGCCTGGCTCATCAGCCGGGCCAGCAGGCCCACATGGGAGTCGCCCATGTCGCCCTCGATCTCCGCCCGGGGAGTCAGAGCGGCCACCGAGTCCACTACCACCACGTCGATGGCGCCGGAACGGACCAGAGCCTCACAGATCTCCAGTCCCTGTTCACCGGTATCGGGCTGGGAGATGAGCATGGAGTCGATATCCACGCCCAAAGCCCGGGCGTAGCTGGGGTCCAGGGCGTGCTCGGCGTCGATGAAAGCCACCTCGCCTCCCCGCTTCTGGGCCTCCGCCAGAATGTGGAGGGCCAGCGTGGTCTTACCGGAAGACTCGGGGCCGTAGATCTCGATGATGCGGCCCTTGGGGACGCCGCCGATACCCAAGGCGATGTCCAGCGACAGAGAACCGGTTGGGATGGACTCCACCACGATGCCCGTGTTCTCCCCCAAACGCATGATAGAGCCCTTTCCGTAGGCCCGCTCGATCTGGGCCATGCAGGTCTCGATGGCTTTCTTCTTATCAGACGCGGGGGACGCCGCCTCCACGGAGGGCTTTTTTGTTGCCATAACCATTCGTCCTTTCCAGCGCCGCCTATCCGGCGCGTCTTTGGTTTTCGTCCTTAGTTTATCATATTCGTTGTCCCATAAAACGGACTTTTAATCGTGAGACATATGCCGCCTCAGGCAGCGGGGGCACCCCCCTGTCAAGTCAATCAACATTGAGACGGACACGACAGGCCGTGGCACCGCCCAACATGTTATGTCAGCCGCAATTCCTAACTGTTGACGGTTCCTTCCACCACCCGCCAGATACCCTGGGTATCCTGGGCGGTCTGGATATTCTCATAGCCGTTCTGGGCCAGAATGTCCTCCACCTGAGGGGCCTGTCCGATGCCCACCTCAAAGACCAGAGCGCCCCCCAGCCGCAGGGCGGATTTCCACTTGGCGGCAATGACCCGGTAAAAGTCCAGGCCGTCCTCTCCCCCGTCCAGGGCCATGCGGGGCTCGTAATCCTTGACAGAGGGCTCCAGGCCGTCAATATCTCCGGTGGGGATATAGGGCGGGTTGCACACGATGACGTCAAAATCCCACAGGGCGGAACTGGGCGCCTCCAGAGCATCCACCGACAGACAGGTGACCCGGGCGTTGAGCTGGTTGCGGCGGACGTTCTGCTTGCAGGTGCGCAGCGCCCCCTCGGACAGCTCCCCCAGCACCACGCGGCAGTTGGGTACATTGGCGGCCACCGCCAGACCCACGCAGCCGCTGCCGGCGCACAGGTCCAGCACTCGGGCGCCTTCGCCGGCCTCCTTGGCCCGGGCGATGCCCCGCTCGGCCAGCAGTTCGGTGTCCGTCCGGGGGATCAGGACCTCCTGGCTGATGTCCAGAGGCAGGCCGTAAAACTCCCACTCCCCGATGATATAGGCCACCGGCTCCCCGGCCAGACGGCGGCGGACCAGATCGTCCACCCGCTTCTCCAGCTCGGCGGAGACGTACAGGGACATGTCCCGGTACAGCTGCTCCCGGCTCTTGTCAGCGGCATAGCACACCAGCTCCCGGGCCTCCAGCTGAGCCGCCTCGATCCCGGCCTTTTTCAGCCGGGCGCGGGTGTCCAGGAATAGGTTATTGTAGGTGGTCGCCATAAAATCACCCCATTCGGTAGTACAACATGCAGAAGGAAGGCAGGCGGGGGCACATTCATACCCCACCGGCATTTGGTTCTGCAATTTTATTTTCTCCCCGTCCTTCGTCCCGCCCCCAGGCGGCTATCAAAATGGAACCCAACGCAGTGGGTCCCATTCACAAAGGATGGGCGGCATGATGTTTAAGCTTGCCATAAAGCACGGGATATGCAGCGTGCGGCAACGTTACCACGCGTCCGCGCCCTTTTCCTCGGGCAGCACCAGCTCCAGGGCCTTGATCCCCACCTCGATCATGGAGTCATCGGGCTCGAAGGTGGTGAAATTTTGCAGCCACAGGCCGGGGGCCACCAGGACTCTGGTGATGGGGCCGTCGTGGCGGCCCACCCAGCGGTTGAACTCATAGCTGACCCCCACGATGGCGGGCAGCATGACCAGATGGGCCAGCATCCGCAGCAGTACATTATGGATCGGCCAGATGGCAAAGACCACCGTGGACACCAGGATGGAGACAAAGATCACCACAAACAGGAAACTGGTGCCGCAGCGGGGATGGTGTCTGGGCTGCTTTCGCACGTTTTCCACGGTGAGGGGCAGGCCGGACTCGTAACAGAAGATTGTCTTGTGCTCCGCGCCGTGGTAGGAAAAGACCCGGCGCATCTCCTTCATCCGGGAACACAGGGCCAGATAGCCGATAAAGATCACGATCTTCAGGATACTCTCCGCCAGATTCCGGGCCACCATGGAGTCGGTGACCCAGGTGACCGCCGTACCCAGCAGGGTGGGCAGCAGGAAAAACAGGCCCACCGACATACCGATGCCCAGAATCACCGCCAGGGTGGTAAAAAAGCCGGTGGCCTTCTCGCTGCCCAGCTTATTTTCCAGCCAGGCCTCGAATTTGGAGGGTTCTCCCTCCTCCGGGAAAAACTCCGCGGAGTACATCAGAGCGGTAACTCCGTTATACATGGAGTCACAGAAATTGACCACGCCCCGGATCAGCGGCCACCCCAGCACGGGATGCCGCTCCTTGATGAGCTTCAGTTCCTTCTCCTGGATCTCCAGCTCTCCGTCCGGTCTGCGGACCACCACCGCCTGCTTCTTGGGGCCCCGCATCATGATTCCTTCGATGAGGGCCTGGCCGCCGCACATGGTCTTAAAGCCCTTGGAGCAGGTCGCCCGGGCGCAGGTGTTCTGGGTTTGTTTTTCTTTTTCTTCCATTGAATCAGGTACTCCTTTTGTATCGCGCCTTTCCAGAGACATTGTATCAAATTGCCCGGGAAATAGCAAGGGGAAAATAGAACTTATGTTTCAATTGGCAGCCGGATGGTGACCACACATCCGCCGCCCTCGGCGTTGCCGATGTCCAAGGTCCCCTCATGGCGGGTGATGATCTCCTCGCACACCGCCAAGCCAATACCGGACCCCCGGGCCTTGGAACTGCCCTTGTAGAACTTGTTTTTGATGAAAGGGAGCTCCTCCACCGGGACGCCGGGGCCGTAGTCCCGAATCTGGATGACCGCCTCCAGGATCTCCTGGTGGATGGACACGTCGATCCGCTTGCCGGAGCCGCCGTGCTTGGCCGCGTTGTCCAGCAGGTTGCAGAACACCTGGCGCAGGCGCTCCGGGTCGCCGGAGATGGGCAGCATCTCCTCCTCGCAGTCCTGGTAGGTGAGGTCGATGCCCTCCTTGCGGAAAAACTCCTTATAGGTATACACCGCGTCCTCCAGCTCCGCCTTCAGGTCCAGGGGCTCCACCGACAGGGTGAAGCGGCCGTCCTCAATGCGGGAGAACTCCAGCAGCTCCTCCACCATATTGGTCAGGCGACGGGCCTCGGACACGATGATGTCCATCCCCTTTTTCACGTCCCGGGGGTCCCGGAGCTCCCCGCTCTGAATGGTCTCCGCCCAGCCGGTGATGGCGGTGAGGGGAGTACGCAGCTCATGGGAGACGGAGGAGATGAACTCCGACTGGGTCTTCTCCGACTGCTTGATCTTCAGAGACATATCGTTGATGGTGTCGGTCAGCTCCCCGACCTCGTCGTCAAACTTTTTTTCGATCTGTACGCCGTAGCTGCCGTCGGCAATGAGGCGGGCCGTCTCGGTGATGCTGGCCAAGGGCTCCACAATGGAACGGACAAAGTAGAGGTTGGAAAAGTATACCATCGCAAAGATGGCCAGCCCAATAACCGTGATGATCGCCATGGAGACGATGAATTGACGGTCGATGCCGGACAGGGAGGTGACGTACCGGATCAGACCCACGGTCAGCCCCTGGTAGACCACCGGGCTGGAGACGGCGGCGATCCGCTCTCCCGTGGTGCTGTCACGGCCCACCCAATAGGAGGTCATCTGGTCTGCCAGGGCGTTCTGAATATCCGGGGTCCCGGGGGTCGTGCCGGCGGTCAGGTCGTTGCCCGAGTACACCACCGCCCCAGAGGCGTCCAAAAACTGCAGCTCCAGCTGGCTCTTCTCCTCATAGTTGTTGACGGTCTGCTGGGCCGCCGCCCAGTACTGGGTCCGGGTATAGTTGCGGAAGCTGGAGGCCGCCGAGCTGGCCTTTCCCATGAGATCATTGACTGTCCCGGAGTAATAGTAATTCCAGAGGGCCGCGGCGAAGGTCCCCAGTGTCAGGGCGAGGATCAACAGCACCACGCTGACGCTGTTCAGCAGCCAGCGCTTCCGGATGCCCCGGATTTTTCCCTTGTCCTTCAGTTCTGTATTTTTGGCCATCTCTCCACCCCCTTTGTGATTCAAGATGCCGTATTTTCAGCTCATTGGCGCTCTGTCAGCGCTCAGCTGCCCCACTTATAGCCATAGCCCCACACCGTATTGATGTAGGCCGGCTTCTGTGCATTGTCTTCGATCTTGATGCGGAGGCGGCGGATATTCACGTCCACGATCTTCAACTCGCCGAAGTAGTCCTTTCCCCACACCGTATCCATGATCTCCTCACGGGACAGGGCCTTTCCCGGGTTCTCCATGAACAGCTTCACGATGGAATACTCCACCTGGGTCAGCTTGACCCGCTGTCCGTTCTTCTCCAGGGTGCGGTTGCGGGTATTCAGCAGGAAGGGCGGCGCGCTGATCTCATCGGCGGCCGCCGACTCGATATCGCCTCCGGTCCGCCGGTACAGGGCGTCCACCCGGGCGGTCAGCTCCGCCGGCGAGAAGGGCTTGGTCACATAGTCGTCGGCGCCGGTCATCAGGCCGGTGACCTTGTCCATCTCCTGGGTACGGGCGGTGAGCATGATAATCCCGATCTTATTGTCCATGGCCCGAATGCGGCGGCAGACTTCAAAGCCGTCAATATCCGGCAGCATGATGTCCAGCAGCGCCACCTTGATGTCCGGGTTTGCCTTCAGGGCCGTCAGCGCCTCTTCGCCAGTCCCGGCCTCGATGGTGGTATAGCCCGCCCGCTTCAGATTGATGACCACAAAGCTGCGGATGTTTTCCTCATCCTCCAGCACCAATATCTTTCTCATGGTCTTCTCCTCCGTTCTGACCGTCCTCGTTAATCGTTATACCAGCTGGGTTGGATGGTCTTGAACCGCTCCAGCAGCTCCGACTGGCCCAAGCCGCAGTCCCAGGCACAGTCATAGAATTTAGCGGCATAGATGACCTCGCCTTCCTCCCGCAGGATGAAGCGGCCATCCTCCTCGGCCCGGATACTCCGGTTGCTCCCCGTGAGCCGGTAGATACTCAGGAAGGGCACCGGCTGCTCGTCCTTCCCCTGCCAGTAGGAAAAGATGACCTGTCTCTGGCCGCTGAGGGAATCGTTTCTCGAAATGGTAATTTGCTCATTCCAGCTGTCCGGGATCTCCAGATACCAGCTGTCCGCCGCGTTGTGATAGGTGGTCATGACTTTGACGCACTGACCTTTCTCATTGTACTGGCTCCAGTCAATGAGCCAGAAGTTGACGGCGCCCGTCTCCCCGGAGGGCGGCAGGGGCCGCAGCGACGGCAGCTCCAGCACAGAATCAGAATTGACGTCGCTGAGACTTACATCCGCATAGCCTGTCAAGTGGTTTTCGCTGACACCCGTCTCGTCCAGAGAGAGATTGACAAGGCGGTCGTCCCGGTAGGCCAGCACGTCGATGGTCTTGCTGCCGTCGGCCATGGTGCAGGTCACATAAAGGGCGGGGGGGAAATAGTCTCCGCTGAGGTAGTTGGAGCGCATCCGGTTCAGGGTCACAACCCCCGCCGACAGGCTGGCGCTGCTCAGACTGGTGAAAGCGCCGTCCTGCCAGCCGTAGAGCTCTACCGTACTGCCCGCGCCGGCGGACTCAATGCGGACCACGGCGATCTCGATCCGGGTATCCTGGTCAATATCCAGCAGACGGCAGCCGCTGGAATAGCTGTTGGTCCCCTCGCTGGCTCCGCTGCAGCTGGTCAGCAGCAGCTCGGTAGCCAGCAGCTTGGAACGGTCCTGGAATTGATTTGCCATGGCCGTTGTGGACGAGGCCGGGAGCTCCAGTTCGTCCAGGGTATAGGCGCCCAGCTGGTAGACACCGGCGCTGACCTGCCAATTGACCACCAGTTCTTTGCTGCCCATTCCGTTCAGGTCGGCGTAGTCGATGGAATAAATGGCCGCGCCAGCCCCCTCCACCAGTCCGGTAACCTGGTAGTTCTCTCCGACCTGCTGGAATATGTAGATCTTCAGCGACTTCTCCACGCCGGGGACACGGATAAAGGTCAAAGCGCTCTCCCGCACGCCGTCGCCGTCCAGATCCTGAAGCTGGATAGCCGCTGTATTGTCTCCGGAGACGATGACCGCGTCCTCGGTGGAGACCCCGAATTCCGCCTCCAGACTGGAGCGCACCCCCCGAATGGCCGTCGCCAACTGGTCGTAGCCGGCCGACTTCTCCGGCCGTCTGTACAGCTCGTCCGGCGGACGGAACAGACAGCCGGACAGCAGCAACAGCAGCGCCGCCGGCAGCATAAGCCGTCTCCACTTTTTGCCCATACCGTCCACTCCTTTCCCGTCTCCCCGGGGCCCGGGGCAACTTATAAAAGTCCTATTTATCATCATACCACAATTCCCGAAAAAAGCATATGGTTTTTTCAAAGAAAAGTTTGTACGCCTTTTCAACGATATTCTACAGATAAATTTTAGTTTATCGTTTCATGTAGGGTGAGGGCTTGGTAGGGCGGAGGCTTATCCCTCCCCCTTTTGGCCTTCGGCCATTTCCCCCCGACGGGGAGAATCGTCCCCCGCCGTCCGACGGCTGCCATTTTGGCGGCGGCCCCAAGGGGCCGCCCTACGGGCGGGGCGTCCAGAGGCCGCCCCCTACGAAGCCATATGTACCGTGTGTAGGGGGCGGCGTCCCCGACGCCCCCTCATACATCCATAAACTAAAATTTATTTTCTGGTATTGACAGAATTGTCCTTTTGTTGTATGGTTAATTACATGAGTAATGAACTAGCAAACTTTAGGAGGTGAGCGCGTGCGCGGCACACTGAATGACCAATCATTGATCTATCTGCAAATCGCTCAGATGCTGGAGGACGACATCCTCCGGGGCGTCTATCGGGAGGAGGAACAGGTCCCCTCCACCAACGAGCTGGCCCGGGGCTACAACATCAATCCGGCCACGGCAGCCAAGGGCATCAATCTGCTGGTGGCCGACGGCGTCCTCTATAAAAAACGGGGCATCGGCATGTTCGTGGCCTCGGGCGCGGAGGAGACCGTGAGAAGAAAACGGAAGGCCGCCTTTTACGACGGCTTTGTCAGACCGATGGTAAAGGAGGGGGCCTCCCTGGCTCTCTCAGAAGAGGAACTGCTGGCCATGGTCCGGCAGGCCGTCAAGGAAGGAGAAGAGAAATGAACACAGCTGTTTTATCGGCCCGGGGAGTTTATAAGTCCTACGGAAAAAAAGAGGTGCTCCACAACCTGGACTTGACCATTGAGCCGGGGAAAATCTACGGCCTCATCGGCCGCAACGGGGCGGGCAAGACCACCCTGCTGGGCATTCTCACCGCCCAGAACACTCTGGATCAAGGTGAGGTCACCTATGACGATCAGCCTGTGTGGGAGAATCAGAGGGCCCTGGACAACATCTGCTTCTCCCGGGAGCTGCAGCCCACTCTGTTCTCCGGCCAGAACAATCTGAAAGTCAAGCACTATCTGAAGTCGGCGGCCATCTACTATCCCAACTGGGATCAGGCGTATGCCGGCCGGCTGCTGGCCGAGTTCAAGCTGGAGCCCAAGAAAAAGATCTGCCAGCTGTCCAAGGGCCAGATGTCCATGGTGACCATCCTCATCGCCCTGGCCAGCCGGGCTCCCATCACCATTCTGGACGAACCGGCGGCGGGGCTGGACGTGGTCATGCGGGAGCGGTTCTACCAGCTGCTGCTGGAGGACTATGCCCAGACGAATCGCACCTTTATTGTATCCACCCACATCATCGAGGAGGCCGCCTCCGTCTTTGAGCAGGTCATCATTCTGGACGAGGGAAAGATCATCGAAAACTGTCCCACCGAGGAGCTCATCGACCAGTTCCGCTATGTCTCCGGCCGGGAGGACGTGGTGGACGAGGTGTGCCGGGGGCTGGAGGTGCTGTCCACCCACCAGATGGGCCGGCACAAGACCGCCGCCGTCCGGGGCGGCGGTGTCAAGCTGGAGGCCGCTCTGTCCGCCGACGTGGACGTGTCCCCCATGAACCTGCAAAACGTCTTTGTGGCTCTCTGCGGCCACGGAGACGCCCAGTAAGGGGGCGGCGGTATGGTCAAGTCCTTCAAATACCTGCTCCAGTTTGCCTGGATCAACCTGGGCGCCATCCTGGGCTTCGCGGCCATCGTCATCGCCGGAGCTTATCTCACCGGAGTGCCCCAGGGGGCGAACAACCTGTTCCGCACCTACTTTGGCACCTTCCCCCTGCTGACCCTCATCATGCTGTTTCTCTTTTCCTACGCCCTGTGTACCAGCAATCTGAATCTGGCCCTGTCCTTCGGGGCGCGCCGGCGGGACTTCTTTTTCGCCATTCAGGGGGTCCTGCTGCTGTACGCCGGGGTGTGCTGGGCCCTCCAGGCGGTCATGTCCGCCATCCCCGACCTGTTCGCCTGGACCAGCGTGGACCGCTGGAGCATTCTCATGTCCCTGGGCGGTCTGACCAATTGGCAGTATCCCCTGGCCTGTCTGGCCATCATGACGCTGGGCTGCCTGTGCGGGCTTCTCTATGTCCGTTCCAAAGGTTGGGGCGTCTTGCTCATAATCTTCACTATTTTAGGTGGGATCGCCGCCACTATGGTGCTGCTGATCTGCTCGGATTCCCAGCCCGGCACCCCCGGGGCCCTGACCGCCACCATTCTTACTTATGGGGCGGTGGCGGTGATCGCGGTATGCGAGCTTCTGATCTGGCGGACGGTCCACCGTTTTGTTGTGAGGTGAATACGATGCTGAAAAAACTGATCCGGCTCAACGCCGACGACCTGCTGCTGTGCGGGGGCGTGATCGGCGGGGTATTCCTGCTCCTCCACATCATCACCGCCGTGGCGGTGCGCTTGTCCGGGGAGGGGAGCAGCCTTCTGCTCTCCGGTATCCTGCTGCCCATTACGGCTGGCATCCTGATTCTGTTCGTATCAGCGTCCCATGTTGCGGTCACCTTTGACCAAGCCCTCCGCTTTGGCCAGACCCGGTGTCGGGCCCTGGGGCTGTCCCTTGGGGTCGCCGGGTTCGAGGCCCTGTTTGCCATGGGGCTGGCCGTCCTGCTTGCCTGGTTGGAGCGGCTCTTTGCCCCTCACTTCTGGCTCTGGCTGTCCGGCCGGGAGTATATCGTGATGGACGAGATTCCCCCCATTCCGGTAACCGGCTGGTCCGCCGGGGAGGCCGCGCTCCGGGCCCATCAGCTGTTCATCGAAGACTTCACACTGGACTGGTGGTGGTTCCTTCTCATTGCCCTGGGCTGCATGGCGTTGGGGATCATCATCGGGGCCATGATCCAGCGGTTCGGCGGCAAATCCCTGTGGGTGTTCTGGGCAGTCTGGATGCTGGTCTGCTTCTCCCCCCAGCTGCTTCCCTGGAAACAGTACACCATTGTAGACTGGCTGTTCCCCCTGCTGGGGCTCATGACCCTGGGGGCTCTGGCCTGGTCGGTCTGGTCCCTGCTCCACGCGGTGGTGAAAAGCTAAAAAAGAAACACCTCCGCCGGCTGTGCCGGCGGAGGTGTTTCCGCTTTCTGCTGTAAATTGTTGCTTATACCGCCTCGAAGATCGCCTTCATACCCTTGAAGGTCATATAGCAGTCCAGCTTGGCCACTGTCTCGAAGGGAGAGTGCATGGACAGAACGGGAACACCGGCGTCCAGGGTGTCGATATTCCGCTCGGCCATATAGACGGCCACGGTGCCGCCGCCGCCGGCGTCCACTTTGCCCAGCTCGGCCATCTGCCACGCCACGTTGGCGTTGTCTAGCACCCGGCGGACATAGGCCACCAGTTCGGCGGAGGCGTCGGAGGCCCCGGACTTGCCCCGGGCTCCGGTGTACTTGCACAGGCCCATACCGTAGTTGATCAAGGCGCTGTTGCGCTTCTCATAGACCTCGGCAAAGTTGGGGTCGTAGGCCGCCGTCACGTCGGCAGACAGGCAGAAGGACTTCTCATAGCAGACCCGGGGCAGCACGCCCTGGCCCGCGCACAGGTCGGCCATGAAGGTGTCGAAGGCGGCGGACTTCATGCCGGACACGCCCTCGGAGCCGATTTCCTCCTTGTCGGCCAGCATGCACACAGCGGTGCGCTCGGGGGTGCCCAGCTGGAGGAGGGCGGCCAGAGCGGCGTAGGCGCACACCCGGTCGTCGTGGCCGTAGGCGCCGATGAGGGAGCGGTCAAAGCCGATGTCGCAGGCCCGGAAGGCGGGGACGGCACACAGCTCAGCGGAGATGAAGTCCTCCTCCACAATGCCGTATTTCCGGTTCAGCAGCTCCAGAACGGCGATCTTCACCCGGTCGCTGCCCTCGTCGTCGGCCAGGGGGCGGCTGCCCACCAGGATGTTCAGATTCTCGGCAGGGATGGCCTCGCCCAGGGGCTTTTTGGACTGCTCCGCACCCAGGTGGGGCAGCAGGTCGTCAATGGTGAACAAGGGGTCCCCCTCCCCGTTGCCCACAGACACCCGGATATTTTGGCCGCTCTTCAGGGCTACCACACCGTGGAGCTCCAGGGGGATGGTCACCCACTGGTACTTGCGGATGCCGCCGTAGTAGTGGGTCTTGAAAAAGGCCATCTCCTCGGTCTCATACAGGGGATTCTGCTTCAGGTCCAGCCGGGGAGAGTCGATATGGGCCGCCCCGATGTTGACGCCCTGGTCCAGCCCCTTCCGGCCCATGACCGCCAGCATAATGGCCTTTCCGCGGTTGGAACAGTACACCTTGTCCCCGGCCTTCAGTTCCATCCCCCGGGCGTAGGGGCGGAAGCCGGCGGCTTCGGCCAGGGCGATGGTGCGGTCCACGCACTCCCGCTCGGTCTTGCCCGCGTCCAAAAACTGCTTGTAGCCGGTGCAGTAGTCCTCCATGGCCTCCAGTTCCCCGGGCAGCAGACGGTCGTAGCCGTTCTTCTTGTCGTAGACCAGGGCCTTCCGCAGCTGCTCGCCCCGGGTCAGTTTTTTATCCTCCATTGAAAAAACCTCCTTATAACAGACTATCCTATGTCGGTATGCAATAGTTTCTCAAACAGCGCTTCGGCCCGGGCGGCAAATTCCTCCGGGGAGGCGCAGTCATTGACCAGAGTATAGCCGCACTTTCCCACATAATATTCGTCCCGCTTCTGGGCGGCCACCCGGGCGCGGGCGTAGTCCTCCGGGATGCCCTCCCGGGCCATGATGCGGCGGATACGGACCTCGGGCGGGGCGGTGATGGCCAGAGTGGCGTCGCACAGGTCCGCCATCCCGCTCTCGAACAGGCGGATGGCGTCGATGGCGGCGGCAGGACATCCCGACCGTTCCGCCTGCTCCAGCCGCCCCCGGATCTCCGCCTGGATATAGCGGTGGGTGATGGCGTTCAAGTCATTCATGGCCTGAGGGTCCGCAAAAACGATGGTCCCCAGCTTCTTCCGGTCAAAATGGCCCATTCCGTCGGTCAGAGGGCCAAAGCGGTCCTCCAGTTCCTGCCGTAAAGCTTGATTACTTGCCAGCAGCTGGTGGTACACGGCGTCGGCGTCAATGATGGCGCCCCCCAGCCGCTCCAGCACCCGCAGGGCCGTGGTCTTGCCCGCCCCGGTGGGGCCGGTAATGCCGATGATGATCATCCCTGCTCCACACCCTTTCGCCGTCCAAACCAGAATCCAAGAGAAAACAAGATCACAAGCGCGGCCGCTGTGACCGGCGTCCCCCAAAGGATGATCGGCAGACTGGAAATGGTATTGTCCACCATGGTAAAACGAACCACCAAGGAAATCACGCCGGGCACCAGACCAATCAAATATTGGGCAAAGACCGCAAGGATGGTATTTCTGCCTTCATCGGGCAGGCATCCAAACTGCCAGATGGCACAAAGCACGATGATAAGTACGCCCCAATGTCCCACCAGCACGGAGGTAAACCACGTTCGTCCGTCCCGGCCGCAGCAATAGCCGATCCAGAGCCACGACACGGCCATTGCCCAGGGGATCAGCATAAACAGGAGGGAGCCAATGATGGGAATGGAAACGGAATGGACATAAAGGGATCCAAAGACAATGGGAATCAGCCCGATCCAGGGAAAATATCCGGTTTTTTTCATTTTCATCCCTCTCTCAAACCATTGTTTTTCTCATAACGCAAAATGGAAACGTTTCATGGCGTCGAATTTATACTTCGATAATATGGAACCCCGCCGCCTTGTTCAGGCGGTTGGTAATGGCAAGTCCAATTCCTTTACTGTCCGGGCACTGGGCCCAGATGGCGGGGACGTCAGTGTGGTCGAAGGAGCGCAGGGCGTCAAAGATGTGACGGGCCTGCTCCTCCTTGTCCCCGGCGGGGCCCAGGTCCATGACGGGCCTCGCCGCGGCCCGGCCCGTGAACAGGGACATGTACTCGTCAAAGCAGATGACCCCGTCGCGCTCCCCCGCGTGGGCAGCGATATAGGCGGCGCTCCGGGCCGGCTCGCCGGCCACCACCGTCACCGGGGCCTTAGGCGCGTAGTGGCGGTATTTCATGCCGGGAGCCTTGGGCTTCTCCCCCGCCCCCAGAAGACGGGTCACCGCCGGGTCCACCGCCACCTCACCCAGAACGGAGCGCAGCTGCTCCAGGGTAATGCCGCCGGGCCGCAGCAGCCGGGGCGGCGTGCAAGTCAGGTCAATGATGGTGGACTCCACCCCCACAGAGCAGGGCCCCCCGTCCACGATGGCGTCGATCCTGCCATCCATATCCTCCAGCATATGCCGTGCGGTGGTGGGGCTGGGCCGGCCCGAGGTATTCCCCGAGGGAGCCGCCACCGGCACGTCCGACAGCCGGATGATCTCCCGGCAGACCGGGTGGGCGGGGCATCGCATCCCCACCGTGTCCAGCCCGGCGGTGACCGCGTCGGGCACCAAGTCCTTCCGGGGCAGGATCATGGTCATGGGACCGGGCCAGAAGGCTTCCGCCAGCGCCCACGCCGCCGCCGGGATATTTTGGCAGTACCGCTCCAGCCAGGAGGCCTCGGGGATATGCAGGATCAGGGGGTTGTCCTGGGGACGGCCCTTGGCTTCAAAAATATGGGCCACCGCCTGGGCATCCAAACCGTTGGCCCCCAGACCGTACACCGTCTCGGTGGGGATGCCCACCAGTCCGCCCGCCCGCAGGATGGCGGCTGCCTGATCCCCATCTTTTTCTGTCAGATATTTTGTCTCCATGGTGAAAACTTCCATTCTATTTATGGTCCTGCCTCATATCCGCCCGACGGACAGAGAACAACAGATGCGGCATGTCCATGCCGTAGTAATGCTTGGTAAACAGCCCACGGACCTCCATGCCGTTGCGCCGGGCCACCGCCTGGGAAGGCAGGTTGTTGACACGGACGATGGAGCAGACCTCCTCAAAGCCCAGGGTGTCAAAGGCGTAGTCCCGGCAGGCCCGGGCCGCCTCGGTGGCGTAACCCTTGTGCCAGGCGGCTTTTTCCAGCAGATATCCCACCTCGGGCTCCCGCGTTCCGTCTCCCAGGAGCTGCCAGGTAATGCCGCACTGGCCTATCATGTCTCCGGTGGACTTCTCCACCATTGCCCACAGTCCAAAGCCGTCCCGGCGGTATCTCTCCTGCTGGCGGCGCAGCCAGTCCCAGGCCTAAAGGCATGCTCGTAGGCGTACATGACCGCCGGGTCCCGGAGCATCCGGCACAGGGCGGAAAAATCCCCGTCCTCCATCTCACGCAGGAGCAGGCGCTCTGTGCGTAAAATCTCCTTACCCACGGCCCAAAACCAAGTCCGCCAGCTTGTCCGGGTCATCCACAATATAGTCGGCCCCCTCGGCCTCCAGTTCCTGCCGGGTGCGGAAGCCCCACAGGACCCCGCAGCTGGTGAGGCCGCCGTTTTTAGCCGTCTGGATATCCACGTTGCTGTCCCCCACGAAAAGGGTGTCCTCCGCCGCGGCGCCCATCCGCTCCATCAGCCGGTGGAGCAGGGTGGGATCGGGCTTGGTAGGCAGGTCGGGCAAAGCTCCCTGTACCACGGGAAACACCCCGGGGTAATAGCGCTCCACCACCGGGCCTGCCATCTGGTCGGCCTTGTTGCTGAGGACGGCCATGGAGACTCCCGCCGCCTTCATCCGGGCCAGGGTCTGGGGCATCCCGGCGTAGGGAGCGGTCTTGTCCGCCTTGTGGGCGTCGTAGTAGGGCATGAACTCGTCCAGAATCATCTGCACCCGCTCCGGCGTGCGCCAGTCCTCCGGGGCGAACCGCCCCGCCAGCTTGGTCATGCCGTTGCCCACAAAGTGTTTGTACTCTTCCACCGTATGGGTGGGCCAGCCGTGGTTCCGGCACACCCAATTCCCCGCATCGGCCAAATCGTCGATGGTGTTGAGCAGAGTACCGTCCAGGTCAAAAATCACATATTTGTACACAGTTACGCCTCCAAAACAGCCGGGAGCGGTCATTTACTCGTAGATGCCGATCTCCATGCCGCCGATTTCCACCTTGGTATCCCGGGGGAAGCCGGCGCGCTGGAGATAGGCCTTCACCGCCATCTGGGCGTATTTGGGGTTGATGGTCTCGTCCTCCAGATCCAGGTCCAGACGGTTCTCCTCGCCGCCGCAGACCATGCCGTGCTCGTCCAGCACCTCGTTCAGCTCACCTACGATATCCGCCAGAGTCTTGCCCTCGGGGATAGAGTTGTAGTGAATAAAAAGGTCCATTTTGATTTCTCCTTCAACAATATTTCTGATTCACGCTCCGTCTGCTGGCGGCGCGCTGGGTACAACGGCTCAGACGCTTTCTTTCAGCCGCTGGGCCTGGTCGTCGGCCGCCAGGGCGTCGATGATCTCGTCCAGCTCGCCGTTCATCACGCTGTCGATCTTGTACAGGGTCAGGCCGATCCGGTGGTCGGTGACCCTACCCTGGGGGAAATTATAGGTTCTGATGCGCTCGTTCCGCATTCCGGAGCCCACCTGGCTGCGCCGCTGGTCGGTATACTCGCTGGAGATTTTCTCCTGCTCCGCCTCGTACAGCCGGGAGGCCAGGATACGCATGGCCTTGTCCCGGTTCTGGAACTGGCTGCGCTCCTGCTGGCACTCCACCACGGTACCCGTTGGCCTGTGGATCAGCCGGACGGCGGAGGAGGTCTTGTTGACGTGCTGGCCCCCCGCCCCGGAGGAGCGGAACACCTGCATCTCGATATCCGCCGGGTTCAGGCGGACGTCCACCGCCTCCATTTCGGGCAGGACGGCCACCGTGGCGGTGGAGGTATGGATGCGGCCCCCGGACTCGGTCTCCGGCACCCGCTGGACCCGGTGGACGCCGCTTTCAAACTTCAGACGGGACCAGGCCCCGTCTCCTTCAATTGTGAAGGAAATCTCCTTTATCCCGCCCAGTTCCGTTTCGCTGACGGAATCCACCTCTGTGCGCCAGCCCTTGGACTCGGCATACATGGAGTACATGCGGTACAGGGAGTGGGCAAAAAGAGCCGCCTCCTCTCCCCCTACCCCGGCCCGGACCTCCACAATGACGTTTTTGTCGTCGTTTGGGTCCCGGGGCAGCAGCAGGATCTGCAGCTCCCGTTCCAGCCGGGGCAGATCGTCCAGGGCCTGCTGATACTCCTCCTGGGCCAGTTCCTTCATCTCCGGGTCGGCAAGGAGCTCCTGGGCCTGGTCCCGGGACGCAAGGGTGCGTTGGTAGGTCCGAAAGGTCTCCACCAGGGGCTGGAGCTGGGTCTGCTCCTTGTTCAGTTTTGCCACCAGGTCCGGATCGCCGTAGGTCTCCGGCGCGGCCAGGCGGGCCTGGATCTGGCTGTATTTGGCCTCAATGGCGGTAAGCTTGTCCAGCATAGGGACCTCCTGTGTTAAGGTGGATATACGGTAAATTTTAGTCTATGGATGTATTATGGGGCGTCGGGGACGCCGCCCCCTACGCACGGTTTACAATATGGCTTCGTAGGGGGCGG
>NZ_JADYTU010000012.1 GCF_021531375.1 Pseudoflavonifractor phocaeensis
GAGCAGCAGCCACGGGGGCGGCGGCTACGGGGGCCACAGGAGCGGCGGGGCCGTCAGCCTTCTCCACGGACACCTGGAAGGGCTTGCCGTCGATGGTGACGGTGAAGCTGCCGGTCAGGTCGCCGCCGGGGACGGGCATCTTCAGGTGAGGGGGTTGATAGGTGGCGGCGAAGGGCTGGATGGTACGGGTGGTGTAGCCGGGCACTTCAGGAGCAGGGACGTTGGGATAGTAAACATGGCCCTGCCACGCGGGGACAGGGGACACCTCAGCCTTAGCGGCGGGGGCGGCGGGAGCAGTGTTTTTCACGGGGGCAGCCTCCTTCTTCTTAAACCCGGTGGCACGGTCCTCAAAGAAGGCCATGGCAACCTGGGGGAATGCGATATAGGACAGAACATCTTCGTCACACTTTGCCTTATCGCCCAGTTCCTTCTTGGTCTTCTCGAACTCAGGCGCCAGAGAATCAGCGAAACGGCCCTCGACCACGGGGGTGTCGCCCAAAATCTTCTTTTGGATCACGGGATCAATGGGGGCGGGCGTACGGCCGTACTCGCCGCGGCAGTAGGCCTTGATCTCCTTGCCGACCACCTTGTAGCGCTCGCCGGCCAGCACGTTCTGGACGGCCTGAGAGCCGACCATCTGGCTGGTGGGGGTGACCAGAGGAGGATAGCCCAGGTCGGCGCGGACCTTGGGCGTCTCGGCCAGAGCCTCGTCCAGCTTGTCGATGGCGTTCATCATCTTCAGCTGGGAGATCAGGTTGGACAGCATGCCGCCCGGGATCTGGTAGTTCAGGCACTGGGTGTCGGTGGCCATGGAGATGGGGTCCAGAGTGCCGTCCTTCAGGAAGTCGGCGCGGACGCCCTTGAAGTAATCGGCCATCTGGATCAGGACCTTATCGTTCAGATCCACCTGATAGCCCAGACCGCGCAGAGCGTAGGCCAGGGTCTCGGTGGCAGGCTGAGCGGTGCCGCCGGACATGGGGGAAATGGCAGTATCCAGCACGTCGGCACCGGCCTCCACCGCCTTCAGGCAGGTCATAAAGGCCAGGCCGGTGGTGCAGTGGGTGTGGATGACCAGGGGCAGCTCAGGCACCGCGTCCTTGATGGCGGCGGACAGGTCATAGGCCTCCTTGGGACCCATGATACCGGCCATATCCTTGATGCAGATGGACTGAACGCCCATGCTCTTCAGATCCTTGACCATCTGGACGTTCTTCTCCAGCGTGTGGACGGGGCTGGTGGTGAAGCAGATGGTGCCGGAAGCGTGGGCGCCCTGCTTGTTGGTCTCGTCAATGGCCACTTCCAGGTTCCGCACGTCGTTCAGGGCGTCGAAAATACGGATGATATCAATACCGTTTTTCACGGAGTACTCCACAAACTTGCGGACAACATCATCGGGATAGTGCTTATAGCCCAGGATATTCTGGCCGCGCAGCAGCATCTGGAGCTTGGTGTTGGGCATCTTGGCGCGGATCTTGCGCAGACGCTCCCAGGGATCTTCCTGCAGATAACGCAGGCAGACGTCGAAGGTGGCGCCGCCCCAGACCTCAGCAGAGTAGAAGCCGGCCTGGTCCATGGTCTCCAGGATAGACTCAAACTTGCTGTACGGCAGACGGGTAGCGATCAGCGACTGGTTCGCGTCACGCAGCACAGTCTCGGTAAACTGAACTTTTCTCATGTCAATCGACCTCCGTATTGCTCTATATTATAAAGCATGTTTCACAAAAAAGGGTGCGCCCCTTCTGGCAGCGGCATCCACCGGATCGCCGCAAAGGCACTTGTTATCATTTTAGTATATCTTTCCTCATAAAGCAAGTCCCCTGGTCGGAAGAATCGTTGCTTTTTTCTGCCCTATGTTATCTTTTCTTGCCTGGTTCCCCCGGGTCCCATCCCTCTTTTCCGCCCGCACCACATCAAAAATGCCGCGACAGAACAACCATGCTCTGCCGCGGCGCCAGTCCGCCGGGAACGTCTCTTTGTCCGGCTGTTTCCAGCACAAAACACGAACTATGTTTTGTGCTCCAGTCTGTCATGCACGGAAAAAGGGGACCCTGACGGTCCCCTTTCCACCAATTCTTCAATTCTTCCCTCCGAACCTTCGGTCCGGCGGGCTTTATCAACAGTTTCACGCCGCAGCGGAACGGCAATATCCCGCTGCGGCGCTCAATCCCCATCCATATCCGCTTCAGACACGGGCCGCGGCCGCCCCGTCACCGGTCACTGCACGGCTCATCCTCGCGGGCATGGGTGTTTTCATAATCAAAGATCAGATCGTCAATATCCACGTCGGGCCGTACCCGGGACCAGATATTGTTTACCTCGCGCTTTATCATCGTCATGCTGTTCCACTCCTTTCGATGCTTCCGTTCAAATGGGTATAAAAATACCACCGTCCGCACTGCAAACGATGGAGGAAAGAATCGTGTTCAGAATTCACCGGCCTGCACTCAGGCCTTTCGTTCACGCACAGTCTGTTCCGATCGCTTGCAGCCAACATAGCCGCCCTGGGTTACATAATAACCGTACCGCATCCTGTGCCACCTCTTTCCTCAGCAGTTTTAAAATATTTAAGGTAGGACTCTTATCCTTCCTTATTTGATTATTGTAAACCTAACGTCAGATTTTGTCAAGTACTATTTGTTTGTATCATGCAAGTTTTTTATACGAGACGTGCAAAACCGGGGACGGAATCCCCATCCCCGGCTTTGCGTTCCGCTCAGTTGGAGGGCTGCTGGTTGGAAAACTTGGTGTAGGCCTGGCTCACCTTGTTCGCCGGAGCCTGCTCCACCTGGTACCAGCCCTTGGCCTGGGCCAGTTTGAACAGGTCGGTCTGGGTCATGTGACCCTGGTTGAAGATCTTCAGATAGTCGTCCCGCAGGTTGGTGCTGACACACTCAGCGGCATAGGCGTCATAGTTGGCGGACATCTTCTTCTCGCTGCAGAGAAAGTCCGTCAGTCGCTCCTGGTCGTTCATTTTGTTTTCCCTCCTCTTCAGCGCAGATGGTTCAGCAGGGTCTTGTAGTTCTGCATGTGCTGGTCGGCACAGCTCTGGAACTTGCTTTTCAGTTCCTGGTCCTGGCACTCCTGGACCGCGGAGAGGTACTTACAGTGCAGCACCTTCTCGAAGTCCAGCTGGTCGGACAGGCCGGCCAGTTCCTTGCTGGTCAGATTGGACATAGACGTTCCTCCTTTATGGCGGGGCATCCCCCGTACTGAAGGTCAGTTTTGCCCAAAAGACCCGGTCTTATGCGGAACAGTGGGCCGGCCCTCCCGGTCAAAGCTCCAGACCAGATGGGCGCGGCCCTCCAGACGCTCCAGCCGCGCCAGACAGAACAGGGTCTCCAGCGCCACCGGCCCATCCGTGCGGAAGGGCGCTGCCAGCCGGAAGCCCCCCTGCTCTTTCCTGCACAGCATGGGTCCCCGGATCTGGCTTCGGAGGACCGGATCCCGGAGCAGCCGCTCAGGGTGCGCCTCACAGTACCAGCGCTCCCCGCCGGCGAAGGGAAAGGCCAGCGGAGCTTCCGCCCCCGCCACCGGCCAGCACCCTGCCCGCTCCAGATCGCCCTGAGGGATGGTCCGTTTCAGCCGGAGGACGCCCCCCTCCGGAGCCAGCGTGCCCAGCAGAAAACGGCCGCCCCGCTGTCCCAGCAGCCACGCCTTGTAGAGTCCACGGCCGTCTCCGGGACGGACAGCCTCCAGATGGACCCTGGGCCCGTCCCGGCACACGGTCAGCGTCCCGCCGCCCTTCATTTCCAGTTTCTGTTCCATCGCTCTCCGCCCCCTCTTCCCCTATTCTATGCCGGTGGGCGGGGAATTCCACACAGGTTTCACAGGGCGGGCAAACGTTTTCAGCGGCCCGGCAACGTCTCCTGCCATTTTCATGACGGGGGAAATGGTTTCTGCCGTAACGTGATCCATTTTTGCTCAATGCGGCAGAAACGGCCATATTCCGGTCCAGTTTGAGATCAGGACTGACGGTTTTATCCTTCGTCAAGTTGACGTATCCGATACCGGGATGATAGAATAATTTCAATGAATCGGGATGGTGAAAAGGTGTGCCCATGAAAAAAGCATAACAGTAATTTTGGGCGCGGCATGCGTGATTCTTCTGGCTGTCATGATAATCCAAGTCAGGATCATCTCCCTTGGAAAGGAAGGAAAAACCATCGTTTACACCGTTCCCTTTGATCGTGGGAAGCCGGGCGCTTCCGCCGCTTCCAATTTGAAACGTGAGTTAGTTCCTCTCTACGGGGATGAGGGCGTCCAAACAGAGCGGCTTCATCGCCAGTGGCAAAGTACAGTTTACAAGGGACTACACAGGGTAGGTATCTGACGGGAGGGGTGCCGCCAGTCAGATTTTCCATGTGATGTTCAAGCTGTCGCTTGTGGCGGCTATGGTGGTGATCATCAAATCCACCACACGCCGCTTGTCATCAAAAGATACATTCTCCCAGGTATCGAGGTAGCCGGAAATCTGGCTGACCTGTTCCGGGCTGATGGCCTCCACAGTCAACTCCGCTATCCTTGCCAGAAGTTCCTGCTTGCGCCCGTCCAGTTCCGCTATCTTCACATTCACATAGGAGAACAGGACATTGTTTGCCCCCGTCAGACTGTCCACCAGCTTTTCAATCTCGCTGTCTACATGGGCAAGTTCCACTTGCAGGGCGGTGATTTTCGGGTTTGCCTTTGCCGCTTTCTTTTTTCCTGTCAGCGTCTTGTAGCTTGCCAGCTTCTTTACCATCTGCTGATAAACAACCGCTTCCAGTTCCGAAGTGATGATTTTCCCACAGCCAGGACAGCTTTTATTGTCCAGCCGTTTCGTGCAGCGGAGATACTGTTTGCCGGAGGGATTGTAGATACTCATAAGAGCATACCCGCAATTCCCGCACTTGATTTTTCCTGCCAGCCATGTGTGGGTGGCTTTCCGGGCAGACTGGATTTTCATGTTGTTCATCAGCTTCTTGCGGCAGGTCAGCCAGGTGTCGGAGGGGACGATACCCTCATGGGGAGCCAGTACCAGCATTTGGTCTTTTAAGTCGTTTTTCTTGCTGGCCTTTACATCTCGCCCTTGATACAGATAGCAGCCGTTCATGCCCGTAAAATCGGCAACGTCATTGACAATGACTGTACCTTGACTTTTGAAAAATTCGTACACATCAAGGTCTGCCTGCACATAGACAGGATTGCGTAACATCTGCGCCAGCGTGGGGCGTATCAGCTCTTTGCCATGGAACAAAATCCCCTGTTCGGCAAAGTACCGGGTAATGTCCCCGTAGGAAGTTGTGGGCTGGGCGTACATCTCAAACATCAGCCGGATATTGGCCGCTTCCTCCGGGTTTACCACCAGCTTCTTTGTGTTGATACCGTCCATCTTGATAGGCTCCGTATGGAAGCCGTAAGGGGCTTTCCCGCCCATCTTAAAGCCCCGCTGACTGCGGGAGTAGTAAGCGTCCGTTACCCGCTTCTGTATCGTTTCCCGTTCAAGCTGGGCGAACACGATACAGATATTCAGCATGGCCCGTCCCATCGGCGTGGAGGTATCAAACTTTTCCGTAGAGGACACAAACTCCACATTGTACTGCTGGAACAGCTCCATCATGTTGGCAAAGTCCAGAATGGAACGGCTGATACGGTCGAGCTTGTAAACCACGACCTTTGCAATCAAGCCCCGCTTGATGTCCCGCACCAGTTCTTGAAACTTCGGACGGTCTGTGTTCTTGCCGCTGTACCCTTTGTCTGTGTATTCCTTGCAGTTACCGCCTTTCAACTCGTATTTGCAAAATTCAATCTGGCTTTCAATGGAAATGCTGTCCTTTTTGTCTACCGATTGTCTTGCATAGATTGCGTCTATCCGATTGTTCATATTGTCGCTCCTTTTCTTAAAAAAGAAACGGAGCTGCTGACAGTTCTATTATACCGCCAGCAGCCCCGCAAATCAATGATGGGTTTGGAAAACCTTATGTCCCGGCTTCCTCACTCTCCCGCTTGTCGGCGTACTTGCGGAACACCTCATAAAGCTGCTGTTCCAGTTCCCGGCGTTTGGCTGCTTCCTGTTCCGGCGTGAACACCGGGGAGAGATTTTCCAGTGTGATTTCCTTTCCCTGAAAAGTCACGATTTCGATTTCCTTTTTGTATCTGATATTACTTATAAGATCACCTTTCCTTTCCATGCTGCCGCTGTTGCCGTTTCAGTTCCGCTAAAATCTCCGGCGGGATACGGTCAACCAGCCGCCGCATATCGTCCAGTTCGCTTTTTAACTTCGCCCGTTCCATCGTGTCATTCATCTTGCCTTTTTCGCTGGCCTTTGCCCTGACTTCCAGCTTTTCATTTTCCGCTAACAAGTCATTGATTGTGACCTTGTATTTTTTCAGTTGCCCGGAGAAGTTCTCCATCTGCGGAAACCACTTTTTCAGCATGGAGAGGGCTTCCTCTTTCTTCTTTCCGGCGTTCAGCGGGGTAATGCCGGAGAGAACCGCTTCAATGGCCCTCGCCTGTTTGGAGAGGTTGACCGCCTGTTTGAACAGCCGGGTGGGGATATGCTTCCGGCCCGTCTTGCTGGCGCTTTCCCCACGCTCCAGGTCGGGGTACTGCTCCACCATACAGGCGTGAAAATCGTCCTGCCACTTCGTCAGATTGGCCCGGTTGCCGATAATTTCTTTGGCGCACAGGCGGTTGTCCTTTGTCAGCGGCACAAAGACCAAGTGCAGATGGGGCGTTTTTTCATCCATGTGTACCATAGCCGAAACGATGTTCTCCCGGCCCACCCGGTCAATGAGGAAGTCCGCCGCCCTCTGGAAGTAGGCCGCTATCTCCTTTGGGGACTTGCCCTTGAAAAACTCCGGGCTGGCGGTAATCAGCGTGTCCACAAACCGAGTGCTGTCCTTGCGGGTGCGGCATCTGGCCTGCTCGATGCGGCTCTGAATGAAATGGTAGTAGCGGCCATCCGGCTTGACGATGTGGAAATTGTACTTGCTCCGGCTGGTGTCAATGTCCGGGTTGCTGGCGTACTGCTCCTTTTTCCGTTCATGGTGGGCTTCCAGCGGCCCCGCCGGGTGGCCCTTGTGCTTCTCAAATCGCAAAATTGCGTGTTGTGCCATTGAACTCCTTTCCCCATTCCATTCCTTTCCGGCGGGTTTTCCCGCCGAAAATATCTCTGATAGGATTGGAATGGAATGAATGTAAATAGATGGTTTTAATCTCTGTATTTCTATATACCGTCAGATTTCCGTACTTCAAGAGGATTGATTTTCGTACTCGCCAAGTACGGTTTTCAGCCCTCCGGCGTACCATAACCGGATTTCTTGAAGTCGGTGTTTGGAACCGCTTCATAGGATTTCGGGTAAATGCGGTTGGGTTTTCCACAGCCCTGTTTCTGGATTTCCACCAGCCCCGCATACTGCAACTCCCGCAGGGTGTTGACCGCTTTCTGCCGCCCGCAGCGGAGCAAAGCGACCACCTCGCAGATGGGGTAGTACAGGTAGACCCGCCCGTACTCGTCCGCCCAGCCGTTCTTCCGGGACAACTCCGCCCGGCGCAGGACAAAGGCATACAGCACCTTCGCTTCGTTGCTCAAGGGCTGGAATGTGGGTGCTTCAAAAAGGAAATTGGGGAGCCGGGTGAAACTGAACGCCTTTTCCGGCTGGTGAATATAAATCGTGTTTGTCATAGCGTGTTTTGTGGACGGTTAGAGGCCCGTTTTCCGGGGCGAATGATAAATGATACCAGCCGCCCCGGTTGAGGGCTTGCGGAGCCTTGCAAATCAAGGCTTTTCCCGCTCTTAACTGTCCACAGCAGACCTCCTTTTCCGTTCACTTTCTGTTTTCTGCCGCCTGTGAACTCTGGCGGCGCAGTCCGGGCAGTATTTGCCCCGGTTGGACTTCGGGACGAACACACCGCCGCACTCCGCACAGCGTTTCAAGTCCCTGTCCCGGTAAATCTCCGCTTCCAGCGTCCTGTCCAGCGGCAAGACCGCCCAGCGGAACCACTTGCAGCAGACGGAGAACGAAATCATCTGCGGACAGGCGCAGGTGTCGCCATCGTCCAGCGCAAGGCAGTTTCCGTCCTCGCAGTTGCAGCACTCCCGGCGTATCAGGCCGCTGGCTCGTCTCTTCTGGGGCGGGGTTATGCGGTAGGGGGAGCCGTCCGGCCTGTGTTCCAGCGGCGGCAGGTGTTGATAGGGTCTTTTGCTCATGCGTCCCTCCGTTTTCTTTGGCGTGTTCTGTTTCCAAGGTGCTTGTCCATCGATGAACTATCCCAAGTCTACACCTTTTTGACCGCCTGTGCCGTATATCCAAGAGGTAGGAAATCAGCCTGAAAAACTCCCTATTTCCACGCTCTCGGATTTGTGATATAATCAAAAAAAGATAAAAGACAAATTCAGGTTTCTGGTCTTCTTGCACAAAATAAAGGAGGAGCTATTATGCAAATTGTTTATATTCCAAGCGAATCAATGTCTGTTCAAGGTAAAAAAGATGAAATCTATAAAAGATATGGGAAAGACTGGAATATTAGAGAACAGGGAGGAGGTAACGGAAATTGGTTGTTGACCAGAAAAAGTGATGTGCTTGTAGATGGAAAAAGTTATCGTACTTTTGTACTTGAACACTACGGTAAATCCAAGCTGACAGCGAAGCTTGTTGATAAATTTCGTGAAGATGTAGCAAATGGTAAAATAAAACTGTAAATGCCTATGCCGTTATGCTATGAGCATAGTACATAGCATAACGGCTTCTCTTTCGTTGAGCTAGCAAGGAGGGTGAATATGTCTTTATCCATACAAGAGCGATTAAAAGACCTACGTGTGGAGCGTGGCTTGACGCTGGGGCAGCTTGCGGAGCAGACCGGGCTTTCCAAGTCTGCGCTGGGCAGTTACGAAACGGAAGACTTCAAGGACATCAGCCACTATGCCCTTATCCGGCTGGCGAAGTTTTACGGTGTGACCGCTGATTATCTGCTGGGGCTGTCTGAAATGAAAAATCACCCAAACGCCGATCTTGCAGACCTGCGTTTGAGTGATGAAATGATTGACCTGCTGAAAAGCGGGAGGATAGACAATACCCTGCTGTGTGAGCTGGCGGCGCACCCGGATTTCCCCCGGCTGATGGCTGACCTTGAAATCTATGTGAACGGAACGGCACTGAAACAGGCGCAGGGTGCAAACGCCATAGTGGACACGATGAGCGCAACTGTTATAAAAAAGCATAATCCTGGCATGAGTGATACGCAGTTAAGACAGCTTATCACCGCCCATATTGATGAGGACGAGTTTTGCCGCTATGTGATACAACGGGACATAAACGGGATTGCCCTTGCTCTGCGGGAAACACACAAGGACGATTTTTTCAGCGTCCCAGAGGATAACCCGCTAAAAGAAATGCTGGAAACTGCTGGTGAAATCGTCAGCCAGGACAGCGACACGGAACAAGCGTACTTGGCGTTTATCTGCAAACGGCTCAAGCTGAATTTTAGGAAGCTGTCAGTAGAAGAACGGAAGTGGCTGAAAAAGATTGCGGAAAAATCCGACTTGCTGAAGAATCCAAAACCGCAGAGAGGACGAAGATAAAAAATGCCTGAACGGCGGTTCTGGTTTTTCAGAACCACCATCCAGGCATTTTGTTTAGTAATAGAAAAAGGTGCAGTTGATTATTGCGTATTGTCAATCTCTCTCAAACCGGGTAGTAAAAATACGGCAAGCGCAACGATGATAATGCCAATTCCGCAAATGACAAACCATTTCTCAACTCCCAGCCGCTCCGCCAGAGGCCCGGAAATGACAAGGCCAAACGGCATGGCGAGGGAAGCGGCGCTTGTCAGTAGAGAAAAAACTCTCCCCAGATATTCTGGTTTGACCGTTTCTTGAAAAATCGCATTTTGCACACCGTAAAATGGAGCGGAAATTCCCATAACAGTACAGCACACAACAAAGACAAGAAATGCGTCTGGCGGCAAAAGCCCGGAGAGCATATTGCTAACGCCCATCAGGAGAACGGAAAGACCGATGGTGTACCGCCGTTTCTTAAAACCGCCCCAAATGCTCAGAATGACTCCGCCAAGCAGCATACCAACCGCAAAAGCAATTTCAGCGGCAGAGGCATGGGCCGGTGTTCCTTTGAAGTATGACATACAGATGAGAGGAAAAAGCGTACTGATTGGCATATAAAAGAACATATAAATTACACCAATCCAGAGCAGAGCAAAGAGGCCCCTGTTTTGCTTTAATACCACATACCCCTCTTTCATATCCTGTAAAAACTGTTGTCTTTTCGTTTCTGGACATAGTTCAGGCGTTGGTATGGACGAAATCGCAACAGTCACACAGGCAAGGATTGCACCCACAATATCTAACAATATAATTGCATTAAGAGGCCAAACAGCATATAAAAACGCTGCGGCAGCTGGACTGATAATCGCACTTACTGCTTGCATGGTCTGCGTGTAACCAGCGCATTTTGTAAGTTCCTCTTTTGGCACAATCATAGGTGTTGCTGCGCTGAATGCTGGAGAATGAAAAGCAGTTCCCGCACTTCGGATTAACAGGACAACCATAATAGACCATACGGGCAATTCCATGTAAAACGCCACCAGCGCCAGAATACCGCCAGCGGCGGCAATTATCAAATCCGCACCAATCATTACGCTTTTACGGCTGTGCCGGTCAACAAAAGCACCTGCAAACGGGCCTAAACAGGCTTGCGGCAAAAATCCAATCAGTGTTGCCGCCGTCAATATGATTGCAGAATTAGTTTTCGCAACCAAATAAAAGATAATGGCCATTTGCAAAATACCGCTGCTAATAAAGGATATTGCTTGTCCGGCAAGAAGTGTAAAATAAGTTTTTCTCCATGAATTGTTGTTTTGGGTCATAATGCGAACCTCCTTTTTTATTGCATTGTTCCTTTGTTTCTGCAATAAAAAGCAGGCGTTGTCCCACAGAGAGGGCAGACGCCTGCATAACAACAAAGCACGAAAAAACACCACGATACAGTTCAAAGACTGCTCGTGTCAAACCTACGTGTTCCTTTGCATACGCACGCAAAAAAAGCCCACCATCATGTGGAAAGGTACTTCTACTTTTTATTGCTTATTAGCGTACACAAATTAACACACGTAAGCCTCCTTCCAATCTCAAACTGTCGCACAGTATAACACACATCCGATAGACTTGTCAACCATTTTTAACCTTGTTTTCCATCTTGTTTTTCCATCTCTTACGGGCAGTAGCAAAGCCAGGCGAGCCAGTCAACGGTCAAGATGAACGGCGCTTTCAGCGCCGCCGTTGACAGTCTCGCCCGTCTTTGCTAATGGGTAATCAAGGCGGGAAAGCCATTTTAGGGCTTTCCCGCCCATTTCAATTTTGGGAGAAGAAAGGCCCCAAAATGAACGAGTGCGGCCAAACACTTTTAGGGATTGGCCACCTTGTCCACCCATCCAGCGGGGCGGCGGGGAACGGTCAAGGCCGGGCGTCAGCCCATTCATTTCAGCCTTGACGGTTTCCTGCCGTCCTGCTACTTTTCCCGGAGTGTGGCCACACATCTGGTCACGGTGTCCAGAGCTTTGGGACTTTTTGTCCCATAGGCCGGGGGCGGAGGACGAGGGACGGGGGCTTTCATAATACGCCCTGTCTGCTGCTGAAATCAGCCCTTTGTTTCCGGCTTACCAGCCCCAAACAAAGCCCTGCTTTCCTGCCGCGTCAAATGCCCTTGCCCTCCCCGGCGGCAACGGTATTTTCAGGGCAACGCCGACAGAGCGTATAACACACTACACTTTGCTCCGCAAAGTCGTGTGCCAAATGGGGCGCTGCCCCCTTTGGAAACCCCCGCAACAAACAGGTGCTATGCACCCAGCCGGGAGCATAGCGCCGTTTGTTGTCAGCAGCCCGTTTCACGGTCTGCGTGTAGTTCCTTGTAAACTGACCTAAGCAGTAAGCAAAAACCTCAGCTTGCCGAGTTTCCATAGAAGCAGGGCCGCCTTTGTTTAATTTGAGGACGCACGGAATTGGGCTGCACTTCTCTGCGAAAATGACGACCGTTTGATAAAACAGGTTTCAATCAACATAAATCGAAAAAGGTATGATCTTCATCGCAAAAAGGTGGAAGTAAACATGAGGGACATCGTAAAAGAATTTCAAAAGGAATCTCATTCCCTGTGTGGGATTCTTTGGCTTATGACAGCCGTGCTCGGCTTGACCAGTCTAATGCCGTTTTTCGAAACGTGGTTGACCGCAATGAACGTTGTTGCATTTTTTCTTTCCCTGTCGTGGTCCATCTGGGCCAGCACCGCTCCAAAGGAATAAGCATTTACCGCTCTCCCTGGAGGGCGTTTTTCCATTGCCGATTTTGCAATTCCTCCTTGTCACGCCGCGGGATGTACGCATGGCCGACTCGTCCTCGCCGTGGCGATCCCGTAAAATTCCCCCTTGACAAACCCACCCCCTTCGGCTAAAATCTACAACAAACAAATGCGATGAAGGGAATAAAGACGGCGGAACGTCCCCCTCAGAGAGCCGGTGGTTGGTGCGAACCGGCGCGTGACTCCGCTGTGTATAACTGGTCCCTGAGCAGCCTGTTTGAACCTCTTTCAGTAGAACAGGACGTCTGGCCCCGTTACCGGCCGAGGCCTTGTTGGAGGCTTTGAGGGCCGTGCCGGAAACGGGCGGCTGAACCAGGGTGGTACCGCGTGATGATTTTCTCGCCCCTGACTTTTCCGAGTCAGGGGCGTTTTTCTATCCCCTGCTCCGACCCGCCCGCCGCCAACCACGGCGGAGCAAACAAAGGCAGTTTGCCTGAATGAGGAGGACTTTACTATGAATCCCGGTTACAAAAAGTACATTCCCTTCCAGCCCCAGAAGATCGTGGGCCGCACCTGGCCCGACAAGGTCATCTCCAAGGCCCCCATCTGGTGTTCCGTGGACCTGCGGGACGGCAACCAGGCTCTGGTGGACCCCATGAACCTTCAGGAAAAGCTGGAATACTTCCACACCCTTGTGGACATCGGCATCAAGGAGATCGAGATCGGCTTCCCTTCCGCCAGCGAGACCGAGTACGAGATCTGCCGTGAGCTGATTGAGGGAGGGCATATCCCCGACGACGTGACCATCCAGGTGCTGGTCCAGGCCCGGGAGCACCTCATCAAAAAGACCTTTGAGGCCATCCGCGGCGCCAAGAACGTGATCCTCCACTTCTACAACTCCACCTCCACCCTCCAGCGGAAGGTGGTCTTCCACATGGACACCGACGGCATCACCAAAATCGCCACCGATGCCGCCGACCTGATCTATGAGATGTCCCGTCCCCTCATTGAGGAGGGCATGAATCTCCGCTTTGAGTACTCCCCCGAGTCCTTTATGGGCACCGAGATGGACTACGCTGTGGAGATCTGCCAGGCGGTGCTGGAGCACCTCCACGCCACCCCGGAGAACAAGGTCATCCTGAACCTGCCCACCACCGTGGAGAACTGCATGCCCAACCAGTTCGCCGACATGTTGGAGTACTTCTGCAAGAAGATCCCCGGCCGGCGGAACGCCATCATCTCCCTCCACCCCCACAACGACCGGGGCTGCGGCGTGGCCACCGCCGAAATGGGCCTGCTGGCCGGCGCCGACCGGGTGGAGGCCACCCTCTTCGGCAACGGCGAGCGCACCGGCAACGTGGACATCGTCACCCTGGCCATGAACATGTACACCCAGGGCGTGGACCCCGAGCTGGACTTCTCCAACATCAACAAGGTCAAGGAGATGTTTGAGCGCTGCACCAAGATGCCCGTGGGCGACCGGCAGCCTTACGCCGGCAAGCTGGTCTTTACCGCCTTCTCCGGCAGCCACCAGGACGCCATCAACAAGGGCACCCAGTACATGAAGGAGTCCAACTCCGACTTCTGGGAGATCCCCTATCTGCCCATTGACCCCGCCGACGTGGGCCGGGAGTACGAGCCCATCATCCGCATTAACTCCCAGTCCGGCAAGGGCGGCGCCGCCTACATCATGGAGCACAACTTCGGCTTCGACCTGCCCAAGGCCATGCATCCCGAGTTCGGCGCCATTATCCAGCATGAGACTGACAAGGTGGGCAAGGAGATCTCCCCCGAGCGCATTAACGAGCTGTTCCACCAGGAGTACATCGAGGCCAAGGAGCCCTACAAGCTGCTCAAGCACGCCTTCCAGGAGAGTGTGGACAGCGAGGGCCACTCCCACGTTACCTTCTGGGGCACGCTCCAGCACACCGACACCATCTTCAAGGTCTCCGGCGAAGGCAACGGCCCCATCGACGCCTTCTTCAACGCCATCAAGGACGAGAAGATGGCCCGCTTCACCTTCCTGGACTACGCCTCCCACGCCATCACCGACGGCTCCGATTCCCAGGGCGCGGCCTACATCCTGCTCCAGGATCAGCGGGACGGCAAGAAATACTGGGGCGTCGGCCTGTCCCACAACATCAACCTGGCCCCCCTGCGCGCCATCCTGTCCGCCATCAACCGGGCAAAGCGCAGCCACTGAATCCGGGCCTAACTTCAAAATCTCCGGTCTTTCTCTTAAGGCCGGAGATTTTTATGACTATTTTTCTCTTAATAAATGCATTAGTCCTATCTTACTGATGCAAAAGCAGGTCCTATCCCGCATTTTACGTCCGCTGTGCTACTTATTACCTGTCTTACGTCCTTTTTTAATTGACTTTTATCTTGTTTAGAGTATACTTATTTTATATGTTCGTGTCTTCCCTGGTTCGAACCAGGTCCATCCTAACCCAAGGAGGCAGTCCCATGCCCAAGATCTCCGATCCCGCCCCCAAGGCCGCGGCCAAGGCCCCGGCGCGCATGTCGAAAAAGGACCCTCTCACCAAGGAACAGCTCCACGCCGTCGACGCCTGGTGGCGTGCCGCCAACTACCTGTCCGCCTGCCAGCTCTATCTGCTGGACAACCCCCTGCTTCGGGAGCCTCTTCAGCTCTCCCACATCAAGCAGAACATCGTGGGCCACTGGGGCACCTGTCCGGGACAGAACTTTATCTACACCCACCTGAACCGGGCCATCGTCAAATATGATCTGGATATGATCTACATCTGCGGCCCCGGCCACGGCGGCAACGCCATCGTTGCCCAAGACTATCTGGACGGCTCTTACAGCGAGGTGTACCCCAACATCAGCCAGGACACCTCCGGCATGAAGCGGCTGTTCCGCCAGTTCTCCTTCCCCGGCGGCATCCCCTGCCACACCGGTCCGGAGACCCCCGGCTCCATCAATGAGGGTGGGGAACTGGGCTACTCCCTGGCCCACGCCTTCGGCGCCGTCATGGACAACCCCAGCCTCATCGCCGCCTGCGTGGTGGGCGACGGCGAGGCGGAGACCGCGCCCCTGGCCGCCGCCTGGCACTCCAACAAATTCCTCAATCCCATCACCGACGGAGCTGTGCTGCCCATCCTCAATCTGAACGGCTTCAAGGTGTCCAACCCCACTGTTTTTTCCCGCATCTCCCATGAGGAGCTAGAGATGTTCTTCAAGGGCTGTGGCTGGGAGCCCCGTTTCGTGGAAGGCAGCGAGCCCAAGATCATGCACCAGAAAATGGCCGCCGCCCTGGACTGGGCGGTCCGGGAGATCCAGCGCATCCAGGAGTACGCCCGCACCTCCGGCGACGCTGCCCGGCCCCGCTGGCCCATGATCGTGCTTCGCTCCCCCAAGGGCTGGACCGGTCCCAAAGAGGTGGACGGCAACCAGGTGGAGGGCAGCTGGCGCTCCCACACCGCCCCCATCCCCGTCCGGGACGGCAAGCCCGGCCGGGTCCAGGAGCTGGAGCGCTGGCTTCGCAGCTATCGGCCCGAGGAGCTTTTCGACGAGCACGGCGCGCCGGTCCCCCTGCTCCAGGAGATAGCCCCCAAGGGCGTTCAGCGCATGGGCGCCAATCCCCACGCCAACGGCGGTCAGCTCCTCCGGGACCTGCGCACCCCCGACTTTCAGGAATACGCTCTGGCCGTCCCCCAGCCCGGCGCTGTGGAGGCCGAGGACATGGCCGCTCTGGGCGGCTATGTCCGTGATCTGATGGAGCAGAATCTGAAGGCCCGGAACTTCCGCATTTTCTCCCCCGACGAGGCGGCCTCCAACCGCCTGTCCCAGGTCTTTGAGGTCACGGGCCGCCGCTGGTCCGATGACATCGACCAGCGCGCCGACTCCTGCCTCTCCCATGACGGCCGGGTCATGGACGCCGCTTTGTCCGAGCACCTGTGCCAGGGCTGGCTGGAGGGCTACCTCCTTACCGGCCGGCACGGCTTCTTCAACAGCTATGAGGCCTTCATCCGCACCGTGGACTCCATGGTGTCCCAGCACGCCAAATGGCTGAAGGTGTGCAGCCAGCTCCCCTGGCGGCCCTCCATCGCCTCGCTGAACTATGTACTGGCCTCCAACGTGTGGCAGCAGGACCACAACGGCTTTACCCACCAGGACCCGGGCTTCCTGGACCATGTGGCCAACAAGAAGGCCGATGTGGTCCGCCTCTACCTGCCCCCCGACGCCAACTGTCTGCTCAGCTGCTTCGACCACTGCATCAAGAGCCGCAACTACATCAACGTCATCATCGCCTCCAAGCTGCCCCGGCCCCAGTGGCTCAGCATGGACCAGGCCATCAAGCACTGCACCCACGGCATCGGCATCTGGCAGTGGGCCTCCAACGACCAGGGCCACGAGCCCGACGCGGTGCTGGCCTGCTGCGGCGACACCCCCACCCTGGAGACTCTGGCCGCCGTCACGATCCTGCGCCACTACCTGCCCGATCTGAAGATCCGGGTCATCAACGTGGTGGACCTGATGAAGCTCCAGCCCCACACCGAGCACCCCCACGGCCTCACCGACGAGGACTATGACGCCCTGTTCACCACCGGCGCCCCCATCATCTTCGCCTTCCACGGCTACCCCACCCTGGTCCACGAGCTGACCTACCGCCGGCACAACAAGAAGCTCCACGTCCGGGGCTACAAGGAGGAGGGTACCATCACCACCCCCTTCGACATGCGGGTACGCAATGACATTGACCGCTTCCACCTGGTCATGGACACGGTGAAGCGGCTGCCCCAGCTGGGCAACAGCGCCTCCTACCTCATCCAGGAAATGAAGGACAAGCTGGTGGAGCACCGGCAGTACATCACCACCCACGGCCAGGACCTGCCCGAGGTCCGGGAGTGGAAATGGAATGACGGCAAAGGGATCTACTGAGGTGCGTTTTGTCCCCAAACGCGACCACTCTTTCCTTGCTTAAAGTCGCAATTCTATGTGTATGAAGCGTGTTGTAAATTTTAGTCTATAGTCTTTCTTATACGATAGCTTGGTGCAAGGCGATGGCTTGTCAAGCCTGCGGCGCGGTACTTTCCAGAGAAGGAAAGTACCCAAAGTTCTCCGGGGCTTCGGCCCCGGACCCCGTGGGGATCCATCAAAGAATATGCAAAATACTGTTCGGCGCGGGCAAAAGACAGGATACTTTTCTGAACTCCGCCCGCTGCCGCTCCAATCTATGAAATTGGTCCCCGCATCCTTTGATTTGATCGCGCCTCTGAGTTAACAATCGCGGGGTGCCCCTGCAAGGATTGCGAGCCTGCCGTTCTGCACCAAGCCTCTGCTGATCCGAGGTACCATCGGGCGGCCCCAGCGGGCTAGGTGGGTAAGAAGCAACTGCTGGCAGTCTTTGCCGCCACCGTGGCGGGCTATATCGCTTATCCCCCGTAAAATCTTCTCCATTTTGCGAAGCAAATGGCGGTGTGAGCGCTCTCATATTTTGCTGGCTGCGATCAGCGCAAGGCCGCCTGCTCTCCCAATGGGGGTCCGGGGGCGGCGCGGATAGCGCAATAAAATTGCGCGTGGCCGCCCCCGGCGATTCTCAAGGTGAATTGCCCCGCAGGGGCAAGAGAAGGCGGCCTGGGCCGTTGGTTTCTTTCTGATCGTTCAGAAAGAAACCCGCTCCGCAGAGCGGAATCCTTTTCAAAACACTCCAACGATAAACTAAAATTTAGCCTGCTGGCTGAGGCGATCAAAAAGCCATTGACCGCCCCTGCCGTCCATGTTATAATGTATTTAACCGCTGGAATGAATCCGGCACCAGGTTTCCAGGCACCCATACGATCGAAGTACAATACCGCGAAGGTATATTCCGTCCAGAAGGACGGAGTCTGCCCTTGCGGTATTTTTTCGAACACATTTACAAGGAGAGGATTCCATGTCAAAACAGAATGATACCACCAAAAACATGGTGCTGGCCGCCCTGATGCTGGCCCTGGCCTACATCCTGCCCAACTTTACCGGCAACATCCCCCAATTCGGCTCCATGCTGCTGCCCATGCACCTGCCGGTCCTTCTGTGCGGCTTCCTGTGCGGCGGGCCCTGGGGCGCCGCCGTGGGCTTCATCGCCCCGCTGATGCGCTCCGCTATTCTGGGAATGCCCCCGCCCTTCCCCACCGCTGTCTCCATGGCCTTTGAACTGGCCGCCTACGGCTTTATGTCCGGCTTCCTGTACCGCCGCTTGCCCAAAACTCTGGGCGGCATCTACGCCTCTCTTATCGGCGCCATGCTCTGCGGCCGGGTAGTCTGGGGCGCGGTCATGTCCGTCCTCCTGCTGAAGGGCCAGGGCTTTACCTTCGCCGCCTTTGTAGCCGGTGCCTTCACCAACGCCATCCCCGGCATTATCCTCCAGCTGGTGGCCATCCCCGTCATCGTCCTGGCCCTCCAGAAGGCCAAGCTGGTCTCTCAGGCGGCGTAAGTTATGGGAACTCTGGCGGAGCTCCTGAAGGAGCATTATGACAACCATCCGGGCATGGAGGTCCGGGACGCCGTGAAATTTCTCTACCAGAGCCACATGGGGCCGGGCCATCTGGTCGATGACGAGGGGGCGGCTCTGGCCCGTCTGAAGGCGGAGTGGGACCAGGTGGAGGCGGATCCCGCCCTCCCCTTGGCCGAGCCTCTGGGGAACGGCCTGTTTCGGTTGAATCTCGTGGCTTGTAAAGCAAAAAGCCTATCCCCCAACACCCTCAACCGTCTCTTTGTGCTGACCGCCCGGGAGACGTTCCCCGACCGATCCGGTCTGGAAAGCGGCCTTGATTTGGTGTACACACTTCCCTTTCCCCGGGACGCGGCGGACGCCTTTCTGGCCCAATACCGGTCCCAGGGCTGCCCGGCAGTGAGCCACAGCGAGGCCTACCGGCGGGCCTTCCGCCCCGCCTACCGGGTGGTGTCAGAATCTTATGTCAATCTGATTCCCATTCTGTCCGCCATTGACCGTGGGATGGCAGAGCAGCCCCGGCTCCGGGTAGCCATCGACGGCCCCTGTGCCTCGGGAAAGTCCACTCTGGGGGCGGCTCTGGCAAAGATCTACCGCTGTCCCCTGGTCCACATGGACGACTTCTTCCTCCGTCCTGAACAGCGGACGGCAGAGCGGCTGGCTCAGCCCGGCGGAAATGTGGACTATGAGCGCTTTGATTGTGAGGTCCTCTCCCCTCTGTGCCGGGGAGAGACGGCCCGCTACCGGCCCTGGCAGTGCCACACCGGAAACTTCGGCCCGGAGATTCGCCTGGGGCCAGCGCCCCTGACGGTGGTAGAGGGCAGTTACGCCCTGCGCTCCGATCTGCGGGACCGCTATCATCTCCGGATCTGGGTGGAGGCCCCCTGGGAGGTTCGGCTTCAGCGGCTGGCCCAGCGGGGCGGCCCCGGGTGCCTGGCCCGCTTTGAGCAGCAGTGGATCCCCATGGAGGACCGCTACTTCCGGGCCTGCCGGGTGAAGGAGTGCTGTCAGTTGATTTATCCGTAAAACAAGGCCCCCGGCTGTGCCGGGGGCCTTGCTTATTCGCATTTACATTGGAATCGTCCGACGGACGGCAATAGGTTCACCAGGGAAGCCAGCTGCCCGCCTCCCGGGCGGCCATCACATCCAGGGCTCCGTCCAGCAGTTCCGCCGCTTCGCCCCGGGTCAGAGAGTCGGACAGCGCCGCGGAGCTGACGCCGCCCGACGGGAGGATACCGGAGGCCGTCAGATTGGCGGCGGCCTGGGCGGCCCAATGGGACTCGCCGCCGGAGAAGAATACCTCAGCGGGCACGTCGGCGATGTTCAGCAGCCGGTCCAGCATCACCGTGGCCTCGCCGCAGGTGACGGGCTGGTCCGCGCCAAAGACGGGCGCGCCGCTGTCATCCCGGGAGCCTTGGATGGTCCCCGCCTTCAGCGCGGCGGAGACGGAGCCCTTGGCCCAGGTGGGGATGGCGCTGTCGTCGGCGAAGCCGGTGAGGGTGACCCCCTCCATGGGCTCCAGTCCGGACACCGCCATGGCCATGGTCAGGAACTGGGCCCGGCTCACCGGCTCGTCCGGTTCAAAGAAGTAGCGGCCGTCCATATACTGGCCCACATAGATCCCCTCTTCCGCCAGGCGGATGGCGGCCTTATGGGCGCTGTGACCCTCCAGATCGGCGTAGGTCACCTTGGTATCCGGCTTTTCGATCCGGACGGTGACCTTGGCCTCGGAGGAGATGTTGCCGGCAGGGTCCACCGCCACATAGGTGAAGGAGTCGCTGCCCGTCTTGTTCTCGTAGGGGGTGTAAACAAACTGGCTGGAGCCGTCCTCGGCCACGGTGACGGCGCCCCGGGCGGGATTGGAGGTCAGCTCGAAGGTGAGGAGATCGCCTTCCCCGTCTACGGCGTCAAAATAGCCGGTGATGGCAATATTCTTGTAGGTGGACAGGTCCATGTTCCGGGCGATGGGGGCCTGATTCTCCTCGGTGAGCAGGTACAGGGTGACGGTGGTGGTCTTACTGTCCTGGCCGGAGGAGAAGGAGGGTGTGAAGGTAAAGGTGGTGGTGGTGACGGTGGGCTTCTGGGACGACTGGAACCGGAGCCCGCCCAGTGCGGTGCTGTCCACCACCGAGCCCACCTCCAGGGGCTGGCCGCCGATGACCAGCGTACCGGCCCCGGGATCGGGCAGCGTGTTGATGGTGATACTGTTCAGGGTGGCCTTGTTGTCGGTGTTGACCACAAAATCTTCCGCCTCAAAGGGGATGATGGCGCCCACCAGTCCGTTTTTGGAGAAGTCGCTCACATAGGGGACGTCCGGATTCCTGTTCCAGAAAAAGGCGGAGGCGGGGGAGATCAGGGTGCAGGCCAAAGCCAGGACCAGCAACGGAGCCAGCCCCCGGCGTAAGGAGAGAGAACGTTTCATGGGATACCTCCATTCATTGAGTAATGTACCCCTAGTGTTCTTTCTTTCCCCCTAAATTATGCGGCGCCCGGTCCGGTTCAGAAGCGCAGCCGCATCTGGTACCAGACAGCCCCGCCGTGGACGGAACGGGAGACCCCCTCGCTGACAAAGCCCAGTCTGGCGTAGTAATCCAGCAGAGCCGCCTTACAGGTCAGCACCAGTCCTTCCCTGCCCTGAGCCCTGGCGTCATGGACGACCCGGCGGAGCAGCTCCATGGCATAGCCCTGACGGCGTGCCTCCGGGATGGTGTTGACCCCGAAGATCATCTGCCAGGCCCCGTCCTCCCGGTGGAGGGATGCGTCCTGATACATCTCGTCCCGCAGGTCCGCCTCGTCGGTGACCATACCGTTGACAAAGCTGACCAGCCGCCCCCGGTCATAGAGGAGCCAGAAGTGGTCCGGATAGACGGCCAGACGTGCCCGGAATTCCTCCCGGGTGGCCGCTTCGGCGGGCGGGAAACAGGCCGCCTCCACCTGGGTCAGTGCTTCCAGATCGGCGGTGGTAGCGGTACGGATCATCACGGCTGCCCCTCCTTACCGCTGGAACATGGGCGAGGACAAGTACCGGTCCCCGGAATCGGGGAGAAGGACCACGATGGTCTTGCCCCGGTTCTCCGGCTCACGGGCCAGCTGCTCCGCCGCCCACAGGGCGGCTCCCGAGGACACGCCGGCCAGGACGCCCTCCGTCAGGACCAGCTGGCGGCCGGCCTCAAAGGCGTTCTCGTCCTTGACCCGGATCACCTGGTCATAGATGGAGCGGTCCAGGGTCTGGGGAATGAAGTTGGCTCCTATGCCCTGAATCTGGTGGGGGCCCGCCTGGCCTCCAGAGAGGAGGGGCGAGGCGTCGGGCTCCACCGCCACCACCCGGACCTTGGGATTTTGCTCCTTGAGGTAGCGGCCGGTGCCTGACAGGGTGCCGCCGGTGCCCACGGTGGCCACAAAGATGTCCACAGCCCCGTCGGTGTCCCGCCAGATTTCAGGTCCGGTGGTGCGGTAGTGGGCCTCCGGGTTGGCGGGGTTGTCAAACTGGCCGGGGATAAAGCTGTCGGGGATGGAGGCGGCCAGTTCCCGAGCCTTGTCCACCGCCCCCTGCATCCCCTGGGCGCCGGGGGTCAGCACCAGCTGGGCCCCGTAGGCCGCCAGCATGGCGCGGCGTTCGGCGCTCATGGTGTCGGGCATGGTGAGGATGACCTTGTAGCCCCGGGCGGCGGCCACACAGGCCAAGCCGATGCCGGTGTTGCCCGAGGTGGGCTCGATGATGGTGGCGCCGGGCTTCAGCAGTCCCCTGGCCTCCGCGTCGGCGATCAGAGACAGGCCCACCCGGTCCTTTGCCGAGCCGGCGGGATTTAGGTACTCCAGCTTAGCCAGCACAGTCGCTGTAAAGTTATGCGCCTTCCCATATCGGTCCAGCCGGAGCAAGGGGGTATTTCCGATCAGTTCTTCTATACTGGTGCAAAAACAGGCCATACGATCCATCGTCCTTTCGAAAAATTCTTTTCGGGAATCAATGGACCTATCATATCCCCCAGGGACCCTTCTGTCAATCCGATTGCAAAAAGGGCAGGAACGGGGTATAATATAAAAATCTCAAAATCTTGAGTCAATGAGGGCGAATCTATGAAAACAGGAATTGTTCTGGAGGGCGGGGCCCTCCGCGCGATCTTTTCCAGCGGCGTGTGCGACGGCCTGCTGGAGGGTAACATCATGCCCGACTACCTGATCGGCGTCTCGGCGGGCATTGCCTACGGGGTGAGTTATCTCTCCCGCCAGCCCAGGCGAAATCTGGAGGTGGTCACCACCTACGCCTCTGACCACCGCTACATGGGGATGAACAATCTGGCGGACAAGAGCAACCGCAGCTATTTTGGACTGAAGTTTGCCTATGATACCATTCCCAATGAGCTGATCCCCTTTGATTACGACGCCTTCGCCGCCTACCCCGGCCAGGTGGAGGCGGTGGTCACCAACCTGAACACCGGGAAGGCGGACTATATGGAAGTGCCCCGGCTGGACCGGAATTCCCAGCTCCTCCAGGCCACCTGCGCCATGCCCCTGATGTTCCCCATCTACCACCTGAACGGTCAGCCCTATCTGGACGGGGGCATCGCCGACTCCATTCCCTGGCGGCGGGCCATGGACCAAGGCTGTGACCGGGTGATGGTGGTCATGACCCACCCCAGGGATTATGTGCGGAAGCAGGAGAGGCTGATGCCCCTGATCCGCAAGACCTACCGGGAGTACCCCAACTTTGTGGCCGCCATGGAGGACCGGGCCCAGCGCTATAACGAGGACCGGGAGCAGATCTTTGATCTGGAGCGCCAGGGCAAGCTGCTTGTCATCGCTCCGGATTCCACCATGGGGGTGTCCCGCACCGAGCGGAACCCGGAGAAACTGCGCCTGCTGTGGGCCAAGGGCTATCAGGCTGCCATGGACCGGATGGAGGAGATCCGGGCCTTTTTCAGCCGCTGACCGTCTCTTCCTTTTCCTCCTCGTCTGTCTGCCGGGACTCCGGGAGACACAGGGACCGGCAGTCCCGGAACAAATTGGGCTGGAGGACGAAGAGGGCCAGTGTGTCCCCCACAATGGTAAAAAAGGCGGCCATCTTCCCGATGGCGGCCTCGTCCTGGTCCTGGGCCAGCAGCACGGACAGGGCCACCGCCAGCACCAACAGCTCCCGGCTGTCACGGTCAAATAAGGAACACAAGAATACCACCCCCGGGTCATCTTATGCGGAGATCCGGCGGGTGGTTTTTCCGCGCCTCCTTTGCCCTTTTCAAACGAAGCCCTGTGTGGTAGGATAAAAGCATCCGGATCAAAGTGAGGAATTTTTATGAAAATCGTTGTTGTGGACGGCCAGGGTGGCCGTCTGGGAAAGCTGCTGGTGGAGGGCATCAAGACCCGTCTGCCCCAGGCCCAGGTCTATGCGCTTGGGACCAACAGCATCGCCACCGCCACCATGCTCAAGGCGGGTGCTGATTTCGGCGCCACGGGAGAAAACCCGGTGATCCGGGGCGTGATGGACGCCGACGCGGTGCTGGGCCCGGTAGGCATCGTGGTTGCCCACGCCATTCTGGGCGAGGTGACCCCCGCCATGGCCGAGGCGGTGGGCGGCTGCCGGGCCAGGAAATTCCTGGTGCCCATGAACAGCTGCGGGGTGGTAGTAGCTGGTGTAAAGGATCAGCCCCTGCCGGTCTATGTGTCCCAGGCTGTGGAGCAGATGGCGGAAGCCTTGGAGAAGGAGTGAGCCATGGAATATCGCAGTATAGAACGGACAGGGGCCCGGCCCTCCCTGCTGGGCTACGGATGTATGCGCTTCCCGTTGGACCGGGAGACCGGGAGCATTGACCAGGCGCGGGCGGAGGCCCTGATCCGCCGGGCCATGGAGGCGGGGATCACCTACTATGACACCGCCTGGCCTTACCACAACGGGGAGAGCGAGCCCTTCTTGGGCCGGGTCCTGTCCCAGTATCCCCGGGACCGCTATTATCTGGCCACCAAGCTGCCCTGCTGGGAGATCACCAGCCGGGAGCAGGCGGCGGAGCTGTTCGAACGGCAGTTGGAGCGGCTGCAGACGGACCATGTGGACTTCTATCTCCTTCACAGTCTGAGCCGCAGGACCTGGAAGCGGATGCTGGAGCTGGACATTCTCTCCCTTCTGGAGGAGTATCAGCGCCAGGGTAGGCTGCGCCGGCTGGGCTTCTCCTTTCATGACGAATATGAAGCCTTTGCGAAGATTCTGAACCACCGGGACTGGGATTTCTGCCAGATCCAGCTGAACTACATGGACACCCACCACCAGGCGGGACTTCAGGGGCTGGAGTTGGCCCGGAGCAAAGGCGTGCCGGTGGTCGTGATGGAACCGGTGAAGGGCGGTTCTCTGGCCCAGCTACCGGAGGAAGTCACGGCGTCCCTGCGGGCCCTGGACCCGGAGGCTTCCGCCGCCTCCTGGGCCATGCGCTGGGTGGCCAGCCAGCCGGGCGTGGCGGTGGTCCTCAGCGGCATGTCCACCCCGGAGCAGTTGGAGGACAACCTGAGTACCTTTTCCCATTTCCGCCCCCTGGATGTGGAAGAAAACCAGGCGGTGGAAGAGACCGCCCGGCTGCTCCGCAGCCGCCTGAGAAACGGCTGCACTGGCTGCCGGTATTGCCTCCCCTGCCCTAAGGGCGTGGATATTCCTAAAAACTTTCAAATTTGGAACAACATGGCCATGTACGGCAACCTCCGTCTGACCAAGCGGGCTTGGCGGGAGCTGGAGCCCGGGGCCAGAGGGGACCAGTGCGTCTCCTGCGGCCGCTGCGAAGAACTGTGCCCCCAGCACATTCCCATCCGGGAGCACCTGGCCCGCCTTACCGGAGAGGTGGAGGGATTTTTGACCCCATAGCCTGCTGTCCAGGCGCTTCGGAGCCCGGCCGCCGCCATTGCATAAAAAACAGCGCCCCTGAACGATGTTCAGGGGCGCTGCCGTATCTCATACCTTACTGCCGTTTAGTCCTCGTCGGCGGCCGCGTCATAGATGGGACGGGAGCCGGTGGTCCCGGCGGCGGGGGCGGAGGCCACCCCGGCGGCGGCACGGAACCGGGCCCGGGACTGCTTGATCTCGTCATAGGCCTCGGCCACAGCCTCCTCGGTGCGGCGCAGGGCGTCCTCGCAGTACTCGTTGGCGGAACGCTTCAGCTCCCGGCTGCGCTCCTCCGCCTGCTGCATCATCTCGTTGGCCCGCTGCTTGGCCTGGAGGGTGATGGTGTCCTCCGCCAGCAGCTGCCGGGCCTTATCCTCCGCGGCCTTGCGGATCGACTCGGCCTCCCGCTTGGCGGAGGCCACCAGTTCGGCCCGGTTGGCCATCATCTTTCTCGCCTCGCTCAGCTCCATGGGGAACTGGCTGCGTATATCGTCGATCAGATCCAGCGCGCGGTCCCGCTCAATGATGCACTTATCATTGGAGAAGGGGGCGTTCTTCGCCTCGTCGATCATTTCAAAGAGCATGTCCAGCAGCTCTTCCACACCGCTTGCCATTGATTACCCTTCCTTTCCCTGCAGTTCTCCCATGCGGCGATTGACGTCGTCTACGATCTCCCGGGGCACAAAGTCCGCCAGGTCAGCCCCGTAGCGCGCCATCTCCTTGACGATGGTGGAACTGAGATATGTATATTTTTCGCTGGAGGCCAGGAACATGGTCTCCAACCGGGGGTTCAGCTTGCGGTTGATGACCGCCATCTGGACCTCCTGCTCGAAATCGGACACCGCCCGCAGTCCCTTGACCACCACATGGGCCCGGCGCCGCTTGGCATAGGCCGCCAGCAGCTCGTCGGAGAAGTCCACTTCCACATTATGGAACCGCTCGGTGGAGCGGCGCAGCAGCTCCACCCGCTCCTCCGGGGTAAACATCCCCTGCTTTTTGGAGTTGACCATCACACAGACGATCAGCTTGTCAAAGCAGGCGGCGGCCCGCTTGATGATGTTCAAATGGCCCAGGGTCACCGGGTCAAAGCTGCCGGGATAGATGGCAATGCTCATGTTCTCTCACTCCCAGCCCGGCGGCAGATCGTCAGCTTGATCTTTCCGTACCGGTACTCTCTCCCCTGTTCATAGGGGAGGGCCAGCGGGGGAAGTTCCCGGTCCGCGGCACTTTCGCAAACCATTATACCATGTTCCCCAAGAATGTCAAACCTTGTGATGGCTTCGATGCTCTTCTCCAGCAGATCCGAATGGTAGGGAGGGTCCAGGAAGATCACGTCAAATTTCTCATGGCAGGAGGCCAGAAAGGACAGCGCATCCCCCTGGACCACGCGGGCGTGCTCGGAAAAACCGCAGGCCTTCACGTTGTCCCGGATCAGGGCCACAGCCTCCCGGCGCTGGTCCACAAAGGTACAGCGCTCTGCCCCCCGGGACAGAGCCTCAATGCCCAGCTGGCCGGTACCGCCGAACAGGTCCAGCACCCGCCGTCCCTCGATCTCAAATTGGATGATATTAAAGATGGACTCCTTCACCTTGTCGGTGGTAGGGCGGGTATCCATCCCCTGGAGTTCCTTTAACCGACGGCCCCGAGCCGTTCCGGAAATCACGCGCATGGTCCTTGATCCTCTCTTTTCATAAGTTTTAAAAGTTGATGGTAAATTTTAGTTTATCTGAGGATTTCGCCAGCGGGCGGACGGGAGTTAGGACGAAGGAGTATTTCGCCCCCGGGCGAGGTACTTTTGTAGAGATACAAAAGTACCCAAAAAATCTCCGGGGCTTCGGCCCCGGTCCCCATGGGGAGCCATCAAAGAATATGCAGAATACTGTTCGGCGCGGGCAAAAGCCAGGATACCTCTCACACCCCCGCCCGCTGCCGCTCTGCAACAGTGAAATTGGTGCCTGCTTCTCCCGACTAAAAGCGCGCCTCTGGGTTAACAATCTCGGGGCGCTTCGCCCATACCTGCCAGCCTTCTCGTTTATGCCAGACTATTTCAAGAACGGGGCACACTCGGGCGGCCCCGGCAGGCCAGGTGGGTAAGAAGCAACTGTTGACAGTCTTTGCCGCCATCGAGGCGGGCTGTATTGCTTATCCCCCCGTAAAATCTTCTCCATTTTGCGAAGCAAAAGGCGGTGTGAGCGCTCTCATATTTTGCTGGCTGCGATCAGCGAAAGGCCGCAGAACTCTTATAATGGGGGTCCGGGGGCGGCGCGGATAGCGCAATGAAATTGCGCGTGGCCGCCCCCGGCGATTCTTTGGTTTCTTTCTGATCGTTCAGAAAGAAACTCGCTCCGCAGAGCGGAATCCTTTCAAAACACTCCAACGGTAAACTAAAATTTACGGTTCTGAATGAAAATACTGATACACCGCCTGGGCTGTATTTTGGGGCACGACCTCCCGAAGCTGCTCCAGAGAGGCGGCCCGGATGGCCTTGACGCTTTTGAAATGCTTCAGCAGCTGTGTGCGGCGGACCTCCCCCACTCCAGGTATTTGGTCCAGAACAGAGGTTTTTACATGTCCCGCCTGGAGCTGGCGGTGGTACTCGATGGCAAAGCGGTGCGTCTCCTCCTGGATCTGGCCAATGAGGGCAAAGACCGCCGGGATGGCCTGGATGCCAATCTCCCGGCCGTCGGGATGGACCAGCGCCCTGGTCCGGTGCCGGTCGTCCTTCACCATGCCGTAGGCCGGGATACTCAGATTCATGGATTCCAGCACCCGGGCGGCCACCTTCACATGCTCATGGCCGCCGTCGATCAGGAGCAGATCGGGTTTGTCGGAAAATTTCTCGTCTCCGTCCAGATACCGGCGGAACCGGCGGGTCAGGACCTGCTCCATGGAAGCGTAGTCGTCTGGGCCCGTCATGTCCTTCAGCTTGAACCGGCGGTAGTCCCGCTTCAGCGGTTTTCCGTCCACATAGACCACCATGGAGGCCACGATGTCGCTGGCCCCCTGGTTGGAGATATCGTAGGATTCCATGCGGCGGGGCGGCTGCTCCAGCCCCAGCATCCGGCCCAGAGCCTCCAGCAGCTTATTCTGCCGCTCCTCCCGGGTGGTGGCCCGCTCCACCTCCTCCCGGGCATTCTGGTTGGCCAGCTTGATCAGGTCCATCTTGGCCCCCCGCTGGGGCGTGACCAGCTCCACCCGGCTCCCCACCTGCTCAGACAGCATCCGGGTCAGGGGCACCTGGTCAGGCAGCTCGCAGGGCAGCAGGATCTGCTTGGGCAGCCGGGTCCGGCCCACATAGTATTCCCGCATCAGGAAGGACAACACCGCTTCCTCGTCCTCCTCCACCGGGGACTCAAAGAGGTCAAAGTCCTTGGCGGCCAGTTCCCCCTCCATATAGTGGAGGACCACAAAGCAGCTCTTGGCCGTCCCCCGGAAAAACCCGGTCACGTCGGTGTCGGCCAGGGACCCGGCGATGACTTTCTGCCGCTTGCCCAGCAGCTCGATAGCCCGCAAGCGGTCCCGAAGCTCCGCGGCTCGCTCGAAGCGCAGCTCCTCCGCTGCCTGCTCCATCTCGGCGGTCAGGTCGGACTGGACCTCCTTGAAGCGGCCTTCCAGCAGAGAGACTGCCTGGAGCATGGCCTGGTCGTGCTGCTCCTTCATCTCGTCGCTGCGGCAGTAGCCGTCGCACTTGCCCATGTGGAAGTTGAGGCAGGGCCGCTCCTTGCCGATGTCCCGGGGGAACTTCTTGTTGCAGGAGGGCAGCCGCAGTGCGGTCCGAAGGGCGTCGATGATGGCCTGGGTGTTGTGGCGGCTGGCGTAGGGGCCGAAGTACCGTGCCCCGTCCTCCGCGGCCTTGCTGGCCAGAGAGAATTTAGGGTATGGCTCGTTGGACAGGCGGATATAGGGGTAACCCTTTCCGTCCTTCAGCAGGATATTATACCGGGGCTGGTGGCGCTTGATGAGAGAACACTCCAGCACCAGCGCCTCAAACTCGCTGTCGGCGATGATGACGTCGAAATGGTCGATCTGGGACACCATGGCCCGCGTCTTCTCCGTGTGGCTGGCCGAGTCCTGGAAGTACTGGGACACCCGGTTTTTCAGCGCCTTGGCCTTGCCCACGTAGATCACCGTATTTTTGGCGTCCTGCATGATATAGACCCCCGGCTTCAGGGGCAGGCTGTGTGCCTTTTCCTTCAGTTCGTCAAAGGTCACGGGACCTCTCCTTCCTCCCGGTTCCGGGGGTAACGTCAAAAAAGGCGCCGCGTTGCGGCGCCTTTTGCTGGTAATCGCTTACTCGGAAAAATCAGAAGAAATCATCTTGTACAGGGCCTCGACCGCTTCCTTCTCATCAGGACCATCCGCGATCAGCTTAATAGGAGTGCCCTTTACAATCCCCAGGGACAGCACGCCCAGCAGACTCTTGGCGTTGACCTTGCGCTCTTCCTTTTCGACCCAGATGGAGCTCTTGAACTCGTTGGCCTTCTGGATGAAGAAGGTAGCGGGTCTGGCATGCAGACCGACCTGGTTGTTCACGACTGCTTCCTGACTATACATAAGCTGTACCTCCGCCTCGTCGTTTTGGTGTGACATTAGCATACCAGATTTAACCCGTCTCCGTCAATGATATTTTTCACAAATATTACCCTGGTTTTAACCAAAAATTACCGGGCGAATTTCGAATTTTTTATATTTTATTGAAAAGCCCCGGCCTTTTTCGACGCCAGTTCCATTTTCAGGGACTTTTTCGGCACAAAGGCGATAAAGCAAAGTCGCTATTTTTCTCCGGCAAAAATCGGTTTTGATGCCGGAACCTGTCACCGCAGCTCCGCCACGGTGACGCCATCCTCGCCCTCACCGTAGCGGCCGGGCCGGAAGGACTTTACATACCGGCTGCGCCTGCAGTAGTCCCGGACCGCCTTGCGGACGGCGCCGGTGCCCTTGCCGTGGATGATGGTCACCGTCTCCAGCTTGCCCATCATGGCGGTATCCAGAAACCCTTCCAGCACGGCGATGGCCTCGTCCGTCATCATGCCCCGCAGGTCGATCTGGCTGGGGGCGGCGGCGGTACGCAGGGTGTGCTGGGCCTGGGTGATGATGCGCCGGGCCTCCTTCTGGGCCTTGCCGGCTCCCTCCACCACCCGGACCTCCTCCTGCTTGGCGGTGATCTTCAGGATACCGGCCTGGAGCTGGAGCACCCCGTCCTTGTTCACCGACAGGACGGTAGCCTTCGTCCCCATGGAGACCAGCTCCACCGTATCTCCGGCCACGGCAGGCCGGGTGGGCGGAGGCGCCTCCACCTCCTGGGCGGGACCGCCGATGTTCCGCTCCGCCTCGTTGAGCAGCCGCCGGGACTCCGCCCGGCTGTCGTTGACCTGCTGCCAGTCCAGCTTGTCCTGGCGCTTCTTCATGTCCTTCAGCTCGGCGATGGCCAGGTCGCTGGCCGCCCGGGCCTCCTGGATGATGGCCCGGGCCTCGGCCTGGGCCTTCTCCACCACCTTGGACCGCTCCTCCTCCAGCTTTTTCCGGTACTCCCGGGCCTTGGAGGCAGACTGTTCCATCTCCAGCTTCAGCCGCTTGGCCTCGGCCCGCTCCTTCTCCATCTCCTGGCGCTGCTGGTCCAGGCGGGTCAGCACATCCTCAAAGCGGACGTTCTCCGCGTCCAGCCGGGCGGCGGCCTTGTCGATGATATACTCGGGCAGACCCAGCCGGCGGGAAATGGCGAAGGCGTTGGACTTGCCGGGAATGCCCAGCACCAGCCGGTAGGTGGGGGCCAGGGTGTCCACGTTGAACTCGCAGGAGGCGTTCTCCACCCCCGGCGTGGTCATGGCGTACACCTTTAATTCCGCATAGTGGGTGGTGGCGGCCACTCGGGCACCCAGACCCCGGGCCGACTCGATGATGGCGGCGGCCAGGGCGGCACCCTCCACCGGATCGGTGCCCGCCCCCAGCTCGTCGAAAAGGATCAGGGTGTCCTGGTCGGCCTCCTCCAGAATGCCCACGATGTTGGTCATATGGGAGGAGAAGGTGGACAGGGACTGGGCGATGGACTGCTCGTCGCCGATGTCGGCCAGCACCCGTTCAAATACCCGGACGGTGGAATCGTCCTTGGCGGGGATATGGAGGCCGCACTGGGCCATGAGGGTGATCAGACCCATGGTCTTCAGCGTCACCGTCTTGCCGCCGGTGTTGGGGCCGGTGATGACCAGGGTGTCGAACCGCTCCCCCAGCTCCAGATCGTTGGCCACCGCCTTCTTCCGGTCCAGCAGCGGGTGCCGCGCCCCCCGCAGGTGTAAATACTTGTCAGACAGTCTGGGTTCCGTACATTCCAGCTTCAGAGACAGCTTGGCCCGGGCAAAAACCTCGTCCAGCCACACCAGCAGCCGGTAGTCCTCCAAAATGTCCTCCTTGTGGGCCGCGCAGTCGGCGGACATCTGGGCCAGGATGCGCTCGATTTCCTTCTTCTCCTTGGCCAGCAGTTCCCGCAGCTCGTTATTGGCCTTGACCACCCCCATAGGCTCGATGAAGAAGGTAGAGCCCGAGGAGGACACATCGTGGACCAGGCCGGGGATATCGTTTTTATGCTCCGACTTCACCGGCACCACATAGCGGTCAGAGCGGATGGTGATGATGGACTCCTGGAGGTACTTGGACTGGTTGGAGGAGATGATTTTTTGCAGGATGTCCCGAACCTTGGCCTCGGTGGCCCGCATATGGCGGCGGATGGAGGCCAGTTCGCCGCTGGCGGAGTCGGCGATCTCATCCTCCCCCAGGATGGAGCTGGTGATCGTCTCCTCCAGGAACTTATTGGGGGTCAGAGCCCGGAAGAGATGGGAGATGGCGTTTTTCTCCTCCCCCGCCCCGTATTCCCCGGCGGTGCGGGCCGCACGCAGGACGGCGGCGATGTCCAGCAGCTCCCGGGTATTCAGGCTGCCCCCCATGTCCGCCCGCTGGAGGCTGGCCGCCACCGGACGGATGCCGGAAAAGCCGGGGGTTCCCCGGAGAATCAGCATTTTGACGGCGGCAGAGGTCTCCTTCTGGGCCCGCTCCACATCGTCCAGGTCGGTCATGGGCCGCAGGGCCAGACACCGCTCCCGGCCCTCGTCGGTGACGGCGCAGTCGGCAAGCCGCTCCAGCACCCGGGGCAGCTCCAGGATCTGAATGGATTTTTCAAACAATTCGCTCATGGCAAAAACTCCTATTGAGGAAATCGGTCTTAGTATGCCCCTATTGTCGCACAAAGCGCCCACTTTGGCAAGAGGCGGAGCTGGTACGTTACCTCTTACGCATTACGCGCAATGCACACCCTGCGCCGAGATTTTCCCCCAGCCAAGGATACGTCCGTCCTCCTGCGTTCTCTTCGCGCTTTTTTCCATTGTGTCCTCACAGCCGGGCGGACAGCGGCGCGCCGTCCTCCACCCTGCCCAGCGGGCGGTATACGGTGAAATACATAGTGAGGAAACAGGCCAGACCGCCCACCAGCTGGGACACCGACTCGGCCACAAAGACGCCTGTGGTGCCCATCCAAATGGGCAGGATCACCGTCAGGGGCGCGTTGATGACGGCCTTTCGCAGCAGGGAGAAAAACACCGCTTGCTTGGACCGGCCCAGGCCCACAAAGACCGCCTGTCCCGCCGACTGGAGGGACATGGGGATAAACAGGGCGAAGTAGATCCGCAGGGCAGGGATACCCGCTGCGATGACCTCGGGCTCGTCGTTGAAGATCCGGATCAGCAGTCCGGGACAGGCCATAGCCACCGCCCAGAATATCCCGGCATAGGCTACCGTCAGCCCGCAGCTGAACCGGATGGACTCCCGGACCCGGCTGTACTTTCCCGCCCCGTAGTTGTACCCGGCAACCGGCTGGGAGCCGTTGGCCAAGCCGTGAACGGGCATGAAGAACACCTCACGCAGGGAGTTGATAATGGTCATGATCCCCACATACAGGTCGCCGCCGTAGCTTTGGAGGGTGGCGTTGCATACCACCTGGACCAGGCTGTTGGTCATGTTCATGCAGAAGCCGGACAGGCCAAGCGCCACGATGCGCCGCGTTCTCCTGCCGTCCAACCGCAGACAGGACCGCCGCAGCCTCAGGATGGCCCTGCGTCCGGTGAGAAACCGCAGTACCCAGAGGGCCGAGATCCCCTGAGCCACGACGGTGGCCAGAGCCGCCCCCTTGACTCCCATGTGCAGCACAAAAATCAAGACGGGGTCCAGAATGATGTTGATAACCGCCCCAATGACCACCGTCATCATGCCGGTGGATCCAAAGCCCTGGCTGCTGATGAAGGGGTTCATGCCAAGACTGACCATCACAAAGAGGGTGCCGCACAGGTAGATGGTCATGTAGTCGTCGGCATAGGGAAAGGTGGCGTCACTGGCGCCGAAGAGATAGAGAATGGGCCGCTTCAGGACCATGAAGAAGGCGGTAGCTGTCAGGCCTAGGGCGATTAAGAGCGTAAAGGAGTTTCCCATGATATACTCCGCCTCTTCCTCATCTCCCTGCCCCCGGCAGATGGAGCACAGCGGAGCGCCGCCGGTGCCGCACAGGTTGGCCAGTCCCATGATGATAGACACAATGGGGATGGTGATGCCAAGGCCGGTGAGCGCCAGGTGGCCGCTCCCGGGCAGCCGGCCCAGATAGATGCGGTCCACCACGCTGTACAGCACGTTGACCAGCTGGGCCGCCGTCATGGGCAGAGCCAGAGACAGTATATTCCCGGAAATGCTCCCTTGTGAAAAGTCATTTTTCATCTGAGCCAACATTCCCACCTCCTCACGCAAAGGATACCTGCATGATTGTAACACATCTTGCGCCGGGATAACAGCTTTGCGGGCAAAGAAAAGGGACCGAACATTCTTCCGGTCCCTTTGGGGTCATCCATATTTCTCCGCCAGATACCCAATGGCCTCCACATAACCCTGAAAGCCCTTGCCCATAACGGTCTTTTCACATGCCATACCGGCGTAGGAGATCTGGCGGAACTGCTCCCGGGTGCTCACATCGGAGAGATGGACCTCCACGGCCGGCAGGCCCACCGCCTTCAGGGCGTCCAGAATGGCCACACTGGTGTGGGTGTAGGCCGCCGGGTTGATCACGATGGCATCCATGGTACCGTAGGCCGCCTGGATCCGGTCCACGATGTCCCCCTCATGGTTGGATTGATAGAGCTCTACCTGGACGTTCAGCTCCCGGCAGGTCTCCCGGATCAGCGACACCAGGGCCTGGTAGTCCTGTTTCCCATAGATATCCGGCTCCCGGATGCCCAGCATATTCAAATTCGGACCATTGATCACCAACAGCTTCATTGCTCCAGCCTCCTTATGATCTCCGTCACAGTGTCGTCCAGACTGACGTTGTCCACCGCCCAGTCCGCCGCCTGCTGGTACAGGGGAAGGCGGCGGCGGTAAAGCTCCTCCAGGCTGTTGGCCTGGGAGATGGGCCGTCCCTCTATGGGGAGCTGGTCCAGCGGCCTGCGCAGGAAAATGACGGTGGAATTTTGCCGCATGGGGTCCAGATTCTCTGGCCGGGTGACCGCGCCGCCGCCGGTGGCGATGACCAGTCCGGACTCCCGTCCCACCCGGCACAGGATCTCATGCTCCAGGCGCCGGAAGGCCTCCTCTCCCTCCCGGGCAAAGAGCTCCGGAATGGTGCAGCCCGCCGCTTCCTCCACCAGGGCATCGGTGTCCACCAGCTTCCGGCCCAGGCGGTTGGCCAGGGCCTGGCCCACTGTGGTTTTACCGCAGCCCGGCATACCGATCAGCAGCAGATTGCGGGTGTCCCGCTCCATTTCCCGGGTAATGTCCGCCACCCTCTCATCGGGGATGGGACGGCCCAGAAAGAGCTCCGCCGCCGCCTTGGCCTGGGCCACCAGCATCCCAAGGCCGTTGGCCCACAGCAGCCCCCGCTTCTCCCCGTCCAGCAGGAACTGGGTCTTGGCCGGGTTGTAGATCAGGTCAAAGACACCCTCCAGCGACGGAAACAGGGACAGGTCCACCGGGGACGTTCCCGTGTTGGGATACATGCCCACCGGGGTGGCGTTGACGATGATCCGGGCGTCGGCGTGGCGGTCCAGATTGGTATAGTTGTCCGGGCCGCTCCTGGAGATGGCCACGCTCTCCCCCACGCCCAGGTCCTTGAGCACGGTATGCACGGTGAGGGAGGCTCCGCCGGTACCCAGCACCAGAGCCTTCTTCCCCGCCACCTCCGCTCCGGCAGAGCGGAGCAGGTAGGCAAAGCCGTCGTAGTCGGTGTTGTGGCCCAGGAGGGTCCCGTCCGGACGGCGGAGGATGGTATTCACGCTGCCGATCCGCCTGGCCTGGGGAGTCAGCTCGTCGCAGTAGGGGATCACCGCTTTTTTATAGGGAATGGTCACATTCAGCCCGCCAAACTGCCCCGACCGGAGGAAGGGGCCCAGCTCCTCCGGCACCAGCTCGATCAGGCGGTATTCGTAGCCGGCCAGCTTGCCGTGGATGGCGGGGGAAAAGCTGTGGCCCAGCTTCTCCCCGATGAGGCCGTAATATCTCCGCTCCGCCATGGTCAGCAGATGACCTCGTTATAGGTACCCAGATACCGCAGCTGCTCGCTTTCCGCCTCCAGGTCCCGGAACAGCCGCTCCACCTCGGGCGCATAGACCGAGGCCTCGATGTCAAAGTAGAACATGAACTCGAACTCCCGGCCGGGCAGGGGGCGGCTCTCCAGCTTCTGGAGGTTGATGTTCAGAGCGTAGAACTTGGCCAGCACGTTGTACAGGGAGCCGGGCTTGTGGGGCAGGATCATCATCAGGGAGGTGCGGTCGGCTCCAGGGTAGATCTCCGGGCGCTTGGAGATGCAGATAAAGCGGGTGTAGTTGTTGTCCTGGTCCTGGACGTTCTCCTGGAGGATCTTCAGACCGTACAGCTCGGCGCAGAACCGGGAGGACAGAGCGGCCACGTCGGTGCGTTCGGACTCGGCCACCATCTTGGAGGCCATGGCGGTGTTCTCCACGACAGTGACCTTCACACCCTTCAGGCCGGCCAGATAGTCGGCGCACTGGTTGATGGCCTGCTCATGGGAGAAGACCTCCTTGATATCCTCCAGCCGGGTGCCGTGCTTGGTCAGCAGGTTGTGGCAGATCTTCAGCCGGGCAGAGCGGACGATGGAGAAGTTGTGGCTGAGCATCAGATCGTACACCGCCTTGACAGAGCCGGCAGTGCTGTTCTCGATGGGCAGGATGCCGTATTGGCACATGCCGCTCTCCACCGCTTTGAACACATGGTCAAAGGTCTGGAAGTACATGATGGTGGGGGACTTGAACAGCCGGTCACAGGCAATCTGGGAATAGGCCCCCTCCACACCCTGACAGGCCACGGTGGGCCGCTGGGGGAAGAGATTGGGCGTGGCGCTTATGGCCTCCCGGATGCCGTTGTAGACCTTGGAGCCCAGGCCGATCTTGCCGTTCTGATAGGAGCGGCTGGCGGACAGGATGGTCCGGTACATGGACTGGGCATAGTCGGCCAGTTCTTCTCCCGCCTGGTCGGCGATCTTGCCCAGAAGCGCCCGCTCCCGGCCGGCATCCAGCACAGGGAGCCCCTTCTCTTTTTTATACTCCGCCACCTGACTGGCGGCCTCCATCCGGGCCTTGAACAGTTCCACCATCTGCTGGTCGATCTCATCGATCTGACCGCGAAGCTCTTCCAGATTTTTGCTCATGAGTCTTACCTCCTAGACATGATTCACTTTTTAAATTTGATCGTTCAGTCGGGCGGGACTGTCCAGCAGGACGTCCAGCAGGACCAATGCGGCGGCGGCCTCTACCACCGGCACCGCCCGGGGGACGATGCAGGGGTCGTGGCGGCCCTCCACCGACAGCTTCTCCGGCTCCAGCCGGGACAGCGACACGCTGTCCTGTTCCCGGGCAATGGAGGGAGTGGGCTTAAAGGCACAGCGGAACACCAGGGGCATCCCATTGGTAATCCCGCCCAGGATACCGCCGGCGTGGTTGGTCAGGGTCGTGATCCGGCCATCCCGCAGCTGGTAGGGGTCGTTATGCTCCGAACCCTTCATCCGCGCCGCTCCAAAGCCGGCGCCGAATTCCACGCCCTTCACCGCCGGGATCCCAAAGAGGGCGGCGGCCAGACGGCTTTCCATCCCGCCGAACATGGGGTCGCCCAGTCCGGCGGGCAGACCGGCGGCGATGCACTCCACCACGCCCCCCACGGAGTCCCGTTGTTCCCGGGCCTCCAGGATGGCCTTGCGCATCCGCTCCCCCGCTTTTTCCTCCAAAACCGGGAAAGGCGCTCTTCTCACTCTGTCAAGGACTTCTCCTTGCTCTCCCATGGGATCAAAGGGCCGGTCGGCTATCTCTGCCACGCTCAGGATGTGGGCGGCCACCTGGATGCCCCGGCGGGCCAGGATCTGCAGGGCGATCCCACCGGCCACACACAGAGGGGCTGTGAGACGGCCGGAGAAATGGCCTCCCCCCCTCACATCCTGAAACCCGCCGTACCGCACCTGGGCGGTGTAGTCGGCGTGGCCGGGCCGGGGCACGTCCTTCAGCCGGTCATAGTCCCGGGACCGGGTGTTGGTATTCTCAATGACCGCGGCCAGCGGCGCGCCGCAGGTGACGCCATCCACCAGACCGCAGAGGATCCGGGGCTTATCCGCCTCCTTCCGGGGAGTGGAGGTATCACTGCGTCCGGGAGCACGGCGCTGCAGAAAGCGGTCCAGCTCCTCCAGGTCCACCTGCTCGCCGGCGGGCAGGCCGTCCACGGAAACGCCGATAGCCTCCGAGTGGGACTGGCCAAAAATGGAGACATGAAGATTTTTACCCAGATACGAGGACATCAATGTCGCCTCCCAGCATACGGTAATGCTCCCAAAAGTTGGGATAGGATTTTTTCACACAGTCGGCCCCCAGCAGGGTGACCGGCTTTTCGCACCGGGTGGCGGCGACCGCCGCCATCATGGCGATCCGGTGGTCGTTGCAGCAGTCGATGGCGGTGCCGCCCTCCAGACGCTCCAGGCCGTGGATGGTCAGGCCGTCCCGCTGCTCCTCCACCCTGGCGCCCAGGGCATTGAGAGCGGCGGTGACGGTGGCCAGGCGGTCGCTCTCCTTGACCCGGAGCCGGGCGGCGTTGACGATCCGGGTGGTACCGCTCCGCACGGCCGCCATGGCGGCCAGAGGGGGAACCAGATCGGGGCACTGGGACACGTCGATGTCCACGTCTCCGGGCTCGGCCAGCCGGGCGCTGTACGCCGCTGCCACCCGGTCCCCCTGGGTGGAGTTTTCATTCAGCCCTTCTGCCTTCACCGGGTTCCCCAGAACACGGGCCGCATACCAGAAGCCCGCCTGGGACCAGTCGGCCTCCACCGTCCGGTCAAAGGGCGTATACGCAAATGGCGTAATAGAAAAGGCGTTTCGTTTTTCCCACGGCTCTGCCGCAGCCATCCCCGCTCCCATCAGCGCGTCGGCGGTCATCAGGATATAGTCCCAGCTTTCAATCTCCGTGGTTGGGATGACGGTGGAGGGACCGCCCAGTAGCGGAAGGGCAAACAGCAGCCCGGTAAAAAACTGGCTGGACACGTTGCCCGGGAGACGGAACTCCCCCGGCTCGAGCCGGCCCCGAAGGGTGAGAACGCCATCCTTCTGCTCATAGAAAATGCCCTTCTCCTCAAACATATCAAAGTAGGGCTTCTGGGGCCGCTCCATCAGCCGTCCCCGGCCGGTGAACACGCCGCCTCCGGCCACGGCCAAGGCGATGGGGATCAGGAACCGGAGGGTGGAGCCGGACTCCCCGCAGTCGAAGCGGGGCAGCTCTTCTCCCGTGGGACCGTGGGGAGTCATGCCCCCGATCCCGGTGACCCGGATGTCCCCCTCCCCCAACCGCTCCCAGGAGGCCCCCAGGACCTCCATACAGCGAAGGGTGGCCTCCACGTCCTGAGAGAACGCCACATTTCGGATGGTACTGGTCCCCCGGGCCAGGGCGGCGCAGATGATGAGCCGGTGGGCCTGGCTCTTGCTGGGGGGCGGCGTCACGGTCCCGCGGAGGAGCCGGGGACGGATGACCACGGCGCTCACAGTTCCATCCCCAGGTCCAGCACCTGGGCCAGCTCGCTGTAGTCGGTCTTATGGAGGATACAGCTGCCCAGGCGGTCAGGCTGGATCAGGGTGATGGCGTCGCCCCGGCGCTTCTTGTCCGCCCGGGCCGCCTCCAGCAGGTCCTCCTTCTTCATGGAACAGGTCTTGGGCAGATGGTACTTGTCCAGCAGGTTCTCCAGCACCGTCCGGCACTCCGCCGGACAGCGGCCCATCCGCACACAGGCCCGGGTCATGATGGCCATGCCCATGGCCACACCCTCTCCGTGATAGATGGAATAGCCGCCGCAGCGTTCAATGGCGTGACCGATGGTGTGGCCGAAGTTCAGCACCTGGCGCAGGGCGTTGTCCCGCTCGTCTGCGGCCACCACGTCCCGCTTGATGGTCAGGCAGTAGGCGATGACCCACTCAATGTCGGCGCCGGCGGGATGGCTGGACAAAAAGTCCAGCAGCTCCTGGCTTCGGATCATGCCGTACTTGATGATCTCCGCCCAGCCCTCCGCCTCCACGGCGGGAGATAGGGTCTTCAGCGCGTCGGTGTCACACAGCACCAAATGGGGCTGGGTGAAGGTGCCCACCAAGTTCTTCCCCTCGGGCAGGTCCACGGCGGTCTTGCCTCCCACCGAGGAATCCACCATGGACAGCAGCGAGGTGGGCAGTTGGACACAGGACACCCCCCGCAGGTACAAGGCGGCGGCCAGTCCCGCCATATCCCCGGTAACGCCGCCGCCCAAGGCGAAGACCGCGTCGGAACGGGTCAGCCCCTTCCGGGCCAGGAAGGTGAGCAGCTCCACCAGCGTCTGGGGATTCTTGGAGGCCTCTCCCGCCGGGAAGACGAAATGGTCCACCCGGAAGCCGGCCCGCTCCAGACTGGCCTGGACCGTCTGGCCGTAGAGGGGCCACACATTGCTGTCGGACACGATGACCGCATCCCGGCCCCGGATCAGCGGGGCGGACAACTCGCCCGCCTGAGCCAAAAGCCCGGCGCCGATCTTCACCTCATAGGTCCGTGAGGCCTTTACTGTGATAGATTTCATGGTCGAAGCACCTTCCTTTTTCCACCAGGCTGGTCAGCCGTTGCACTCCAGGGCGGCGGCCCGGACAGCCCGGACGGCCTTGGCCACGTCCTCGAACTGCTCGGGACGGAGGGACTGGGCGCCGTCGCATTTGGCGTGGGGCGGATCGTTGTGGACCTCGATGATGAGGCCGTCGGCCCCGCAGGCGGCGGCGGCCATGGCCATGGGCTTGACATACCGGGCCACGCCGGTAGCGTGGCTGGGGTCCACGATGACGGGCAGGTGGGTCAGCTCGTGGAGGACGGGGACGGCGGACAGGTCCAGAGTATTCCGGGTGGCCGTCTCAAAGGTGCGGACGCCCCGCTCGCAGAGGATAATGTTCTCGTTGCCGCCGGACATGACATACTCGGCGCTCATCAGCAGCTCCTTGATGGTGTTGGCCAGGCCCCGCTTGATGAGAATGGGCTTGTTGGTGCGGCCCAGCTCCTTCAACAGTTCGAAATTCTGCATGTTTCGCGCACCCACCTGGATCACATCCACATCCTCGAACAGGGGCAGATGGTTGGCGTTCATGATCTCGGTGACAATGGGCAGGCCGGTCTCCCGCTTGGCCTCCAGCAGCAGCTCAATGCCGTCGGCCTTCAGACCCTGGAAGTCATAGGGGGAGGTGCGGGGCTTGAAGGCGCCGCCCCGGAGCATGGTGGCTCCGGCGGCCTTGACGCTCTTGGCCACGGAGATGATCTGCTCCTCGCTCTCCACCGAACAGGGACCCGCAATGAGGGCGAAGTTTCCGTGCCCCACCTTCAGCTTCTGCTCGCCCACCTCGATCACGGAATCCAGGGGATGGAACTTCCGGTTGGCGCTCTTGTAAGGCTCGGACACATGCTTGACGCCCTGGACGATATCCAGTCCGGTGATCAGATCGTCGTCCAGCTTGGTGGTGTCGCCGATGACGCCGATGATGGTGGTGTAATCTCCGTTGGAGACATGGGTACGCAGGTTCTGCGACTCGATCCAGTGGATCAGATCCTGGACACGCTCTTCTTTGGCATCTTGCTTGACAATGATAATCATTTTCATCGTTCCTTTCTCACTCCGCTGTCTTCCCAAACCCAACAAAAAAGCCTGCGGTGAAGTGTTTTCACCGCAGGCTTTGAAATGATCCCTTTTTCCTTATGCAAAGGTGGTCACGCCATGATTTGCAGCAAAAAGCACTTTTACCTTGTCAGCACTAAAGCTAAAAAAGTAAAAGTAGCAATAAAAGAAAGCCGCAAACAGGTTCTTCATCGGTATGGGACTCCTTCGCGCTTCAAAAATTCTAGGGAAATCATAGCACCACATTTTTTTCATGTCAACTACTTTTTTCATGAATTTATTTCGGATGGGACGGTAATTTCTTGCCGCTTTCCGTTCCCGTTCCACCGGGGCCAGTCCGGGATACCGACGGGCTTCGGACCAAAAACCGCCCCCCGTTCCAAAGGAACGGGGGGACGGACACGAGGATCAGATGGTATTCAGGAACCGCAGGAAAGCCTTTTTGCCCTCTGCGTTCCGCTTGTAGACGCCGGCGTGCTCCAGCACCTTGGCAAAGACCAGGCCGGTCTCCTTCTGGACGACGTCCAGAGCGTTGTCCCGGGTAATGTCATACTTGCTCCGGAAGGCCTCCGCCCAATCGGCATGCTTTTCCGTCAGCTCACTGGCCCGCAGATCGGCCCCGGTGACCAAAGCGTCGGCCACAGCGGCCAGTTCCTCCTTCAGCCGGGCCGGGAGGACGGCCAGCCCCATGACCTCGATGAGTCCGATGTTCTCCTTCTTGATGTGGTGGAGCTCAGCATGGGGGTGGTACAGGCCAAGGGGGTGCTCCTCGGTGGTCAGGTTGTTCCGCAGGACCAGATCCAGTTCAAACTTTCCGTCCCGCATCCGGGCAATGGGGGTGATGGTGTTGTGGGGGGTACCGTCGGTCTCGGCATAGACGACGGCCTCCTCGTCGGTATAGCCCCGCCAGGCGGTGAGAATACGGTCGGCCAGCTCCACCAGCTGGTCCGGGTCCGCCCCGGCGATACGCACCACCGACATGGGCCATTTGACGATGCCGGCCTCCACGTCCTCGAAGCCCCGGAAGGTGAAGGGGGTCTCGATGGGGGTCCGCTCCATGGCAAAGGTGTAGCGTCCGCCCTGGAAGTGGTCGTGGGCCAAGATAGAGCCGCCCACGATGGGCAGGTCGGCATTGGAGCCCACAAAGTAGTGGGGGAACTGGCGCACAAAGTCCAGCAGCTTGCCGAAGCAGGCCCGGTCGATCTTCATGGGGGTATGGACGCTGTTCAGGCAGATGCAGTGCTCGTTGTAATACACATAAGGGGAGTACTGCAAAAACCAGGGGGAGCCGTTGATGGTGATGGGGACGACCCGGTGGTTCTGCCGGGCAGGGTGGTTCACCCGGCCGGCGTAGCCCTCATTCTCGGCGCATAGCTGGCACCGGGGATAATTGGAGGCGGGCAGGTTCCGGGCGGCGGCAATGGCCTTGGGGTCCTTCTCCGGCTTGGACAGGTTGATGGTGATATCCAGCTCCCCGTACTCCGTCTCCGTCTTCCACTGCATATCCTTGGCGATCCGGTCCCGGCGGATATAGTTGGTGTCCTGGCTGAACTGGTAGTACCAGTCGGTGGCCTTTTGGGGGTCCTCCCGGTACAGGGTCTGGAACTTTTCAATGACCTGGGCAGGACGGGGGGTCAGGCGGCCCATGAGCTCGGTGTCGAACAGGTCCCGGTAGACCACGGAATCCTCGGCCAGCACGCCCCGGGCGTGGGCGTCGTCCAGCAGCTCCTCCAGAACGGGAGCCAGTTCAATGTCCCCCCAGTCCTGGCCGGGGTCGGTATAGCCGTCCAGCTTCAGTACGTCCAGAATGGTATTGACGGCCCAGGCATACTCGCTTTCCTGGATCAGGCCGGTCCGCAGAGCATAGGCGGCCAGCTTGGAAATGGCAGCGTCGATCATAGTAATTCACCTCATGAGATGGGCCGTTGGCCCGGATCATTCCGGGACTTGTCTGATGACCGGTCCCGGGCGCAGGGATGGGCGCCGATGTCAGGGGATGACCACACAGCCGCCCTGGGGACGGATGTGGAGGATGTGGCACTTGCCGGGGCCCAGCAGAGCCTCCATGCCCGCCTTGAAGGCGGTCAGCTTCTCGTTGGGAACAAAGGCCTGGATGGTGCCGGCGAAGCCGCCGCCGTGGACCCGGATGGCTCCGGTGCCGTCCAGCAGCTCCCGTCCCACCGCCAAGGCCATGGGAATGGCCTGCTGCCGGGGATCTGCAACGGACCAGACGTTCTGCAGATGGAGGGCGGAGGAGAGCCCGGAGGCGTTGACCAGGGCCAGGAACCTGTCAAAGTCTCCCGCCTCCAGCGCCTGGGCCTCCTGGACCGCCCGGCGGTCGTCGTCGTAGTAGTGGATGGCCCGGAGGACCGCCCGGTCGCCGCACCGCACCCGCAGCGAGGGAAGGTTGGCCCGGAATTCCTCCTCCGGCACGTCACGCAGGTGCGTCTTTCCAAGGTGGGCAGCCACCGCCCCCATTTCCCGGGGAATGTCGGCGTAGTCGTCGGTAAGGTCGGCGTGGCAGGAGCCGGTGTCCACGATGCACAGGGCATGGCCGGCTGCGGAGAAATCAAAGTTAACCTTCTTCACCACCGGAGCAGCGGGGTCGGCAAAGTCGATGGCCACGGCCCCGCCCACGGAGGAGCCCATCTGATCCATCAGGCCGCAGGGCTTGCCGAAAAAGACGTTCTCGGCGTACTGGCCGATCTTGGCGATTTGAACAGGGTCCAGCGCTCCCCCGCAGCAGAACCGGTTCAGAATGTTGCCCACCAACACCTCGTAGGCGGCGGAGGAGGACAGGCCGGAGCCGGACAGGACGGTGGAGGTCATATAGGCGTCAAAGCCGGTCACAGGGTAACCCAGCTCCTGGACTTTGGCAGCCACTCCGCGCACCAGGGCGGCGGAGGTGTTGACCTCTCCCTCCTGAGGGAAGAGGCGGTCCAGGTCAACCTTGAGCGCGGGATAGCCCTCGGAGAAGATACGGATCACCCGCAGGCCATTGGCCGCCGCGCAGGCCAGCATGTCCAGATCTACGCTGCCGCACAGCACATGGCCGTGCTGGTGGTCGGTATGGTTGCCGCCGATCTCAGTGCGGCCGGGGCCGCTGAACAGGGCAACTTGAACGTTGTCATCGGGAGCAAAACAGGTCTGAAAGCGCTCCACAACATGGATCGCCCGTTCCCGGGCACTGTCCAGGCTGCTCTGAGCGCCGTCCAGGGCATACAGTCCGGCCAGGGTCCGGTCATGTTCTCCGGCCCGCAGGGCCTGTAACAGCATTTCACAGGAGCTCATATCGTGTCACCTCATGTATGTTTCTTGTGGTCAAGTATATTTAATTTTTAGTAAAAATTCAATCCCAATTTTCAGGAACGGAAAACTTTGTCGCAGTGCATAGAATCCGCCCATCCGTTCTGTCCATTTTTACCCCTCATGCACCGGCCCGCTGCTCTTCCGGACCGCCAGGGAGGGCGGCACCACCACCTTCAAGGGCAGCGTCCGCACCGGCTCTCTGCCCGGAAGGGCGGCCCGCTCCGCCAGCAGCCGCAGCGCGGTCCGTGCCATCTCCTCCACATGAGTGGACACGGAGGTCAGCGGAGGGTCCACCAGTGCGGACCGGGGCGTATCATTGAAGGAGACCACCGACAGGTCCCCGGGCACCGACAGCCCCCCTTCGCTGAGAGCCCGGAGGACTCCGATAGCGCTCTCCTCATTGGCACAGAGAAAGGCGGTGGGCCGGGGCGCACCCGAGGCCAGGAACCCTTCCACCGCCCGGGCGGCGGCCTCAGTCTCCATGGGGCAGTCCAGCATCAGAGCCCGGTCCAGCAGTCCCCGTTCCGCCATGAGCCGCAGGAAAAACTGGCGGCGCACCTCGGGCGCCCGCTGCCGCCGGTCATCCAGCTTATAAGCCGGCCCCACAAAGCCGATCCGCCGGTGACCCAGTGCTGTCAGATGCTCCAGCGCCAGAGAGATACCCAGCTCATAGCCCAGGACCACGGAGTCAAAGCGGCTCTCGAAGGGAGAGGAATCCAGAAAGACCACGTTTCCGCTCAGTCCTGCCAGAGACTCCACCTGACCGGGCGTGAACAGACCGATGGCCACGATGCCGTCCAGACGCTCTCCCTCAGGCGCAAAAAAGCCTTCGCCGCGGCTCTCCAGGGGCAGACAGGTATACTTCCGGTCCAGACAACCCTGGCGGACAAAACCGCTGAGATACAGATAATAGGGGTCCTCCAACTGCTGGGCCGGGGTGAGCATCTCCGCCACCCCTACCCGGAGCAGCCCCTTGGGCGTCCGCCCCCTGCGGCTGCGGGTCGCCGAATAGTTCAGCCGCCCCGCCTCCTCCAGCACCTTCCGCCGGGCCTCCGGCGTCACCGAGAGGGAGGGGTCCCCGTTGAGGATCCGGGAAATGGTGGCCGGGGAATAGCCGGTGCGGTCAGCCAGCTCCTTCAAAGTCGCCATGGTGTTGCCTCCGTAATTATTACTAAATATGAACGGTACAATATATGCCAGCTACCCTTTTGTCAAGGGACGCGGAAGCTTCTCCATCGCTTTTTCATGTCCGCGCCGCAAACCGCGCCGCGAAAATGGTCCGGCATGTCCTGCCTCAGCGCTTCCGAACATCCTCCCAGTTTTCCAGCGTTACCCGCTGGTAGGGCAGCCAGATATAGTGGTCCTCCACGATGTCCATGGTATCCGCCGGGTCCCGGCCCGCGGTCAGCTCCAGCACCAGATCCAGCATGGCCCGGGCGATGCCCTGGGCGTCGTTGAGAACGGTGCCTGACAGCTCCCCGGTCTTCACCGCCTCCAGCGCCGGGGCCGTCGCGTCCACACCCACCACCATGGGAAGCTCCAGCCCCGCCTCGTGGAACGCGTCGATGGCCCCCAGAGCCATGTCGTCGTTATTGGCAAAAACCACTTCGATTTGACCGGCAAATTCCGTCAGCCACTGGGCCGTTTTGGCGGCCGCCTGGCCCCGGTTCCAGTTGGCGGTGTCGCTGGCCAGCTTCTCCACTTCCACTCCGGCGTCTGTCAGTGCCTTGACAGAATACTCCGTGCGCAGCAGGGTGTCCTGGTGCCCCGGCTCACCTTCCAACATCACATACTGGAGCACACCGTCTCCGTTTCGGTCCAGCTTCTCCTGGTCCTCTGTCCAGGCGTCCAGAACGATCTGTCCCTGGATGGTCCCTCCCTCCTGGGCGCTGGCTCCCACATAGTAGATCCGCTCCCAGCGCTGAATGTCCTCTGCCACCGGCTGCCGGTTGAAGAAGATCAAGGGCACCCCCGCCTCTTCCGCCTTGTCCACGATGACGGCTGCCGCCGTCCGGTCCACGACGTTGACGCAAAGTACGTCGCAGCCCTTGGCCAGAAAACGGTCTACCTGCTCCAGCTGGGTGGTCTGGTTGCTCCGGCCATCCGCGGTGAACAGGTTGATCTTCAGGTCTTTTTCACTCTCCGCCTCCTGGACCATCCGTTCCAGGTCCTGGACAATGGTGGAAATAAAGGTGTCGTCCTGCGTGTAGAGGGCCACACCCACCCGGAGGGCGCTGTTTTTTCTGTCCTCTCCGGCGCGGCAGCCCGTCAAAGCCGCCAGCAGCAGGACTGCCAGCAGCAATGAGGCGGCTCTGCCCTTAAGGCGCCACCGGGAACAGCAGTTTTTGATTGTCCGGATCATAGATATCCTCCCCCCGCACCACAGAAAATGGCAGCGGTTCCATTTCAACGCGCTCCTTCCGTGCCGTGCGGACGGCGCTCTCCACCGCGAGATAGCCGGCGGCATAATCGCTCCAGGCCGCTGCGGCGGTCACGGTTCCACGCTCCAGCCAGGCCGCCACGTCGGTGGTCACGCTCACCCCGTACAGGGGCTGCTTCAAGTCCTGTTCCTCCTTGGCCCGGGCGGCTCCCTGGGTGGCCGCAGGCTCAAAGGCCATGATCCAGCCCGTTTCGGACTCCCGGACCAAGCCGTCCAACACCGCCATCATGCCCTCCGCCCGCGCTTGCCGGCACTGGACAGGTACACCGGCCTGCTCCAAGACCTCCTTGGCCGCATCCAGCCGGGCCAGCACGCCCTCGCTCTCCGGGGCTGTGTTCAGCAGCAGCACCGCGCCGCCTGTCCAGTCCTCCAGCAGCGCCCGGGCCAGCGCCTGCCCCAGGGCCCGGTTGTCCGGGGCCACGGTCAGCGCCGTCCCCTCAACTTGGGACTCCAGGCAGATCACCGGACACTGTCCGGTCAGGTCCCGCAGATTTTGGGACAGCTCCTCCGGGGCGGCGGGGACCACCACCAGTGCGTCCGCGCCTCTCTCACACTCCCGGCGCAGCAGGTCCATCTGCTCCTGGCTGTCATTGGAGGTAGTCAGCACCAAAAAGCGCAATTCGGCCAGCAGCTCCCCCGCCGCCTGCTCCATGCCCAGACGGGCGTTGCTCCACAGGGAGCTGTCCGACTCCCGTACCACCACAGACAGCTCCAGAGGTGGGTCCGCGGCCTGACGGTCGGACAGCTGCGGCAGGATCAGGGTCAGGATCACCGCACCACCCAGAGCGACCAGGATGGCCAGTTGGATCCATGCGTTCCTACTCGTGTGTTTCATCCCATGACCTCCCTCTCGTAGAGGGCCAGCCCCGTCTCGTCCAGGGCGGGCAGGCGGATCTGGACTGTGGTCCCCTCGTCCGGCTCGCTGAGGATGGTCAAGCCGTACTGGGCGCCGAAGGTCAGCTGGATCCGTCGGTGGACGTTACGGACTCCGATACCGGAGCCGGTGGTCCGGACGTCAGGCCGGTCCTCATCCAGCAGGGAGGCCGCCACCTCGGGCCGCATCCCCATGCCGTTGTCCGCCACTTCAATGAGCAGCGTCTCCCCCTCCCGCCTGGCGGTGACGGTGATGAGGCCATCGTCCTCCGCCGCGGCCATGCCGTGGTAGATGGCGTTTTCCAGGATGGGCTGCACGATCAGTTTCAAGGTGTACAGCCCCTCTGTCCCCGGCTCAGCGGAGATCTGGGTGGTAAACTTGTTCTTGAAGCGGATCTGCTGGATGGTCATATAGTGGCGGGCGTGCTCCAGCTCGTCGGCCAGGGGGATGATGCGCTTGCCCCGGCTCAGAGAGATCCGGAACAGCCGGGCCAGAGAGGTGACCATTTGGATGGCCTCGTCATACCGCCCCGCCTCGGTCATCCAGATCACCGAATCCAGGGTGTTATAGAGGAAATGGGGATTGATCTGGGACTGGAGGACCTCCAGCTCCGAGCGGCGCTTCTGCCCCTCCTGCTGGATGATGTCGTCCATCAGATGGTGCAGGGTGGAGACCATGGAGCGGATGGAGTGGCCCAGGCGCTGGATCTCATAGCAGCCCCCCTCCTCGATCTCCACGTTCTCCGTCCCCGCCTCCAGCTCCTTGACCGCCTGCTCCAGCCGGCGGATGGGATCGGAGATGTGGGCTGAGATCCGGAAGTTGAGAAAGGCCATCAGAAATACGGAAAACAGCAGCAGTGCCAAGCCAAACAGGAAGGTCTGCCGGGAGGTGGCCCCCAGCTCCTCGGCAGGCACCACGCCCACCAGCTTCCATCCGGTATAGCCCACCGTCTTCACCGTGACCTGGCGCATCTGCCCCTGAAACTTCTCCCGGCACGTCCCGTCCCGGTAGCCCGCGGCCTGCAGGTTGTTCTCCTCCAGCAGTCCGGCATAGATCAGCTGCTGACGGGGGTGGTAGATCAGCTCCCCGTCGCTGTCGATCAAATAGAGATAACCCCCATTGGCCAGTTCCACTCCTTGGCATACCTGCTCGATCCCGGAAAAGCTCATATCCACCAGGAGCACTCCACTCTCCGTGACGCCGTCCCGGGTGAGCTGGACATAGCGGCTGAGGGAAACCACCCAGCGGTAGCGGTAATCCGGGTCGTCAAAGATGTTTTGAATATGGGGCGTGGAAAAGTGGAGATTTTCCATCTTCGCCATGGCCGACTGGAACCAGCCGCTGGTCTGGGGTGCGGCGGAGGTCTTCAGCCCGGCCAGAGGCACCGCGGATACCGAGCCGCCCTGTTTGTCAAACACGGCGATGGACACCAGGGAATCCCGGTTCTCCTCATAGAGCAGTTCCATTCCGTCGATAAAGGTTCCCTCCGCCAGATCGGTATTCTTGATGACCCGGTAGTACATGGTATCGGAGATCCGCATCATGCGGTGAAGATAGCGCTCCAGGTTCAGGTTCACCTGGGCCAGAACACGCAGGCTGTTGTCCTCCGCCAAAGTTTCCGCCGTGGTGTAAAAGCGCAGATAGAGACTCAGTCCCATGAACACCATCCCCACCACCGCCACGGCAGTAAAGGAGAGGGAGATCACCATTTGAATGCTCATCTTCCGGTAGCGGTCCGCTACTTTGCCCACGAACCCTTTAAAAAAAGCCCGCATTCCCGTCCCTCCCTTCCGAAGATCGTTTCTCCGCCCTCCTTTCGGAAAGGCAGAAAACGGCTATAGCCGTCTCCAGGGCCCTTACTGCCCCTTCCCCGCCCGGAACTTGGACGGGGTCATGCCAAAGTGGCGTTTGAACACATAACTGAAGTAATTGGGATCGGTATATCCCGTCTTTTCCGCGATCAGGTAGGTCTTTTCCCCGGTGCTCTGGAGCAAGTGGGCCGCCTGACTCATTCGCACCTCGGTCACATAGGCGGTAAAACTCATCCCCGTCTCCCGCTTGAACAGGGTGGAGAAATAGGTAGGTGAAAGGTGGAGATGGGAACAGAGGGCTTCCACACTCAGCTCGCTGTTCCGGTAATTCTCGTTGATATAGCTCTTGGCCTCCTCCACCGTTTTCCAGGCGGAATCCGTCCGCTGGCGGCCCAGCACGTCCCGCAGCTTCAGACAGCCGCTGACCAGCCACTGCTCCAGTTCCTCCAGAGATCCGAAGTCAGTGATGGACACCGCGCCGGTAAAGCCTGCGCCGAACACCTCCGTCAGCTCCGCCCCGCTGGAACGGGCCAGCTTGATGAGGCAGGTCACCATCTCCAGAAAAAACAGGTGGCACTGGGACAGTGACAGGCGCGCCTCCCGGACCCGGGCCATCAGACTCCGGACCACCTGCTTCACCTGCTCTTCACTGCCCAGCTTCACCGCCGTGGCCAGAGCCCGCTGGTCCTCCTCCTCAAAGGAGAGGCGGGCGGTGCAGTCTGGCTCCAGGTCGCCGATGTAGATGACCCGGTCTCCTCCCATGAGCACCCGGTAATCCAGGGCAGAGCGCGCCCCCTCCACCGAGGCGTGCAGGCCCTCCGGCCCGTCGCAGGGCAGACCGATCCCCACTGTCAGCGTCATCCCCAGATAGCTGTGTGACAGGGCGCACAGGCGCTCCAGCTCCTCCAGCAGGGGGTAGATCCGGTCCCGCCCCGGCAGGTGGGCCAGCAGTGCGACAGAGTCGTTGTACAGGATCACCCGCAGGCTGCAGTCCTTCCATTCGAAGTTTTCTTGGAAGAAAGCCCGGACCGACAGCAGCAGCAGTTCGTCCCGCTCCGCCTCCTCGTCCCCTCTGGGGGCGTCCACCAGGACCAGGGCCGCCACCCAGATCCCCTGGGGCAGTCCGATCTCATACCGGGCCGCCCGGTCCTGGACCTGGTCCGGCCGAATCCGTCCGTCCAACAGCCGGGTATAAAACATCTCCCGCAGGATGGGAAGGCTCTCCTCATACCGGCGCCGGAGGGTCTCCATATCCCGGCGCTCCAGCCGCTGCTGGTCCAACTGGGCCTTCAGCCTGTTCAGCACCTCATTGAGCTCCGGTGCGTTAATGGGCTTCAGGATATACTCAAAGACATTCATGCCGATGGCCTGCCGGGCATACTCAAAGTCGTCAAAGCCAGAAAAGACCACCAGCTTGGCCGCGGGGATGGCCTGCTTCAGCCGCCGACACAGCTCCAGACCGTCCATAAAGGGCATCTTGATGTCGGTCAGCACCACATCGGGTCTGAGCTGTTCCGCCAATTCCAGGGCCTCCGCCCCGTTCTCCGCCTCCCCTACCAGGACAAAGCCCAGGCCGGCCCAGTCGATCTTTCGGCTGATGCCCACACGGATCTCTTCCTCGTCATCGGCCAGCAGCACGCGGTAGGGCTCCAATGCCATCTCCTCCTTCCCAAGTCAGGATCAGTATAACACAGTCTTCACAAATTGAAAACAGGGCGTCCGCCCGCCTCCCGGCGGACGGACGCCCCAAAATACCATTTGCGTTCGTGGGTCCCTGTTTACTTTTTGACCAGATACTTCCGCATATCAAGAGCGCAGGCAAAGAGAATGATGCCGCCCTTAATGAGGTACTGCAGGTTCTGGTCCATGCCCACCAGAGGCAGAGCCACAAAGATCAGGCGGAGCATCAGCACGCCGATGACGATACCGCTGATCTTACCAATGCCGCCTACGAAGGACACGCCGCCGATGACGCAGGCGGCGATGGCGTCCAGCTCGTAGTTGACGCCGGTGTTGGCGGTGTTGGAGGCGATACGGGCGGACTCCACGAAGCCGGCCCAGCCATACATGGCGCCGGCCAGGGCAAAGACCATGATGGTGGTCTTGAGCACATTGACGCCGGAGACCCGGGCGGCCTCCTCGTTGGCGCCCAGGGCGAACATGTTCTTGCCGAAGGTGGTCTTATTCCAGATGAACCACATCAGAGCGGTGAGAAGCAGGGCGTAAATGACGTAGTTGGGAATGTTGGGACCGCCCAGCTTCTGGATAATGGAGCCGGCTACGAAATCACGGTAGCCCTGGTCCAGGGAGGAGATGGCCATGCCCTTGTTGTTGCCCTGCTGGACATAGAGCAGCAGAGTGGTATACAGAATGAGCTGAGTAGCCAGGGTGACGATGAAGGGGTGGAGCTTGAACTTGGCCACGAAGAAGCCATTGAAGCAGCCGATGAGAGCGCCCAGACCCACGGAAATCAGGATGACCACGGGGATGGGCAGGGTGCCGATATTGGGCCACATCTTATTGGCGGCATCGCTGGCCTGGAGCAGAGAGGCAGAGACGCAGGCGGTGATGCCCACGGCGCGGCCGGCGCTCAGGTCGGTACCGGTGAGGACGATACAGCCGCCGATACCCAGAGCCACGGGCAGGTAGGCCGCCGTCAGGGACAGCAGGTTCACCAGGGACCGGGGGCTCAGGAAGGAAGGCTGGGTGACGGCCACATAGGCGGCCACCAGCAGCATGATGATGATCAGCGCGTTGTTCAGCAGGACGTTGCCCACCTGCTTGGCGTCCAGTCTTTTGGACTTGGCGGCAAGGGCCTTGGATTCATTACTCATGGAAGTTCCTCCTCTTTACACATACTTGGCCGCCAGGGTGAGGATCTCCTCCTGGCTGGTATTTTTGGCGTCTACCTCGCCGGCCAGCTGGCCGCCGGACATGACCAGAATCCGGTCACACACACCCAGCAGCTCGGGCATTTCGGAGGAGACCATGATCACGCCCTTGCCCTCCTTGGCCAGGTCGTTGATGAGCTGATAGATCTCGTACTTGGCGCCCACGTCGATGCCGCGGGTAGGCTCGTCCAGCAGCAGGACCTCCGGCTTGGTGAGCAGCCAGCGGCCGATGATGACCTTCTGCTGGTTGCCGCCGGACAGGGAGCGGATCTGGGTCTTCTGGCTGGGGGTCTTAATGTGCATGGCCTGGATCGCCCAGTCGGTGTCCTCTTTCATCTTCTTGTCGTTGAGGCAAATGCCGCCCATCAGGCAATTTTTCAGGTTGGAGATCACCGTGTTCTCCCGGATGTCCCGGATGCCGAAGATGCCGGTGGCCCGGCGCTCCTCCGTCAGAAGTGCGAAGCCGTTCTTGATGGACTCCTGGGGGGTGCGGTTCTGGATCTCTCTCCCGTGGAGGGTGATGGTGCCGCCGCCCCGGGTCATGACGCCGAACAGATTCTCCAGCACCTCAGTACGGCCGGAGCCGTCCAGTCCCGCGATGCCCAGTACCTCGCCCTTGCGCAGCTGGAAGGTGACTTCCTTCAGTCGGGTGTACTTGCCGTTCATGTGCTGGACGTCCAGGATGACGTCTCCGGGCTCGTTGGTCTTCTCCGGGAAGCGGTTGGTCAGTTCCCGGCCCACCATCAGCTTGATGATCTCCTCCATGGTCAGATCCTTGGCCGCCTTGGTGGCCACCCACTGGCCGTCCCGCATGATGGTCACGTCGTCACTGATCCGGAGGATCTCCTCCATTTTATGGGATATGTAGATGATACCGCAGCCTTTGGCCTTCAGCATATTGATGATGCGGAACAGGTGCTCCACCTCCGCCTCGGTAAGGGAGGAGGTGGGCTCGTCAAAGACCACGATCTTGGCGTCGTAGCTGACGGCCTTGGCGATCTCCACCATCTGCCGCTGGGAGACGGGCAAGGTGGACATGATGGCCTTGGGGTTGACATTGACCTCCAGAGTGTCGAAGATCTCCCTGGTCTTCTGATCCATGATCCGCTCGCTGACCATAAAGCCGCCCACCTTGGGATAGCGGCCCAGCCACAGGTTGTCCTTGACCGTGCGGGTCAGGGCCTGGTTCAGCTCCTGGTGCACCATGGCCACACCGTTTTCCAGGGCCTCCTTGGAGCTTTTGAAATTGATCTCTTTGCCGTCCAGCGTGATGGTGCCGCCATCCTTGTTATAGATGCCGAAGAGGCACTTCATCAAAGTGGACTTGCCCGCGCCGTTTTCTCCCATCAGGGCGTGGACGGTGCCGGCCCGGACGGTGAGGTTCACGTTGTCCAGGGCCTTCACGCCGGGGAATTCCTTGCTGATGCTGCGCATTTCCAGCAGAGCCGGCTGTTCCATATACTTCCTCCTCTCGCTTGGTGAAACCACCGCTTTCATACTGCCCGGCGGGCAAAACAAAAGCGGAGGTTTCACACAGGGACAAGCGGGGCTGCCATAAGGGCAGCCCCGCTTGACTGTTGTTTCGTATGTCAGGGGGCCTTTTCAGCTTTGTCTGTCAGGCTTAGTCCTGAGTGTTGGCGTCATACATGGCGTAAGGCACACGGATCTTGGCCACGTCGGCGTCCACGGTGAAGCTGTCGGTGTTGGCCATCAGCTCAGCGCCGTCCTTCACGTTCTGGACCAGAGTCATGATGGTGGTAGCCATACCCACGGCGTCCTGCTTGATGGAACCGGTCATGTTGCCGGCCTTGATCAGAGCCTTGGCGGAGTCAGTGGCGTCCACGCCGAAGACGGGGATGATGGTGGTGCCTTCCCCGTTGTTGTAGCCCACGTTCTGGAGCGCGGAGATGGCGCCCTCGGCCATACCGTCGTTGTTGCAGATGATCACCTCGACCATGTTGCCGTTATCCTCGTTGTAGGAACCCAGCAGGGAGACCATGTAGTCGTTGGCGGCCTGAGCGGACCACTTGCCGGCGGTATCCACCAGGTACTTGGTGGAGGCGGAGGCGTCGTAGTAAGACAGAGCGGGCTTGCCGGCGGCAGTCAGGATGGCATCGGCGTCCTCAACGCCAAACTGGGTGCGGGCCTCGGCCTCGGCGTTGCCCTCCTGGCCCTTGAACATGACGTAGGAGATGGTGCCGTCGCCGTTCAGGTCCACGGTGTCATAGTTCTCCAGCAGGTAGTTGCCGATCATCTCGCCCTGCATATGGCCGGCGTCGGGGGCGTTGGTGCCCACGAAAGCGCACTTGTCATAGCTGTTGATAACGTCGTTGTCGGCGACCTCACGGTTGAAGAAGATAACGGGGATGCCGGCAGCCTTGGCGGCGTCCACGATATCCTTGGCGGGGTCGGAGGTGGCGGTCTCAACGATGTTGACGATCAGCAGGTTAGTGCCGCCGGTGATGGCGGTGTTGACCTGCTCGGTCTGGGAGGGCTGGCTGCCGGCGGCGTCATAGTTGGTGAACTTCACGCCCATGGCGTTCAGCTGCTCGTCCATGCTGGCACGGACGCTGGAGATGTACACGTCGGAGAAGTCATAGTAGAACACGCCGACGTTCAGCTCCTCGGCCTGGACGGCGGAGCCGCTGGACTGGGAGCCTGCGTTGCTGCCGGAGGCGGCGGGCTGCTTGTTGCCGCCGCAGCCGGCAAACAGGCCGATCATCATAACGGCCGCCAGAGCAAGAGCAAGTTTCTTCTTCATTATCGTTCCTCCTAGTAAAATTGAATGGTTTCCTTTGCTTCTCCAGGACATGGCCTGGTAAATATTATTTTAGCCGCTGGGATGCAAAAAAACGATAGAAAAATCTTCGAACTACCCGGAAAAAACTATGCTCTTTCCATGGGGCGGATATTTTTTCAGATCCCACTGCTCACCGGAACCGGCGTGCGTAGCCGCACCGGCGGCAAAGCTCCTCCACCGCCCTTCGGCGGGAAAATCCATCGTAAATTTCCCTGGCCCGGGGGCCGTTCAAAATCTCCTCCAAGGTCTGGCGGTACAGGTTCCCCAGTGGAATGTCCCCCTCGTGGTCCAGACAGCAGGGCACCACCGTCCCGTCCAACAGAACGCCCACCTGGTCCCGCAGGCCCATGCAGAAGCCTTCCTCCCCCCCATCCGGAGCGCTGAGGTCCGGCCAATCGAACCGCTCCCCCCACTCCAGATAGATTCGGTCAGCCAGAGTAGTCCCACGGGGGTTGACCTGCCAGGGCTGAGGAAACTCCCGAGCCAGACGTTCTAGGATGGCCGAATTCTGCCCGTTGGCGCCCCGGGTATCCTCCCCGTCCAGGTTCCATAGGCGCAGGACGCACCGCTTCCCAGCTCCGGCCGCCGCCCGTGCAAAGGAGACGCACTGGTCCAAATAGTCCTCCAGACAGCCCCCCTCGTTGCCCTCGAAGGAGTGGACGGAGATGCTGACTCTCCGGACCGCGAGGCTGGCGCAGAGCAGTTCCCGCCGCCGGGACAACAAGGTTCCGTTGGTGGTGATCATCACTTGAAAGCCCAGCTGCCCCGCGCAGTCCAGAATCTCTCCCAGCTGGGGGTGGAGCAGAGGCTCTCCCATCAGGTGGAGGTAGAGGTATTCCGTATAGGGACGAATTTTCTCTGCCAGGGTCCAGAACTGCTCCGGCGTCAGGAAGCCCTGGGTTCGCTTTGTCCCCGCACAGAAGGAGCAACTCAGGTTACATCGGTTGGTGATCTCCAGATAGACTTTTTTCAGCTGCTTCAAAGGGTTCGCCCTCCCTGCTCCAAAACCACGGATCTCAGAACATAAAAAAACGTCGCCGCGAACGATCAACGTTCACGGCGACGTGGTACGGCTGAAGGGATTCGAACCCCCGACCTACTGGTTCGTAGCCAGTCACTCTATCCAACTGAGCTACAGCCGCATACCGAAAAGAGGTATTTCTCTTAACAGCTTGGTTAGTATAGCATGGCCTCAAGAAAAAAGCAAGAGGAATTTTCAAATTTTTTGAATTTTTTTGGAGCGGGCCTGAACTCTATCATTTTCCTGCTTTTGAACGAAAAATACGGTGTGCCGGCACAAGCAGGCACACCGTATTCTTGAACCATAAGTATGGATCAGCCGCCAAAGACCTTGATCATGAAGCCGGCAGCCACAGCGGAACCGATAACACCGGCCACGTTGGGACCCATGGCGTGCATGAGCAGGAAGTTGGAGGGGTTCTCCTTCTGACCAACGGTCTGGGCCACACGGGCAGCCATAGGCACGGCGGAAACGCCGGCGGAGCCAATCAGAGGATTGATCTTGCCCTTGCTCAGAACATACATCAGGTCGCCCAGCAGCAGACCGCCGGCAGTGGACAGGCAGAAAGCCAGCAGGCCCAGGCCGATGATGGAGATGGTCTCAAAGGTCAGGAACTTGTCGTAGGTGGCCTTAAAGCCAACGGACAGACCCAGGGGGATGGTCACGATGTTGATCAGAGCGTTCTGGGCAGTGTCGGACAGACGCTCGGTGACGCCGCTCTCACGGAACAGGTTGCCCAGCATGAGCATACCGATCAGAGGAGCAGTATCGGGGATCAGCAGGATGACGAAGATGGTCACGGCGATGGGGAAGATGATCTTCTCGGTCTTGGAGACCACACGCAGCTGGCTCATCTTGACCTTGCGGGCTTCCTTGGTGGTCAGGGCCTTCATGATAGGAGGCTGGATCATGGGAATCAGGGCCATATACGAGTACGCCGCGATAGCAATAGCCGGCATCAGGTCGCTGGCCAGCTTGGAGGCGGTCAGGATGGCGGTGGGGCCGTCGGCGCCGCCGATAACGCCGATAGCGGCAGCCTCAGCGGGGCTGAAGCCCAGCACCAGGGCCAGCAGGAAAGCGGTGAAAATACCCAGCTGAGCGGCAGCGCCCAGCAGCAGGGACATGGGGTTGGCCAGCAGAGGACCAAAGTCGGTCATAGCGCCGATGCCCATGAAAATGATGGACGGATAAATGGCATACTGGACGCCCTGATACAGCACCCACATGAAGCCGACGGAGTGAGACGCGGCATCAGGAGCATTGAACAGGCCGGTCAGAGGCAGGTTGGCCAGCAGCATACCAAAAGCGATGGGGACCAGCAGCAACGGCTCGAACTTCTTACCGATGCCCATGTACAGCAGGACGCAGGCGATAACGATCATGACGACCTGACGCCAGTCACTGGGAAGAGCGGCAAAGCCGGAACCTCCGAAAATCTGAGACAATACTTCAATGAAGAAATTCATACTTTACCCCTCCTCTCAACCGATGGTGACCAGCAGGTCATCGGTGTTTACAGTGCTGCCCACGGTGGCGGCAACAGACTTCACGGTGCCGTCCACGGGAGCGGAGACCTCGATCTCCATCTTCATGGCCTCCAGAACCACCAGCACGTCGCCGGCCTTCACAGCCTGGCCGGGCTTGCACTCCACCTTAAAGACATTGCCGGGCATGGGGCTGTTCACGGCAGTCTCGCCGGCAGCAGGAGCGGCCTTCTTGGCAGCGGGAGCGGCGGCAGGCTTCTTCTTGCCCTCAAGAGCACCCACGAT
>NZ_JADYTU010000013.1 GCF_021531375.1 Pseudoflavonifractor phocaeensis
CAGAGCGCTTGCTTATATTAGCAAAACCGTACCCGTTTGTCAACACCTTTTTTCATTTTTTTCGAGCTTTTTTTCCACTTTCTTTTCCACGCCCATATCTTAGGCCTTATGTCCCCTTTTTACCACAAAATATGCTCTTTTCCCAACTTTTCATTTCCTGTGCTCTTGATCCGGAGCCTGTCCCCATTCTATCCCTCCCCCGTTCCTCGCATTTCAAGCCAACGGGTCATCCCCCGCAGGCGGACAACAATCCTCAGAAAAGCCTCTTGCGGAAAGACACCAGTTGTGATACCCTGATACCAGATTTGAATTATATATAGGTAGGAGGTCTTTCCTATGCCCATTAAAATCCCCGATTCCCTGCCGGCCTGCGCCACTCTGGAGAGTGAAAACATCTTTGTGATGACGGAATACCGGGCCATCCACCAGGACATGCGTCCCCTGAATCTGCTGATCCTGAATCTGATGCCCACCAAGATTGTCACCGAGACCCAGCTGCTGCGTAAGCTCTCCAACTCCCCCCTTCAGGTCCAGGTAGAGCTGCTCCACACCTCCAGCCACGTCTCCCAGAATACCGATGCCGACCATCTCTCCTCCTTCTATACCACCTTTGAGGAAATCAAGGACCGGAAGTTCGACGGCATGATCATCACCGGAGCTCCGGTGGAGAATTTGGACTTCACCGATGTGGATTACTGGGACGAGCTGTGTGAGATCATGGAGTGGACCCGCACCCATGTCCACTCCACCCTGCACATCTGCTGGGGCGCCCAGGCGGGGCTCTACTACCACTATCATATCCCCAAGTATTCCCTGCCTAAAAAGCTGTTCGGTGTGTTCTCCCATACTATTGTAAAAAAGCAGTCCCCCCTGTTCCGGGGCTTTGACGACGAGTTCTTCGTCCCCCACTCCCGGTACACCGCCAACAAGCTGGAGGACATTCTGGCCCAGCCTGAGCTTGAGCTTCTGGCCGTCTCCCCGGAGGCCGGGGTCTTTGCCGTCAAGAGCGAGGACAACCGCCGTTTCTTCATCACCGGGCACCCGGAATACGACCCGGACACGCTGGCCAACGAGTACTTCCGGGACGTGAACAAGGGTCTGAAGATCGACGTGCCCGCCCACTACTTCCCCAACGACGATCCCTATCAGGCTCCCGTGGTCCGCTGGCGCTCCGCGGCCCAGCTGTTCTATAATAACTGGCTGAACTACTACGTCTACCAGACCACGCCTTACGACATCACGCAGATCTGACGGTCAGGGAGGTCATTGTGAACGTCACCTTTCAGGATGTGAAAAACTCTCCGGAGATCCGCACCTATATTACCCAGGCCGACGCCTCTCTGCTGGCCATCGGCTACACGGAGCACGCCTTCGCCCATGTGACCAAGTGCGCTGAGGTAGCCGCCCAGATCCTATCCCAGCTGGGATACGGCGAACGGGATGTGGAGTTGGTCAAGATCGCCGCTTTCATGCACGACATCGGCAACGTGGTCAACCGTTCGGACCACGCCATCAGCGGCGCAACCATGGCCTTTCGCATTCTGGACAAGATGGGGATGGAGCCCGCCGACGTGGCTCAGGTCATCACTGCCATCGGCCACCACGACGATTCCACTGCTTTTCCGGTGAACGCCATCGCCGCGGCCCTGATCCTGGCGGATAAGACCGACGTGCGCCGCAGCCGGGTCCGAAATACCGACGTCATCAACTTCGACATCCACGACCGGGTCAACTACGCCGTGGAGCGCTCCGAGGTCCTGCTGGACGTTCCCGGCGGCACCGTCACCCTCTCTCTCTCCATCAACACCCAGGTCTGCGCCGTCATGGACTACTTTGAGATCTTCCTCCAGCGGATGGTGCTGTGCCGCAAGGCGGCGGAATTCTTCCACCTGCGTTTTCATCTGGAGATCAACGGACAGATTCTGCTGTGAGACGCTTCCTTATTACAAATACGATTCGGCCGGCCGTCCTCGGGACGGCCGGTTTTTTATCTTCCTATCTGTAACCACTTTTGAGCTGGTACTATAGGCGGGACGCGACACACTTTCTCAATATGGACTTTACCGCAAAGAGTTGGGCTTCGATTTTTCTCTTGCCCCCCAGGGAGACACCGGGGGTTCGGCTCCTGTCCTCTCAGATATAGCAATATTCATTAATCAGTTCATAATTTTTTTACTATAGCATTTCGAGAAAACACCTTATATTCCCAAAAAAATTGCGGCCGTCTCCCTCTTTTCCTCTTGCTTTAGCGTGCAAAAACAGTTATACTGTGTGTCAAGAGAGCGTGGCCGATCTCTCCCGGCCGATCCATCGCCAGGAGGACCGGCGTCTACATGAAAAACATAGTTTAGGAGGAACACTGTTATGAAGGTCGCATTATTCGGCGCCGGCACCATGGGCCGGGGCATTGCCCAGGTGTTTGCCGCCAAGGGTCATACCGTTCTGATGTACGCCAGCAGCCCTGCGTCCGCCCAGCGGCACAAGGACACCCTGTCCAAGTCCCTGCAGAAGCGGGTGGACAAGGGCAAGATGGCCCCGGAGGCCAAGGATACTCTGCTGTCCAACATTCTGATCCCCGAGACCCATGAAGAGGCCGCCAACGTCGATCTGGTCATCGAGTGCGTCAAGGAGGACATGGACGTCAAGAAGAAGCTGTTCGTGGAGCTGGACGATATCTGCAAGGCCGATACCACCTTTGCCTCCAACACCTCGTCCCTGCCCATCACCGACATGGCTCACGGTCTGAAGCACCCCCTGATCGGCATGCACTTCTTCAACCCCGTGCCCACCATGAAGCTGGTGGAGATCATCCGGGGCATCAACACCACCGACGAGACCTTTAATTTTATCTATGACCTGTCCAAGGAGCTGGACAAGGACCCCGTGGAAGTGAAGGAGTCTCCGGGCTTCGTGGTCAACAAGCTGCTGATCCCCATGATCAACGACGCCATCGGCCTGGTGGAGACCGGCGCCGCCTCCGTGGAGGACATCGACAAGTCCATGATCCTGGGCGCCAACCACCCCATGGGCCCCTTGGCTCTGGGCGACTTCATCGGTCTGGACGTGTGTCTGGCCATTATGGAGACCCTGTACACCGAGTTTGGCGACTCCAAGTACCGCCCCACCTATCTGCTGAAGAAGATGGTCCGCGGCGGTCTGCTGGGCCGCAAGTCCGGCAAGGGCTTCTACGACTACACTAAAAAATAAAGGCTTTTTGTTCCCGGCATCGGAAGATGCCGGGAACTTTTTCCGGTTTCGGCCTTCCGCGCGGGAGAATCCCTCGGACATATCCGCCGCCCAGCCGCAACCCCCGTCCCGCTCCAAAAACTGTGCATTTTACCAGCGATCTTTCCCTTGCAATATATAGGGGAAAATGCTATAATTTTGGTTGGCAATTGGTTATGCTGGTTCAAAATGGTCGCGCAACGTTGGGGCCCGTCCCCGTGTTGCGATTTTTTCGATTATTATTTGTTAAATTTCTAACAATTGTCGGCCCGTTTGAAACAGCCCACCTCTGTATCGTTTGCTCCGCGCCCCGCTCTGGTCAGGCGGGCCGCCGCAGCACAAGCGTTTTGATGATTCCCAAGTAAAAAATTAGGAGGACTGAAAAATGGATTTTCATCTGACTAGAGAGCAAGAGATGGTCCGCAAAATGTACCGCGAGTTCGCCGAGACCGAAGTCAAGCCCCTGGCCGAGGAGATCGACGAGGAAGAGCGCTTCCCCATGGAGACCGTGGAAAAGATGGGCAAGCTGGGCATGATGGGCATTTACTTCCCCAAGCAGTATGGCGGCGCCGGCGGCGACGTGCTGTCCTATGCCATGTGCGTTGAGGAGCTGGCCAAGGTCTGCGGCACCACCGCCGTCATCGTGTCCGCCCACACCTCTCTGTGCTGCGCCCCCATCTTCGAGCACGGCACCGAGGAGCAGAAAATGAAGTATCTGCCCGACCTGCTGTCCGGCAAGAAGATCGGCGCCTTCGGTCTGACCGAGCCCAACGCCGGTACCGACGCCTCCGGCCAGCAGACCACCGCCGTTCTGGACGGTGACCACTATGTCCTCAACGGCTCCAAGTGCTTCATTACCAACGGCACCGTGGCCGAGACCTTCGTGGTTTTCGCCATGACCGATACCAAGCTGGGCAACCACGGCATCTCCGCCTTCATCGTGGAGAAGAGCTTCCCCGGCTTCTCCGTGGGCAAGCACGAGAAGAAGATGGGTATCCGCGGCTCCTCCACCTGCGATCTGATCTTTGAGGACTGCATCGTTCCTAAGGAGAACCTGCTGGGCAAGGAAGGCCAGGGCTTCAAGATCGCCATGATGACCCTGGACGGCGGCCGTATCGGCATCGCTTCTCAGGCTTTGGGTCTGGGCGAGGGCGCCGTCAACGAGGCCATCAAGTACACCCAGGAGCGCATCCAGTTCAAGAAGCGCCTGTCCCAGTTCCAGAACACCCAGTTCCAGCTGGCCGACATGCATACCCGTATGCAGGCCGCCCAGTATCTGGTCTATGCCGCCGCTATGAAGAAGCAGAACCACGAGCCCTACTCCATGGACGCCGCCATGGCCAAGCTGTTCGCCGCCGAGGCCGCCTCTGACGTGACCCGCCGCGCCGTCCAGCTGTTCGGCGGCTACGGCTACACCCGTGAGTATCCCGTGGAGCGCATGATGCGCGACGCCAAGATCACCGAGATCTACGAGGGTACTTCCGAGGTCCAGCGCATGGTCATTTCCAGCCACCTGGGCGTGAAATAAGTTAGGAGGCAGATTGAAATGAAAATCATTGTTTGTGTCAAGCAGGTCCCCGATACCTCCGGTAAGGTGGCCGTCAATCCCGACGGTACCCTGAATCGTGCCTCCATGGCCGCTATCACCAACCCCGATGACCTGAACGCCGTCGAGGCCGCTCTGGCTCTGAAGGAGCAGACCGGCGCCGAGGTCGTGGTCGTCTCCATGGGTCCTCCTCCCGCAGAGGGCATGCTGCGTGAGATCATCGCCCGGGGCGCTGACCGCGCCGTTCTGGTCTCCGGCCGCGAGTTCGGCGGTTCCGACACCTACGCCACCTCCCAGATCCTGGCTTCCGCCATCAGCAAGATCGGCGTGGAGTCCGAGGACATCGTGATGTGCGGTCGTCAGGCCATCGACGGCGACACCGCTCAGGTCGGTCCCCAGATCGCCGAGAAGCTGGGCCTGCCCCAGGTCTCCTACGCCGCCGAGATCAAGAAGGACGGCGACACCCTGACCATCAAGCGCATGCTGGAGGACGGCTATATGACCATCAAGGTCAAGACTCCCTGCCTGATCACCTGCATCAAGGAGCTGAACACTCCCCGTTATATGAGCGTGGACGGCATCTTCGAGTGCTACTCCAAGCCCTACGAGGTCTTTGACTACAACACTCTGAAGGACGATCCCCTGATCGACCCCACCACCATCGGTCTGAAGGGCTCCCCCACCAACATTCTGACCTCTTTCACGCCTCCTCAGAAGGGCGCCGGCATGATGCTGGAGGGCGCTGACAAGGAGACCTGCGAGAAGCTGGCCGGCATCCTGGCCGCCAAGCATATCATCTAAGAGAGGAGAAAGATTGACAATGTCTACTTTTAACAACACTGATCTGGCTGCTTTCAAGGATGTATGGGTTTTCTGTGAGCAGCGTCAGGGCGTCATGATGCCCACTTCTTACGAGCTGATCTCCGAGGGCCGCAAGCTGGCCGACGAGCTGGGCGTGGAGCTGTGCGGCCTGCTGCTGGGCGACAACGTGGAAGGTCTGGCCAAGGAGCTGGGCGGCTACGGCGCCGACAAGGTCATTCTGTGCGAGAGCCCCCTGCTGAAGGAATACACCACCGACGGCTACACCAAGGTCATCTGCGACGTGATCGAGGAGTACAAGCCCGAGATCATGCTGATCGGCGCCACCAACATTGGCCGCGACCTGGGCCCCCGCTGCGCCGCCCGTCTGCACACTGGCCTGTGCGCCGACTGTACCCACCTGGACGTGGATATGGACATCTACCGTGACTTCCTGCGCTCCGCCTCCACCCTGCCCGAGGAGAAGATCGCCGGCCTGAACAGCGCTATGGTGCTGGGCCAGAAGCACGACGTCTCCCGCGACCTGAAGATGACCCGTCCCGCTTTCGGCGGCCATCTGATGGCCTCCATCATCTGCCCCCGCTTCCGCCCCGCCATGGCTACCGTCCGTCCCGGCGTTATGAAGAAGGCTCCCTTCGATCAGGCCAAGGCTGACGCCTGCCAGATCGTGAAGCCCAACTTCTCCCTGACCGAGGCCGACATGTCCACCCAGGTCGTCGAGGTCGTCAAGGCCGCCAAGAAGCTGGTCGACCTGATCGGCGCCGACGTGGTCGTCTCCGTGGGCCGCGGCATCTCCAAGGACGTCCAGGGCGGCATCAAGCTGGCCGAGGAGCTGGCTGAGGTTCTGGGCGGCGTCGTGGGCGGCTCCCGTGCCACCATCGACTCCGGCTGGCTGTCCGCCGACCACCAGGTCGGTCAGACCGGCAAGACCGTTCACCCCAAGATCTATGTCGCTCTGGGCATTTCCGGCGCCATCCAGCACAAGGCCGGCATGCAGGATTCCGAGTGCATCATCGCCGTGAACAAGAACGAGACCGCTCCCATCTTTGAGATCGCCGACTACGGCATCTGCGGCGACCTGTTCAAAGTCACCCCCATGCTGATCGACGCCATCAAGGCCGCCAAGGCTGCCAAGTAAGTCTGTTTCAGACAAGCTCGATCCCCCCGCTTTCTGAGAAAGCGGGGGGATTTTTTCGTTCCATTTCCAGGGCGGCAAGGGGCGGAACCGAAACCGCTTCCCCTCTCAAGGGCCTCACCACATCCCTGTCCCACGCATAGGTTGGAACAGCACGACACGGGAGGGTTTGCCATGAAGCACGAACTGAATTTTTGGGTGATTGGCGGCGATATGCGTCAGGTCAAGCTGGCCCAACTGCTGGCGGAAGACGGCCACACCGTCCATACTTATGCCCTCGATCCCGGCCCCGAGCAATTCCCCGGACTGATCCAGGAGCAAAACCTGAACCGGGTCGGACGGGCAGACTGCGTGGTCCTGCCCATGACCGTCAGCGCGGGCGGCGGACGGCTCAACGCCCCCCTGTCCCTGTCGGAACACCCTCTGGTTCCCATTCTGGACCGTCTCTCCCCCCGGCAATTCCTCTGCGGCGGGCGGATCGACCCGGAGACCTATGAGCTGGCCCAGGAACGGGGCCTCATTCTGTACGACTATTTCGCCCGTGAGGAGCTGGCGGTGGCCAATGCCGTCCCCACCGCCGAGGGAGCGGTCCAGCTGGCCATGGAGCATCTGCCCATCACCATCCAGGGCGCCCGGGTCCTGGTGGTGGGCTTCGGCCGGGTGGGCCGGATCACCGCCCAGCGCTTTGCCGCCCTGGGGGCCAAGGTCAGTGTGGCCGCCCGGAAATACGAGCAGCTGGCCTGGGCCCAGGCCATGGGCTTCGGCGCCGAGGAGCTGGGACGGCTGGCGGGCTGGCTGTGCGGCTATGACCTGGTGGTCAACACCGTCCCGGCCCCTGTGCTGAACCGGGCGGAGCTGGAGGATCTGAAGCGGGGCTGCCTCATCATCGACCTGGCCTCCAAGCCCGGCGGCGTGGATCTGGCAGCCGCCGGCGAACTGGGGCTGACGGTCATCTGGGCTCTGTCTCTGCCCGGAAAGGTGGCGCCTGTGACCGCCGGGGCCGCCATCAAAAGTACCATCTACAACATGCTCCGTGAGTTGGGCCGCTAGCGCCCCGGAAAGGAAGGTAACCCTTGGAAAACGCAGTTGTTGGATTCGCCGTGTGCGGGTCCTTCTGTACCCACGCCAAAGCCATGTCCGCCCTGGAGCAGGTCCGGGCCCGCTGGCAGAATGTGGTCCCCATCGTCTCGGAATGCACCGCCGACACTGACACCCGCTTCGGCAAGGCCCACGACCTGATGCGGGAAATGGAGCGCATCTGCGACCACCGGGTCATCTCCTCCGTCAAGGCGGCGGAGCCCATCGGCCCCCAGAAACTGCTGGACCTGCTCATCATCTGCCCCTGCACCGGGAACACCCTGGGCAAGCTGGCGGCCGGCGTCACCGACACCAGCGTCACCATGGCCTCCAAGGCCCACCTGCGGAACGGCCGTCCCCTGCTCATCGCCCCCGCCACCAATGATGGGCTTTCGGTCTCCGCCTCCAGTATCGGGGCTCTGCTAGCCCGGAAATACATCTATTTCGTCCCCTTCGGCCAGGACGATCCCCAAAACAAGCCCACCTCCCTCATGGCCGACTTCAGCCTGGTGGCTGAGGCGGCCCAGGCCGCGCTGGAGGGCCGTCAGCTCCAGCCCCTGCTGCTGGGCAGCTGAGCGGCTTTAAAACTGTTTTCAAAGTTGTACTGATCGAAAAGAACGGGGACCGTGACGGTCCCCGTTCAAGCTATCCCTCCCTCTGAAGTCTTCGACAGGCAGGGCTTCTCAACAGTTTTAAGAGCGCGCCGCAATGCGGCGCGCTCTTGATTTTTCCACGATTATTGTCTTACCGTTCCGACATTATTTCCCGCAAAAGTCCTTGGCCACTTCCACGATGTGCTCCGCGGACAGGCCGAACTGCTTGAGCAGGGCGGCGGCGGGGCCGGAGTGTCCAAACTCGTCGTTGACGCCGATGCGGCGGACGGGGGTGGGGAGCTTCTCGCAGAGCAGGCCGCAGACCGCCTCGCCCAGGCCGCCCAGGATGTTGTGCTCCTCGCAGGTGATGATCTTGCCGCAGTCCTTGGCGGCCTGGAGCACCAGCTCCTCGTCCAGAGGCTTGATGGTGGCCATGTTGATGATCCGGGCGTTGATGCTCAGTTCCTTCAGAGCCTTGCCGGCTTCCACGGCCTCGGCGACCATCAGGCCGTTGGCGATGATGGCCACGTCGGAGCCATCCTGGAGCACCTCGCCCTTGCCGATCTGGAAGGTATAGCCCTCCTCCTCGTGGAACACGGGGACAGCGGCGCGGCCGAAGCGCATATAGACGGGACCCACATGCTCATAGGCGGCCTTCACCATAGCCCGGGCCTCCACGTCGTCGGCAGGAGACATGACCACCATGCCGGGGATGGAGCGCATGAGGGCGAAGTCCTCGCAGCACTGGTGGGAGGCGCCGTCCTCGCCCACGGAGATGCCGCCGTGGGTGGCGCCGATCTTCACATTCAGGTGGGGGTAGCCGATGGAGTTGCGGATCTGCTCAAAGGCCCGCCCGGCGGCGAACATGGCGAAGGTGGAGGCAAAGGGGACCAGTCCCGCGGCGGCGGCGCCGGCGGCCACCGCCATCATATTGCCCTCGGCAATGCCGCAGTTGAAGTGGCGGTCGGGATAGGCCTTTTTAAAGATGCCGGTCTTGGTGGCGCCGGCCAGGTCGGCGTCAAAGACGACCAGGTCGTCGTGCTGGGCGGCCAGTTCCTTCAGGGCGTTGCCATAGCTCTCCCGGGTCGCGATCTTTTTCACGTCTGCCATCTTACATCGCCTCCACTTCTGCCAGCTGGGCCTTCAGCTCAGTCATAGCCTGCTCATATTCCGCGTCGTTGGGTGCCTTGCCGTGCCAGCCGGCCTGGTCCTCCATATAGCTGACGCCCTTGCCCTTGGTGGTCTTCATGACAATGGCGAAGGGGACGCCCTTGGTCTCCCGGGCCTTGGCAAAGGCGGCCTCCATCTGGTCAAAGTCGTGGCCGTCGATCTCCGCCACCTCAAAGCCGAAGGCGCGCAGCTTCTCGGGGATGGGATAGGGGCTCATGACGTCGGCAACTCGGCCGTCGATCTGCAGGCCGTTGTTGTCGATGATCACACACAGGTTGTCCAGCTTATAGTGGTGGGCAAACATGCAGGCCTCCCAGACCTGGCCCTCCTGGATCTCGCCGTCGCCCAGCAGGGCGTATACCCGGTTGCTCTTCCCCTGGAACTTGGCGGCCAGCGCCATGCCGCAGGCGGCGGAGACGCCCTGGCCCAAAGAGCCGGTGGACATATCCACGCCGGGGGTCATGTTCATGTTGGGGTGGCCCTGGAGGTGGCTGCCGATCTGGCGCAGGGTCTGCAAATCCTCCCAGGGGAAAAAGCCCCGAAGTGCCAGCGCGGCGTACAGTCCGGGGGCGGTATGTCCCTTGGACAGGACAAACCGGTCACGGTCCTCCCAATGGGGGTTCTGGGGGTCCACATTCAGTTCTTTAAAATACAGATAGGTAAACATATCCGCGGCGGACAGGCTTCCGCCGGGATGCCCGGCCTTGGCGGCGTGGGTGCCCTCGATCACGCCCATACGCACCTTGCAGGCCGTGGCCATCAGTTGCTTCTTTTCGTTGGCTGTCATGGCTTCTCCTTCTTCCTTGTTTATGTCCCGGCGGAGGGTCGGCCCCTTCCCCGGGCGGTCATCACCGGCAGGCCGCAGCCCGCCGGGCGCGGATTTTCAGGTAACTATATTATAGAGTACAAGTTTTAAAAGCGCAAGTGCAATTGGCGGCCCTATCCCAGAAAAACAGGTCCCCCGGAGCGGCGCTCCGGGGGACCTGGGTTGAATTATTTCTTTTTCTTGTGCTTGTCAAAAAAGCTCTTGATGCTGCCCTCCGAGATGTTCTCGCCCATCGCCTCGCCGAAGACCCGCAGGGCCTCCCGCTGCTCCGTAGTCAGGTTGGTGGGCACCTGGACCTTGACAGTCACGATCTGGTCGCCGCGCCCGTGGCCCTGGAGTACAGGGATGCCCTTGCCCCGGAGACGGAAGACGGTGCCGGTCTGAGTGCCGGCAGGCAGGGTGTACTTCACCTTGCCGTCGATGGTGGGGATCTCCAGCTCGGCGCCCATGGTGGCCTGATAGAAGGAGATGGGCTGTTCATACAGCACCGTGGTCCCCTCGCGCTTGAACTGGGGATGGGGCTTGATCCGCACGCCCACGATCAGATCGCCGGCGGGGCCGCCGTTCGTGCCGGCGTTGCCCTGGCCCCGGAGGGAAATGGCCTGCCCGTCGTCGATGCCGGCGGGGATGGTGACCTTGATCCGCTGCTTCTTCCGGACGCTGCCCGTGCCGCCGCAGCTGTTGCAGGGGCTGTGGATCAGCTTGCCCGTGCCCCGGCACCGGGAACAGGGGGCCGTGGTGGAGAAGGCGAAGCCGCCGCCCCCCCGCTGAATGCGCACCACACCGGCGCCCCGGCAGTCGGGGCAGGTCTCGGCGGTGGTCCCGGGCTGGCAGCCGGAGCCCTGGCAGTCGGAGCAGGTCTCCGTGCGGTTCAGCTCGATCTCCTTCTCGCAGCCGAAGGCGGCCTCCTCGAAGGAGACGGTCAGGTTGGCCCGCAGGCTCTGACCCTTCTGGGGTGCGTTGGCCCGCTGCTGCTGGCCGCCGAAGCCCCCAAAGCCGCCGCCAAAGAAGGAGCCGAAAATATCTCCCAGATCAATGTCCCCCATGTCGAAGCCGCCGCCAAAGCCGCCGCCTCCAAAGTTGGGGTCCACACCGGCGTGGCCGAACTGGTCGTACTTAGCACGCTTCTCCGGGTTGGACAGCACCTCATAGGCCTCGTTGGCCTCTTTGAACTTGGCCTCGGCCTCCTTGCTGTCCGGGTTCATATCGGGATGATATTTTTTGGCCAGCTTCCGGTACGCCTTTTTAATTTCCTCATCCGAGGCGCTTTTGCTGACGCCCAGCACCTCGTAATAATCTCTTTTTTGTTCTGGCATAGTATCACCTCTAGGAAAGATAAGAGATATCAGATATGAGATAAAAGATACCGTATCAAACGCTCAGGCCGCTGCGTGCAGCCCTATCTCATATCCCTTATCTTCTATCTCTTATCTCTTGATAAATCCAGCGCTGGGCGAGGTGAGTTTCTCACCTCGCCCAAAGCAGTTGGATTTACTTGTTGTCGTCGTCCACGACCTCGTAGTCGGCGTCCACCACGTCAGGACCGGCGCCGCTGCCGCCCTGAGCCTGACCGCCGCCGAAGTTGGCGCCGCCCATGTCGGGGCCGGCCTGGCCGCCCTGCTGCTGGTACAGCTTCTCGCTGACGGCGTAGAAAGCCTTGGTCAGCTCCTCGGTTGCGTTCTTGATGGCCTGGGTATCGTTGCCCTTCAGCGTCTCCTTCAGCTTGCCCAGAGCGGACTCCACAGCGGCCTTGTCGGAAGCAGGGATCTTGTCGCCCATCTCCTCCAGGGTCTTCTCGGTCTGGTAGACCATCTGGTCGCCCTGGTTGCGGACGTCCACCTCTTCCTTGCGCTTGGCGTCCTCGGCGGCGAACTGCTCGGCCTCCTTGACGGCCTTGTCAATGTCATCCTTGGACATATTGGTGGAGGAGGTGATGGTGATGTGCTGCTCCTTGCCGGTGCCCAGGTCCTTGGCGGACACGTTCACGATGCCGTTGGCGTCGATGTCGAAGGTGACCTCGATCTGAGGCACGCCGCGGCGGGCGGGAGCGATGCCGTCCAGGTGGAAGCGGCCCAGAGTCTTGTTGTACTGAGCCATCTCGCGCTCGCCCTGGAGGACATGGACCTCAACGGAGGTCTGGTTGTCGGCGGCAGTGGTGAAGGTCTGGCTCTTCTTGACGGGGATGGTGGTGTTGCGCTCGATGAGCTTGGTCATCACGCCGCCCATGGTCTCAATGCCCAGGGACAGGGGGGTGACGTCCAGCAGCAGCAGGTCCTTCACGTCGCCGGTGAACACGCCGCCCTGGAGCGCGGCGCCCATGGCCACACACTCGTCGGGGTTGATGCCCTTGAAGCCTTCCTTGCCGGTCAGCTTCTTCACCATCTCCTGGACGGCGGGGATACGGCTGGAACCGCCCACCATCAGGACCTTGGCGATGTCATTGCCGGACAGGCCGGCGTCGCTCATGGCCTGGCGGACAGGGCCGGCGGTGGCCTCCACCAGGTGAGCGGTCAGCTGGTCGAACTTGGCCCGGGTCAGAGTCAGATCCAGATGCTTGGGGCCGGTGGCGTCGGCGGTGATATAGGGCAGGTTGATGTTGGTGGAGGTGACGCCGGACAGCTCGATCTTGGCCTTCTCAGCGGCCTCCTTCAGGCGCTGCATGGCCACCTTGTCGCCGGTCAGGTCCACGCCCTCGGTCTTCTTGAACTCAGCGGCCATCCAGTCCATGACGCACTTATCGAAGTCGTCGCCGCCCAGGCGGTTGTTGCCGGCGGTGGCCAGCACCTCGATGACGCCGTCGTCGATGTCCAGGATGGACACGTCGAAGGTGCCGCCGCCCAGGTCGTAAACCATGACCTTCTGCGCGGTCTCCTTATCCACACCGTAGGCCAGAGCGGCGGCGGTGGGCTCGTTGATGATACGCTTGACCTCCAGGCCGGCGATCTTGCCGGCGTCCTTGGTGGCCTGACGCTGGGCGTCGGTGAAGTAGGCGGGAACGGTGATGACCGCCTCGGTGACGGTCTGGCCCAGGTAGGCCTCGGCGTCCGCCTTCAGCTTCTGGAGGATCATGGCGCTGATCTCCTGGGGGGTGTACTTCTTGCCGTCGATGGACACCTTGTAGTCGGAGCCCATCTCACGCTTGATGGAGATGACGGTCCGGTCGGGGTTGGTGATGGCCTGGCGCTTGGCCACCTGGCCCACCATACGCTCGCCGTCCTTGGAGAAGGCCACCACAGAGGGGGTGGTCCGGTTGCCTTCCGCGTTGGGGATGACAACGGCGTCGCCGCCTTCCATGACGGCTACACAGCTATTGGTCGTACCGAGGTCGATACCGATAATCTTAGACATAATCTTGTTCCTCCTATATGAAAAGTTTTGTGTTTACAGGGTCAAAGGACAAATTGCGAAATGAGATAGAAAACAAAAGAAAGCAGAAACAGTACGCCGGAAGCAAAAAACAACAGATAAGACACCGGATTTTGGAACAAAAGCTGCCAACAGGGTCTCCTGCATGCCATTTTATGATTCACCGTACAGTCTCCTTTCTGTGTTCTGCATAGATCAATTGGCTACCTTCACCATGGCGAAGCGAATGACCTTCTCGCCGCACTGGAAGCCGGCCTGGAACACCTCGGCCACCTCGTTTTCCCCAAAGTTCTCGTCGTCAATGTGCATGACGGCGTTGTGGAGATTGGGGTCGAAGGTCTGGCCCAGAGCGGGGATCTCGGTGACGCCCAGCTTGGAGAGGACCTCCTTGAGCTGGTTCATGGTCATCTCCACGCCCTTCTTGAAGGCCTCGTCGGCGGTCTCCTGCTTCAGGGCCCGCTCCAGATTATCATAGACCGGCAGGAACGCTCCGGCGGTGTCCGCCTTGGCGTCGCCCCACAGGGTCTCCTTCTCCTTGGCGGTGCGCTTGCGGTAGTTGTCATATTCCGCGGCCAGCCGCAGGTATTTGTCCTCCTGCTGGGCCATCTGGTCCTTCATGGACTCCAGCTCGGCCAGCAGGGGAACGGTCTCGGTCTGGGGCTCCGGCTCCTGGGCGGTCTCAGCGGTCTGCTCCGCCTGCTCCTCCAGGACTTCCTGCTCCTGACCGGGGGTCTCGTTCTGATTCTTCTTGCTCACGATTGCGTGCTCCTTTTATCTTATTCCTCATTCCCGTCCTGATCTGCCGCGGGCAGTTCCCCCTTGCCGAACATCCGGGTCAGGCTGTCGGCAAAGTAGGACAGGCGGGCGGTGACTTTGGCGTAATCCATTCGGGTGGGACCTACCACGCCGATGACGCCCTTCATATTGTCTCCAATATCATAGCTGGCCATGACCACGCTGGTGTCCTTCAACGCGTCGTTCACGTTTTCCGGCCCGATCAGGATGTTCATGTTCTTGCCATTGTCCAGGGTCATGGGCAGCTTGGAGGCCTCGGTCTCCTCGCTGAGGTAGGTCATCAAAGGCTTTGCCTTATCCAGGCTGTGGTACTCGGGGTGCTCCAGCAGATGGGTGATGCCGGCGGTGTGTACCTTGTGCTGGGTCTGCTCGGCCAGCACCTCCACCGCGAAGTCCACCACCAGGGAGATCAGCTCGAAGGCGGCGGGGGCGGTGCGGGTCTCCATCTTGTCCAGCGTCTCCTCCATCTCCTCCCGGCTCAGCCCCACGAAGGAGCTGTTCAGGACGGCGGACAGAAGCTGGAGCTGGGTGTCGGACAGCCGGTCGGGCATCCGCACCAGCTTATTTTTTACCACGGAGTTGTCGGTCATGACCACGGCGATGAAGGCGTTTTCCTCCACCATCAGCAGATCGAACCGCTTGACGGTGACCCGCTCCACTGTGGCCGCGGCGGTAAAGACCGGGTAGTCGCTGATCTGGGAGAGCACCTTGCCCGCCCGGTCAATGACCCGGTCCAGCTCCTCCATTTTCAGGTTCAGAGCCTGATTGATGCGCTCGGTCTCCTGAATGGTGAGCTGCTGGCGGCCCATCAGCTCGTTGACGTACAGCCGGTATCCGGCGGCGGAGGGAATCCGTCCGGCGGAGGTGTGGGGCTGCTCCAGGTAGCCCAGTTCCGTCAGGTCGGCCATCTCGTTGCGGATGGTGGCGGTGGACACGTCCAGTCCGGCCCGCTCGGCCACCACCTTGGAGCCCACCGGCTCGGCAGTGGCGATATAAGTTTCTACGATCGCCCGCAGAATACGCTTCTTCCGATCAGTCAGTTCCATCTGCTCACCACCTGCTTTCCTTTCCCTTGCTTGCCGTGATATCTTCTGTCTTGGTGTTCCGCTTGGTTTAGCACTCATTATCCCTGAGTGCTAAAGATAATGTACCACCCGGCCCTGAAATTGTCAATAGGCAGTTTGTGAATTTATTTTTAAGAAATAAATCCCGCCATTTCTTTGCAGAAATGACGGGGTTGTGCTAAAAAGAACTGTCGCCGAACTGGCCGCGCCAGGGTCAGTACCCTCTGATCCGCTGGACATAGTATTCCAGATCATGGTACCGCCTCTCCAGCCAGCCGCGGATGCCCCTGCGGTGGATGACCACCACCACCGGCTTCCACTTACCACAGCCCTCGCACAGGTCCATGTCCGTTTTCACGTCCTTCTCCGTGTAGTGGGTCCCATTCAGCCGGTTCCAGCAGTCGATACAATATTCAGCCATCAGTTTCACCTCCTACATATTTTATTCCGTATTACTAAATAATACAATGAAAATTTTGTTTTTGTATTACAACGCATTTAAAATTATTGCGAGGTGATACAGTGGGCATTGAGAAAAAGGTATACAGCTTCCGTTTCAGCGAAGAAATGGTAGAAAAGCTCCGCGCCTGTGCCGAGGCCGAAAACCGCACCCTCTCCAATATGATAGAGACAATCCTCCTGCAATATTTGTCGAAACGTGACGAGGAGAACAAAAAATGACCGTCTGCTCCGTTGAGCAGACGGTCATTTTTTATTTCGTATGGCGAGGAGATGGGGGCGGGCGCATCGTGACGCGCCATTACGTCCCCGCCGGGCTGGTCAGGTCCTTGACCCACTTGCCCGAACGCAGGCGCCAGACGCCGATGAAGCACTTGACTACCTGTTCCAGGGGGAAGGCCATATAGACCCAGAACACCGAGGTTTTCAGGATCAATCCGCAAAAGGCGGCGTAGGGGATGGCACACAGCCACAGGGGGCCGATGTCGATGATGGTGGAGGCCTTCACATCGCCGCCGCCCCGGAGGACGCCCACCACATTGACGCTGTTGAAGTCCTTCAGGGGCATGTAGAGGGCCATGGCGGTGATCATCATGGTGGCCACCGACTCCGCCCCCGGGGACAGCTTGAAGAGGGGGAACACCCACACCGGTGCTACAAAGACCACAAAGAGCAGCAGCAGGGCCCCCAGAATGGTCCCGCCCAGGACCGCCAGGGTATTCAAGGCCAGTCCGGTGCCGTAGAGCTGGTCCTGCCGCCCCGCCCCGATCTCCCGGCCGATGATGATGGAGCCGGTGGCGGCGATGCCAAAGGCCACCACCATGCAGATCTTCTCCACATTGCCTGCGATGGTATAGGCGGCCAGGATCTCGGTGCTGCCCGCCATGTGGCCCATGATGGTGGGGAACACCGAGGTGCCCAGCCCCCACATGGTCTCGTTGCACACCACCATGCCGCCGTACCGCAGGAAGCGGCGGGCCATGTCCGCCCCGGGCCGCAGCAGCAGACCCAGCCGCACCCGGAAGAAATCATTCCGCGCCATGTGGACCGCCACGATGACCAGCTCCAGAATTCGGGCGATGAGGGTCGCCAGCGCGGCGCCCTCCACTCCCATGGCCGGGACGCCCAGCTTGCCGAAGATCAGCACCCAGTTCAGAAAGGTGTTGACCAGCATGGAGGCCACCAGGATGTACATGCCCAGCTGGGGCCGCTCCATGCTGCGGTAAGCCGCCACATACATCATGACCAGGGCGTCAAACACATAGGCCATTCCGGCGATCCTGCCGTATTGGGCGGCCACCTCGATCACATCCCGCTGATTGCCGAAGAAGCTGAGGAACTGGACGGGACAAATCAGCAGGACGGCGGCAAAGGCGGAGGAAACCAGGAACGCCACCCACATGGCCACCCCCAGCACCCGGTTGATGGACTCCAGATCCTGCTTGCCCCAGTACTGGCTGGCCAGGACGGAGGAGCCGCTCTGGACGCCGAAGATAAACAGCTGGACCACAAACAGCGGGATATTGGCCAGCGTCACCGCCGCCATGGGCAGTTCTCCCAGCATACCCACCATAAAGGTGTCCGCCATGGCAAGGGTGCTGGTGATGAGATTCTGCAGCACAATGGGGGCGGCCAGCACCAGCACCTGGCGGTAAAAGCCGGGCCCCCGCTTCATATAAGCAAACATAGTCATGCTCCTTTGCATGAGATTCCAGGACCTTCTCGGCCCCGGCCGCTTCCGTTCAGGACAGGCTGGTGAACAGCTGCTCTCCCGCCGCCTTCAGGCCCTGGGCCAGGGCGTCCACGTCCTCCCGCTCCGTGTCGTAGGAGAAGCTGACCCGCAGCACCCCGTCCTGCTCCTTCTTGGGCAGCTTCAAAGCGGCGTAGACGTGGCTGGGCTTTCCCTTGTGGCAGGCGGAGCCGGAGGAGACACAGATTCCCCGGTCGCCGAGGAAGCGGACCACCACCTCGCTCTTATAGCCCGGCATGGTGATGGGCAGGATGTGGGGGGCGCCCCCCTGGGTCAGCACCCGCAGACCGGGGACCGCCTCCTTCAGGCGCGTCTGGGCGTAGGCGTTCAGATCGGCCATATGGGCCAGATCCTGGTCCAGCGTCTCCGCCCCCAGCCGGCAGGCGGCGGCAAAGGCGGCGATCTGAGCGGTAGCCTCGGTGCCGGAGCGCAGTCCCTCCTCCTGTCCGCCGCCCCGGATCAGCGGCTGAAGCTTCAGACCCTTCCGGATGTACATGGCCCCGATCCCCTTGGGGGCGTGGATCTTATGGCCGCTGAGGGACAGCAGGTCCACCCCCAGCTTTTGAGGCGTGAAGGGAACCTTTAAAAAGCCCTGGACCGCGTCGCAGTGGAGCAGGGCGGGACAGCCGGAGCGCTTGATGGCCCGGGCCGCCTCCGCCACCGGCAGAACGGTGCCCAGCTCGTTGTTCACCAGCATCATAGACACCAGCACCGTGTCGGGACGGAGGGCCTGTTCCAGATCGGAGACGGAAATATTCCCCTGGCGGTCGGGCTGGAGGTAGGTCACCTCATACCCCAGGCGCTCCAGCGCCCGGCAGGGCTCCAGCACCGCGGCGTGCTCGATGGCGGTGGTGACGATATGTTTCCCCTTTCGCTTCCCCAGCTCCACCGCGGCCTGGATGGCCCAGTTGTCGCTCTCCGTGCCGCAGGAGGTGAACACCACCTCCTCCGGGGCGCAGCCCAGAGCCCCGGCCACATCCGCCCGCCAGCTCTTGACCCGGGCGGCGGCCTGCGTTCCGATGGCGTAGCGGGCGGAGGGGTTGCCCCAGCCCTCGCCCATGGCCTCCACCGCGGCCTGGATGGCCTCCGGCCGCACCGGCGTGGTGGCCGCGTTGTCCAGATAATGAACCATGGTCCTCGTCTCCGTTTTCTCTCAGTTTTCAGCGTTTTCCCCGGCGCATCCGAGTGTTTAACGCTAAGCACCTGACATTCTAGCCGCTGTACCGGGGAAAGTCAAGGCGGGAAGTCCCTCTTCCCATATTTGGCGGTCCTCTCCGCCGGAACGCACTTCGGAAATATGAAAAGAACCTCTCCACAAATCCGCTTTCCTGTGCTATAATGATATTATGTGGCGGCCTACCTGCCGCCGGACATCACCACGAAATAAAGAAGGTCATACTTATGGCAACACTCGACCGTATTTGTTATGTGGTGGGGGCCATGTCTCTGTCCCTCGCCCTGCGTCCCTTCCCCGCCCCCGGTGACTATGTCATCGCCGCTGACCGGGGCTATGACTCGCTGATGGCCTATGGCGTAACGCCCGATCTGGTGGTGGGCGACTTTGACTCTTTGGGCTACACCCCCAACCACCCCAACGTCACCCGGCTCCCCGCCGAAAAGGATGACACCGATATGGTATATGCCCTGCGCAAGGGGCTGGAGCTGGGCTACCGCCGTTTTGTCCTTCTGGGCGGTGTGGGCGGTCGGCTGGAGCACACCCTGGGCAACCTTCAGCTTCTGGATTGGCTGACTACCCAGGGGGCCGTGGGCTTCCTGGCCGGTGAAAAGACAGTAGCCACCGCCCTGCGCAATGGCTCCATCACCTTCCCCGCCTCCATGTCCGGCTATCTGTCCGTGTTCTGCAACAGCGGCACGGCGGAGGGCGTCACGCTGTCCAATCTGAAGTACCCCCTGGACCGCTACACCATGACCGGCACATTCCCCGTCGGCGTCAGCAATGAGTTTCTGAACGCCGAGGCCACCGTCAGTGTGGAACAGGGATCTCTGATCCTGATTTGGGAAGACCAGGGCGATTTCTATACGCAGCTGCCCAAGCTTTGGCCCCAAGTTAGCGCCGCGGCGGAATAAAAGGCCTCTGTTCCGCCGCAGCGGCTCCCTTTTTTCTAAAATTCCTTGGCAAATCCCTCTTTACAACGGTGCGAAAACCTGATACAATAATGAAGCTGTTTTGTTCCCTGTTTCTGAAAGCAGCAGCTTTGATATTCGGGCCTATAGCTCAGTTGGGAGAGCGTTCGGTTCGCATCCGAGAGGTCGAGGGTTCGAATCCCTTTAGGTCCACCAAAAAGAAAGACACGACGAAAGGCAGGTGTTCATAAAACAGTGTTAGCCCAATAACACGAAATGAGCATCTGTCAGACGGGATTGGTCAACGAAAAAACACGCCATATTCAGCTTCAAAGGCTGGGTATGGCGTGTTTTTCTGTTTATTTGTATTTCCGTTTCCCTTTTCCATGCGGCTGGTATGACTTCGCCTTGCCACGCTGGTTGGTCGAACTTTTCAGGTGCTTGGACAGCTTCAAAACCTCCATGAGATTCACAAACTGCTCCTTGGTGATGGCATCGTAGTCAATGCCGAATGTCGCAAGATAGATTCTTGCCTGTTTCTCAGCATCGCTGCCCTCAAAGTTCATGGCATCCTGCAACTGGCCCTGAACTTCCTCCGCAATGGAGGGCGTATCTGCCGTTGTGGTGTCGGTGCTGTGCTCCTCACGAATGTCACGGAGGATCGCTTTCAGATCATCGGCAAGCACATGACCGAAATAATCATCCTCCCGTACCTGGGCCAGCTCCAATGTCCGGGTGGAAAGATCGTCCTGCCCGTCCTGCTTCATCAGAGCCATCTTCCGAACTGCTTCCAGCATGGCGTTCATATCGTTGATCCGCATATCCGCGATCCTGTCAACGTAAATCTCAGCGTCCAGCATCATGCGCTGGAAAGCTTTGTGGCACAGCATTTCCGACAGCAGTCGGTGATTAAACTTCCCCGTCCTTAATACTTCTATGGCATCGTCACTCAGATGCAGAGCGTCCAGCTCTGTGTCCGGGTGATTTTTTGTTTCCGTCATGCCCAGCAGATAGTCCGTGGACACGCCGTAGAACTTCGCCAGTGTGACGATGCTGAACGGGCTGATGTCCTTGAAATCGTCTGTCTCATATTTTCCAAGGGCGGACTTGGAAAGCCCGGTCTGCTCCGCAAGCTGTTCCAGCGTCAGACCCCGTTCCACACGTAAATCCTTCAACCGTTCCTGTATGGTGAGTTTTATCTGCATGGCGTACCCCTCCTTCTTTCTGTCTCTAAGCGTGGAAATCCACCCTGTTTTGCGCTCTTTTCCGACCTCTTGGATATACGGGAAAGAGCGCATTTTTTCGCTAAACTGTTCTTGTAGCAACACCTGAACCTTGAAAATCGAATGACCGTCCGAATGGGATATGTCCCCCGGCGAAGTGACGCATCCGCGCACCAACGGGGACGAGAACGCCGGGAGCGATCCTCCGGGCAGGAACGAGTTCGGGAAAAGCGGCAAAAAACCGCAGCTATTTTCAAACCATGTGAAAATAGCGAAGAAACCGCTTTTTTTGTGGTGCTGTCCATATCATTAAACAATGCACTGGACAGCGCACACAATACACCGTTGCGTGTGCCTTTTCATTGAATCGCAAAAAGCCAAGCGGAACAGCAAAAACGATAGGTGCCCCTTGTGAACAGGGGTACACGGGCGGCAATTCCAGCGGATGGCCGTCCATGATCAAACAACGCTCTGCGGCAAATGGGAGCTGCCATCCAGCACATTCATTATACCACAGAGCGAATCCAAAAAGGGAAAGGAATTGTAAATATGAGCAGAAACAAGGCAGAAAACTGTCGCAACGAAGTGAAATCCTACATCACCCGGGAGGGCATGACCATGACGGAGGTTGTGGAGCTGCTGGCCGATGAACACGGCTGGAGCAGTAGCGTCCCCAACCTGTCCGGCAAGCTGCGGCGTGGGTCACTAAGGTACACCGAGGCCGTGGAGTTGGCCGATGTACTGGGATATGACATCGTTTGGCAGAAAAGAAAATAAAGCATTTGCGCGTTGCGTATTTGGTATCTCAATCGTATAATAAAAGAAAACATCATTTGGGAGGTAAATCGCATGAAACAGAGACAAGTTTCTGAGGAAATGTTAAACGCCTTTTTGTCTGGAGAGCTGTCCTCCTTGCTGGAAGCTGTCAAAAAAGATGACACTTTGGACTTGGAGCTTCGTGGGGACTCTGTGAATATCTATTACCGCGGAGGAAGCCTTTTCAAGATTACGGGAATCAACAATGTGTTTTCGGTATCCTTTGACACAAATTACTGTACGGAGGGTTCTGTAAACCTTAACTCGACCCGGAGGGATATTATTTCTCCGAGTCGGAGTCTCTGCCGTCTGAAAGAACTGAGCGCAGATTCTTTTGGGGTGAGGACGGCCACATCCATGTAAAGAACCTATCCGCTTTCTGGATTCCCCAACTGACCGTTACCGAGGTCATCCACGGCACGACCTACGTTGTCACAGGCAGCTATGAGGGGACAGAAAACTTTGTCCGCAAGCTGGAACGTATCACATCCAGAAAGTTTGCAGAAAAGCTGGAGGATTCAGAATGACAAACACCCAGAATCTTGGTACAATAGAGCCAACCAATCCTGTACTGACAGTTGCTCCACCAAAGGAGGATACAGAAATGTACGGAGCAACAGATAAAATTACTGCCCTTTATTGCCGACTGTCTCAGGAGGATGACCGGGCTGGCGAATCCCTGTCCATTGAAAATCAGAAGGCCATGCTTCTTCAATATGCCAGGGAGCATCACTTCCCCAACCCCACGTTTTTCGTGGATGACGGTGTAAGCGGTGTGACCTACGACCGCCCCGGCTTTCAGGCCATGCTGGCCGAAATCGAGGCGGGGCGCGTGGCCGTGGCGATCACAAAGGACCTTTCCAGACTGGGCCGCAACTCCGCACTGACGGGGCTTTATACTAACTTCACCTTTCCGCAGAACGGTGTCCGCTTCATCGCCATCAATGACAACTACGACACCATTGACCCCAACCGGGTGGACAACGATTTTGCGGGCATCAAAAACTGGTTCAACGAGTTCTATGCCCGGGACACCAGCCGCAAGATCAGGGCCGTCCAGAAAGCCAAGGGTGAGCGAGGCGTACCCCTGACCACCAATGTGCCCTATGGCTATGTAAAGGACCCGGAGAATCCCCGCCGCTGGGTGGTTGACCCGGTAGCCGCCGATGTAGTGAAGCGTATCTTCAACCTGTGCATGGAGGGCCGTGGTCCCATGCAGATCGCCAACCAACTGAAAGCGGACAAGGTGCTGACACCCAGCGCATACAGGGCCTTGCAGGGAATCAAGACCCCGAACAAGAAACCGGAGGACCCCTACGACTGGCACAGCAGTACCGTTGTGGCGATTCTGGAACGGCGGGAGTACACGGGCTGTACGGTGAATTTCAAGACCTATACCAACTCCATCTGGGACAAGAAACAGCGGGACAATCCCCTTGAGAAGCAGGCCATCTTCCCCAATACCCATGAGGCCATCATCGAGGAAGCCGTGTTTGAGAAGGTACAGCAGGTTCGCCAGCAGCGGCATCGCAAGACCCGCACAGGCCGAAGCAGCATCTTTTCCGGGCTGGTGTACTGTGCAGACTGCGGCGAGAAGCTGTATTACGGGGCGACCAACAACTACCGACCGGAGGGCGCGTTCTTTGACTGTTCTCTCCATTGGAAGCACAAGGACAAGTGCGGTACTCATTACATCCGGGAAGCCGTACTCAGCCATCTGGTCCTGAAACACATTCAGGCTGTGACAGGCTACATTCTGCGGCATGAGGCACATTTCCGCACGGTAATGGAAGAACAGCTCCGGCTGGAAAGCAGTGAGCAGATCCGCATCCGTAAAAAGCGGCTGGAACAGAACGAAAACCGCATCGCTGAGCTGAAACGGCTGTTCATCAGGATTTACGAGGAGAACGCCAGCGGGCGGTTGAGTGATGAACGCTTCGATATGCTGAGCCTGACCTATGACGCGGAGCAGAAGCAGTTGGAGGCCGAGTGCATTACCTTGCGGCAGGAAATTGAAGTACAGGAACGACAGAACGAAAACATTGAGAAGTTTATTCATACGGCGCACAAGTATGTGGGCATTGACGAACTGGACGGCTATGCTCTGCGGGAGCTGGTGTCCGCCATCTATGTGGACGCACCGGACAAATCCAGTGGAAAACGGGTGCAGCACATCCACATCCAGTACGACGGGCTGGGCTTCATCCCGCTGAATGAGCTGATGAAAGAGGAAACGGCGTGACCGAAGTCACGCCGCAACCCTTGAAAACTCAAGGTTTTCACAATTGTTTGATTTTACTGTTTTACGACCACCCGGCTAAAGTCGTGTCTTTCTTTTTGGGTTCCGCGCCGCATAGCGGCGCTCCACCCTTCGGTGATTGAAATGCTCGGCGGAAGTGAATTCCGCCTCCGCCAAGGTTTTGCCTGCGGCAAAACGCTTGTGACGCGCCACTCGGCGCAGCCGCCAGAAGGCGGCATCTATAGTGTTGCGATGTTACAAGTCGTCGCGGACTTCATATCGTTCGCGACGACTTTTTATTTTAAAAAGTCATCGCTCATTCATTCCGTCGCTCCTCCTTTCCCAATCGAACCCGCAGCGCAGCCGTTGGCAGCTCTGCCGCCTTACGGATGCAGCGTACCCCTTGCGGGTGCTTCACCGGGCTTCGGTTTGATTTTGGGTGCAGGCCTGACAACAACATCTATAAAAAAGCCGTGAAATCGTTGATTTCACGGCTTTTTTGTGACTTTTTCAGTTCAATAAACAGCCTGCGAACCAGCCGTTTCCCGTAGTTCTGCAACAATAGGTTCACATCCGGGGGTGACGTTAAGCGTGATGCGCCTCTCCCTCGGGGAAGATGATCTTGTTGACAAAGAAGAAGATGACCATGGAGATGCCGCCATTGAGAATGGTGGTCCCGATGTTGTAGATGAAGTCCGGGACAAACAGACCGGCCACCGCCACCCAGATGCAGTTAATGGAATTGACGATACAGGTGATGACGCAGAAGGCCAGCAGATACCACATGCCCTGGTAGAGCACATTGCCCTTACTCCGGAACACCAGATTGCGCTGGAGCGGGAAGTTGATGCATTCGCCCACAAACATGGCGATCATGTAGGCGCAGAAGTAGGGCAAGCCGCCGTGGGCGGAGTCATAGCCCAGGATGTTCCACTGGAAGGTCTCACCAAACAGGGTGATGGGGATCCCGGGCCAGCCGAAATCCACCAGCGGCAAACCGGAGAAAGCGGCGGGGAGGAACTGCAGCAGGATATATTTGAACACGGTGATCAGGTTGCTGACGATGACGAACAGCCCCCCCTCCCGGATCCACTTGGCGGCTTCGGGGTGTCTGGCCGCAAAATCGTTCCAGAGTTTCACAGGCGCTTGCTCCTTTCTTTCATAGACCTCCGGTTGGCGAAGAAGCCGGAGATGGTCTTCCCCGCTCCCCGGAAGAAGTGGCCGTTGCAGATGTCCAGAATGGAAGCGGCCATCTCCATGGTCACCATGCCCCCGGTCATCTTGGCCAGTCCCCGGAAAGGCATATTGTAAATAAACAGCACGTTCAGGTCAGGCTTCCCTTTTTCCTCGCTTCTGCGTTTCATGCCTCCGATGATCTTCCCGGCTAGCCGGGCGATAGGATTCTTGGCATAGTACAGCTGGGACAGGGAATCGTTCATGGTCAGCGGCGCCTTAGTGTCCCACGTTGCGGCGGGGATGGGGCGGCCCAGCAGGGTACGGAACTGACTGTCAGGCACATTTTCCACCTGGCCCGTATAATAGCTGGGCAGCTGTTCCTTCCGGTAAGGGATCTCCGCGCCGGTCCCCTCCACCTCCAGGTCAGCGGTCAGAGGTAGGTCGGCCACGTTGGGGCCCACGCTGATGGTGTAGGAGCCGCCCTCCACCTCCCAGCGTTCGGTCTTCACGTTGAAATACCGGAACGCATTGTCGTCCAGGGGGATGGTCACTTCCCTGCTCTCGCCGGGAGCCAGATGCACCTTGGCAAAGCCCTTCAGCTCCAGGGCGGGCCGGAACAGGGCGCTGTCCGCCATACTCACATACAGCTGGGCGATCTCGCTGCCCGCCAGGGTCCCGGTGTTGGTCAGAGTGAAAGAGGCCTCCTTCCCCGTGACCTTCAGGCCGGAGTAGGCGAAGGTGGTATAGCTCAGGCCAAAGCCGAAGGGGAAGCGCACCGGCTTTTTCACCGTCTGATAGTAGCGGTAGCCCACAAAGGGACCCTCCCGGTACTCGGCAGTGCTCTGACGGCCGGGGTAGTAGCGGTGGTTGGGGGTATCCCCGTAGGTCATGGGGTAGCTCTCAGCCAGCTTTCCGGAGGGGTTGACCTTGCCGGTCAAAATGTCAGCCATGGCGCCCGCTCCGGCCTGGCCGGACAGGTAGCCATGGACCAACGCGGCACAACGGTCCAGCCAGGGCAGCTCCACCGGGCTGCCGCCGGACAGCACCACCACCACGTTGGGGTTGACGGCGGACACGGCATCCAGCAGTTCCTCCTGATTGGCGGGCAGCTTCATATGATCTCGGTCCATGCCCTCGCTCTCGGAGATCTCGGTCAGGCCCAGGTACAGCAGCACCGCCTCCACGTTCCGGGCCAGATCCACCGCGGCACTCAGCAGGCCGGCGTCCTTTTTTCCGTCCCGGCGGTAGCCCTGCACCTGTCCCATGATCTCCAGCCCGCTCTGAGCCAGGGCGTCGATGGGCTTATCCAGTTTGGTGCAGTTGACCATGGAGGAGCCCGCACCCTGATACCGGGGCTCCGCCGCCATATCGCCGATCACGCCCACCCGGGCGCCCTGCTTCAGAGGCAGCAGCGCCCCGTCATTTTTCAGCAGCACAGCGGTCTGGGCAGCCACCGACCGGGCCAGGGCGTGGTGGGCCTCCTGGTCAAAGGATGCGTCCTCCCTGGAGGTGGCGGCATGGGTGGAGAGAATCACATCCAGCAGCTCATCCACCCGCTGGTCAATGATGTCCTCGGTGATGCGGCCGTCCTTCAGGGCGGCGAACAGTTCCTTGTCGCTGTCTCCGCCGGTGCCGGGCATCTCCAGGTTGCTGCCCGCTTTCACGCCCTCCACATGGTCGTTGGAACCGCCCCAGTCCGTGACCACAAAGCCGTCAAAGCCCCACTCCTGCCGCAGAATATCCGTCAGCAGATGTTTGTCATCGTTGGCGTAGGTCCCATTGATGCGGTTATAGGCGGACATGATGGATTTGGGATGTCCTTCCTTTACGGCGATCTCGAAGCCGGTCAGGTAAATCTCCCGAAACGTGCGCTCATCCACAACACTGTCGCTGGACATGCGCAGCAGTTCCTGGGAGTTGGCGGCAAAGTGCTTGGGGCAGGCGGAGATCCCGTTGGACTGGACGCCCCGGATCAGTCCGGCGGCCATTTTGCCCGCCAGATAGGGGTCCTCGGAAAAGTATTCAAAATTGCGTCCGCCCAGGGGACTGCGCTTGATATTCAGGCCGGGACCAAGGAGGGTGCCCACACCCTGGCTGGCCGCCTCCTGCCCGATAGCCGCGCCCATTTTCTCCGCCAGGGCCGGGTCCCAGCTGTTGGCCAGGCCCGCGGCGGTGGGGAAGCAGGTGGCGGGCAGGCTGGGATTCAGACCCAGGTGATCCCCGGCCCCCGCCTGACGGCGCACGCCGTGGGGGCCGTCGGACAGCACCATGGAGGGGACGCCGGCTTCCGAAAAGGCATAGGTGCTCCACACATCCTGACCAGACAGGAGAGCAATCTTCTGCTCCAGGGTCAGCTTCTGTAAAATGTCCTGGTGTTTCACTGGTATTCGCTCCTTTCCCGCAAGAGCGGGCCATCCCGGAACGGATGGCCCACTCAAAAAGTCATTTCTGGTCCGGCGTTTTTATGCCTCTACGTCAACGTCAACGATCTTCTTGGACTTTTTGACAATGGCGATCGAGCCGGCCACAACGGCCAGAACGATGACCACATCCACACCGATCAGCAGCTTCTGCCAGCCCTGCATGCCGGGGTTCAGATTCTCCTCGGTATAGGCCCGGGAGTTGACCACGGTATACAGGATGTTCTTACAGGCCTGGCGCATGGCCTGCACGCCGGTGGCGCTGGTGGTGTCGGTCACATGGTTGGTGTCGGTGTCATAGTTGACCAGACAGAAGTCGGTGCCGCCGCGGATGGCGTGGTCGGAATCCATGTAGCCGTACACGCCGAAGTAGTCGGTGAGGACCATGCCCACGAAGCCCCACTCGTCGCGCAGAACGGTGGTACACAGTTCCTTGTTGCCGCCGGTCCACTCGGTGCCGATGTAGTTGAAGGAGGACATCACAGCATCGCAGCCGCCTTCCTTCACGGACAGCTCGAAGGGCTTGAGGTAGATCTCGCGGATGGCCTGCTCGGTGGACCAGGTACACAGCATGCTGTTGCGGTTGCCCTCCTGGTCGTTCAGGGCGTAGTGCTTCATGTAGGCGTAGACGCCATACTCCTCGGCGCCCTGGATGGCCCGGGCGGCGATCTTGCCGGACAGCAGACCGTCCTCGGAGTAATACTCGAAGTTACGGCCGGCAAAGGCGGAGCGGTGGATGTTCATGGCGGGGGCATACCAGCCGGAGGTGTCCATCTCGTTGGCCATCTTACCGATGCTGCGGCCGAACTCGGAGGCCAGGTCGGGGCTCCAGGTGGCGGCGATCATGACCCCGGCGGGGAAGCCCACGGAGCCCTGGCCGGTGAAGTTGTTGTTGATGGAGGCAGGGCCGTCGCAGTCATAGGTCTGGACCTTGCCGATGGAGGGCACGGGGGCGGTCTGATAGCCGCCGTAGGCGATGAGGGTGTCCATCTCCTCGATGGCCAGCTGATCCAACAGCTGGTCCCACTGGGCGTCGTCATAGGCCACGCCCCGCAGATCCACCAGCTTCAGGCCGTTCTTGGCCCCGGTGGTGGGCATCACATCGTTGGGGTCATTGTAGGCGGTGGGGTCATAGTTATTCACATTGGTGAAATTGGCCTTGGCCTCAGCGCTCATGGAGAAGTTGACGGGAGCGGCGGTTGCCTGGGCGTAGTTGGCAAAGCCGTCGGCCCGGGACAGGTAGGTCACGTCGCCCTCGGCAAAGTCGAACAGGCGGGTAGCGGGGGTCTGGTCGCTGTCGCGGCCATCTTTGTAGGAGATGGTGGAGGACACGGTGTAGGTCTCGGAGTCCAGAATGGTGTGGGAATCGGCGTTGATGGAGATGACGTAGTCGCCGGCCTCCAGCACATAGGCGCCCTCGCCGTAGGCGTCGAAGGAAGCCATATCCTCTACCTGGAAGGAGATGGTGACGGTCTCGGAAGCGCCGGGCTCAATGATGTCGGTCTTGTCGAAGGCCACCAGATTGGCGCTGGCCTTCTCGATGCCGCCGTTGGTGTAGGGGGGATTGAAGTAGACCTCCACCACGTCCTTACCGGCCACAGAGCCGGTGTTGGTCACAGTGACGTCAAAGGTGATGGCACCGCCGGACACGGAGATGGGACCCATCTCCTGGGTGAAGCTGGTGTAGCTCAGGCCGTAGCCGAAGGGGTACTGAACGGTGGCGTCATAGTCGATGAGGCCCTCGGCAGCGGCGGTCTCATAGAACTTATAGCCCACATAGATGTTCTCCACGTAGTTGACGAAGGAGGGGGTAGCGTTCTTGTTGAAGCTGCCGCCGGCCAGGAACTCCTGGGTGTTGTCATAGCCGAAGGAGCCGAAGTTGTTCCAGGTGGGGGTGGCAGTCAGGTCATACACATAGGTGTCGATCATGCGGCCGGAGGGGTTGACGGAGCCGTTGAGGATGTTGCCCAGGGCATTGAAGCCGCCCTGGCCGGTGCCGGCGCACCAGATGACGGACTTGATCTGGTCGTAATCCTCCACAAAGCCCAGCTCGAAGGCGTTAGCGCCGTTGTAGACCACGATCACGTTGTCGAAATTGGCGCACACCAGGTCCAGCAGCTCCTCCTCCCGGTTGTTCAGCTGCAGGAAGTGGTCGCCGGCGTCCCAGTCATTGCCCTGGTTCAGGCTGTCATCATAGGTGCCGTCGTAGTAGGCGGACTCACCGCCGATGGACTGCTCGCTGTTCCAGGTGCCGTTCACCACGGACATCATGTCGGTGGGCAGGTCGGCGCCCTCACCGCCGCCCCGGGCGATGACCACCATGGCGGTGTCGGAGAAGGCCTTGGCGTTGGCCATCATCTCATCGGTGTACAGGCTCACATTGGGCTCAGGCAGCGTCCAGTCCTGGGTGCGCATACCCACGGAGGGGCGGCCGGTCTGGTAATCGGTATAGAACTTGCTCAGCTCCTCGTTGGTGGAGATACCGGCGTTGGCCAGACCCTCCAGCAGGCTGACGGTGGGATAGGCGTCGTTCAGGGAGCCGGAGCCGGTGCCGCCGTATACCGGGTTGGCGGAGCCCCAGCCAAACACATTCAGCTTGGAGCCGGAGTCCAGAGGCAGGGTAGCGTTGTCATTCTGCAGAAGGACGATGCCTTCCTCGGCGATCTTCTCCACCAGGGCGCTGGCCTCGGCGGAGGTCTCCTCGCTGATCTTGCCGCCGCCGGTGGCAAGGGAGATCATGGTGAACATGGGGCCGGTGCAGATCAGGTTGACGATCAGAGTCGCGGCCAGGATCATTGCCATGCCGGTCTGACCCCGGAACAGGAATTTCTTGGCCTTGGGCAGCTTGCGCACCGCGACCATGATCGCGATACCCAGCACGATGACCGCCGCCAGGGCGGCCAGGTGGTACTTGATCGAGTCCAGTACCTTGATGACGTCGTCCATGTTGATACTTAACATTTCATCTTTCCTCCTGCTTAAATTGGTTGAGACAGGATCACACGCTTCCCATCTCTCAGCAGACCGGATTATAGCAGATCCTCGATCCGTTTTTTCATCCAGGGCACAAACTGCCTTTTTTTACGCACAAATCGTTTTTTTGATTGTGACATTTAACAAAAACGAGCAGGAGAATTTGGGCAATAAGGTGACGTCTCGTTTTCCGGCGGGTCGGCATGGTAAAACGGCCCCTCTCATCCGAAAAATGAGAGGGGCCGTCTGTGTTCCCTCAGTCTCCGCCGCTCACTGCCCGGTCAGGGGAATGAGGATATTAACGGAAAACCAGTTATCCTTGGCCTCAATGGTCATGGTGCCGCCGTATTTTTGGGCGGTATAGCGCATACTCTTGACGCCGTAGCCGTGGTAATTGCCGTCCTCCTTGGTGGTCACAGGGTCGCCGCTCCGGAAGTTCACCGGCTCCGGACAGTAGTTTTCGCAGCAGATGATCAAAAAGTCCTTCTTTGAAAACACCGCCAGGTGGATCAGCCGCTTCTTCTTGTCCGGGATGCGCAGCTCACACTCGATGGCGTTGTCCAGCAGGTTGCCGAACACAGAACAGATATCCATGACGCTCATGAAGGTGAGCAGAGCGCCGTCGGCCACACAGGTCAGCTCAATGCCGTGCTTGGCGCAGTACAGGCTCTTGCCGGTCAGCACCGTGTCCAGCACCGAATTTCCCGTTTTGTTCTGGGCCTCGTAGTCGCGGATCTCCCGCTCCATCCCGTCCAGAAAGTCGGCCCGCTTCTGGGCGTCCGGCTCGGCCCGCAGCACGGCGATCTGGTGCTTTAAATCGTGGTACTTGCGGTTGATCAGGTCAATGCTCTCCCGGCTCTGCCGGTATTGTACATACTGGTTCTGCAGGATATTCTGCACCGCGTCCAGCTCCCGCCGTACCTGAAGTTCCCTGTGCTGGATGTGGTAGGCGTACAGCATCACCACTCCCGCCAGATCCATCAGGGTGCGGATGTTATAGATCTCACTGATATAGTTTCCGCTAAAGGGAGTATTGGCGTAGACGAAGCTGAGGTTGCTCATCACAAAGCAGGCCAGCCCGATCATCAGCGCCGGCCACAGTTCTCCTCGTTGGATAGACAACCGCGGGTACGGCGGGGCTGGCTTTGGCTCCAGCCGGTACATCACAAGGAAAACCGCCCCGTAGACCGCGGCGGTAAAGAGCAGGGCCGATGCCGGCCCCGCCCATTCCCGGCCTCCGGCCAGAAAAGTATACAGCTGCCAGGCCAGGGAGGCGGCAAACTCCGCCAGCAGAAAGGCACGCACCGTGCAGTACCCCGCGCTGAGCGCCGACATGTCCCCACACAGCAGGATGGTCAGGAACATCAGGCCCACCGCCACCGCCATGCAGGGGATCCACAGGGCCACCGGCAGGTGACCTGTGAAGTGCAAAAACAGGCACTGGACCACCAGGGACAGAGTCAGCACAGCGGCCAGCCGCCAGCCCCGCAGCCGCCGCTGGTATTTGCAGATATACAGTAGGCAGCTACCCCACTCAGCCAGGGCGGTGAGGATCCGGGGGATATTCGGCATCACATCTTTCATCGTCCCACCCCGCTGATATAGGCGGTCAGACTCTCCAGCAAGGCGGCCTTTTTGGCCCGGCTGATGGGCAGCTGCGCGTCCCCCACCAGGGCGCAGCCGTCCCGGATCCCATCCACATGATTCAAATTCACCAGGTACCCCTTGTGGCAGCGGAAAAAGTGAAGGGGGGCAAGGTCGTTCTCCATCTGCTGGATGGTACCGGCCGTGGCCGCGTAATTCCCGGTGCGGGTGTGGTAGATCAGCTGGTGGCCCAGACTTTCCACATAGTAGACGTCGTCCGCCGCTACCTTCATGGTTCCTCCCTTTACGGGAATGGTAAGATAGACCGCCTCCCGGCGGCCCAGACGGCGGATCGCCCGTTCCAACCGCTGGCTGAAGGCAAAGTAGTTCACCGGCTTGAGGACATAGTCCAGCGCGTCCACCGCATAGCCCCGGATGGCGTACTGGGGCATGTTTGTGATGAAGATCAGGATCACCTCGGGATCCTGACGGCGGATCATCTCTGCCGCCGTCATCCCGTTCAGGAAAGGCATCTCCACATCCAGCAGAATGATATCAAACTGCGCCCTGTACCGCTCCACCAGTTCGTCGCCGTCGGAGTAGACCGTCACTTCAAACCGATGGCCGCTCTCCCTGGCATAGTCGTCAATGTAGCGCCGCAATTCCTGGGCACACAGGGCATCGTCATCCGCGATCGCAATCCGAATCATGGCGGTTTCTCCCCCTTTTCCTCTCTTGTTTACCAGTATATCTGACGCTGTTAGGGTTTTCAAGAGAAACACCCGCCAAATCGGGATTTTAGCCCAAACACCGCCGTCCCTTGGGCCGCTCGAGGTTTTCCGGAGATATGAAAGTCACTTCATGCTGCGATATTACAACGCAAAAAGGCCGGAATTCTTATGCTTCCGGTCTTTTTTGCATTTGCGGCATATAAATACTGCTCGGAAGGCTTTCGGCTCCGGGCAGTACGTTTGCGCTGATCCAATTTGTGCCTCTTAACAGGGCAGAAACATCTTGCGACAACCGGCCTGTGAGGCCTTGGCATGGTCCCTGAGGCAGGGGCAGGCGGGCACGGCATAGCTGAAACGGAGACGGTAAGCGGATGCCGGAAATGCCTGTGGGCGGTGCCATGTGTTCCGTGCGGTTACAGATCAGCAATGGCTTTTGTGGCTTGAACCGTGCCATGCGGATGATGCGGCGGGGCATATACAGTATAAATCTTGAGCGGACAGTTCCCGGTGTTAATGATATTGTGCCATGTCCCGGCCGGTACAAAAACCGCATATCCGCCGGACACCGGGCATTGATAATTCAGTCGATTTTCATCAGGCCCCATCATGGTCAAGCCGCTGCCGCTCTCGATCCGCAAAAATTGATCGGTATCCGGATGTACTTCCAACCCGATTTCTCCGCCGGCCGGTATACTCATCAAAGTAAGCTGTAAAAGTTGGCCTGTCCACAGCGCTTTGCGATAGTTTGTATTTTGCCGGGCCGCCTTATCTATATTCACCACAAACGGTTCCGCACCGTAATCACTGATCGGCACATGGAAATAATGGTTGTTTCGATTCATCGCATGTTCTCCTTTCTTGGTCCATTATACGATACTCGCCTGCCAGCTGTGCGAACGGGGTGTGATTCGGTTTTGTGTGACAGGAGTTTGCATCTATCCCGCTGCATCATACAACAAAAGAGAGCCGGACGAACACGGATGGTTCGTCTGGCTCTCTTTTCATATCAGTTCTCTTCTGCGCCAAACAAAAGAAGGCCATGCGCGCGATATCAAGATCAGCCGTTTTCCAATCCCAGGTTCTGCCGGATGACAGCCCGCAAGGCCGCCTGTTGCATGCCCCCACGCCAGCATAAACAGACCGGGTGGTCAATCATGGAGGATCACTCCGAGATCATACATAAAAAGTTTACAAATTATTTCTCCGCCCGCATTGACTGGGAACGCTACGCGTGCCATAATACGTTTTACAGACCAGCCGGTCTGTTTTTTGAAGGGAGCGCGGCAATGAAACGAGAAGAAAAAAACGCCCTGTCACGCCAGCGGATTCTGGAGGCGGCGATGCAGGAGTTTTCGGAACGGGGCTATGAGGGTGCGTCCCTGAATACGGTCTGCTCCGAGCACTCCATTTCCAAGGGGATCATCTACCATTACTTCCGGGACAAAGATGAGCTTTATCTTCTGTGCGTGGAACTGTGCTTTGACTCCATCACCCGGTATCTGAAAGAGGCCACAGAAGGCCTTGGCGGTACGGCAGAGCAGCGCCTTGGGGCATATTTTGACGCCAGGCTCCGCTTTTTCGCGGAGAATCCTTTGTATCTCGGGATCTTTGCGGACGCCGCGTTCCATCCTCCGGCGGCCCTATCCGCTGAAATCGGGAAACGCCGCGCGGAATTCGACGCGCTGAATATCTCCGTGCTGACCGAGCTTTTGAACGGCGAGCCCTTGCGGGAATGTCTTTCCGTCCCGGCCATCGTGGAAGATTTCAGAATGTATATGGACTATTTCAACATGCGGTTTAAGGCGGCGTTCAGCGAGGACCGCTCCGCCGAATCAATTCTGCGTGAACATGAAGAAAGGTGTCACCGGCAGCTCCATATCCTGCTGTACGGTGTATTGGGTGATCATTATGAATCGTAATTCTTCCTCTGAAAGAGAATCTCTGCTCTCCACCGTTAAGCCCTCCAACGCCATCGTCAGTCTGGCCATCCCCGCTACTCTGGCTTTGCTGGCAAAGGCGGTCTATAACATCGTGGATACGGCATACATCGGAATGCTGAACGATGACATTGCCCTGGCGGCGGTCGGCGTTACCCTGCCCCTGCTGCTGATCATGGTGTCCATTGAAAACATTTTCGCGGCGGGCGCGGCCGTGCTGGCCGGACGTCAGCTCGGCGCCGGCGACAAAGACGGCGCGAACCAAACGGTAACCACCATCGTGGGCTTTTCCATCCTGGTAGGAATTGGCCTGTGTGTTCTGGGCATCATTTTCATAGAACCGCTGCTGCGGGCCTTCGGCGCGTCGGACGCGGTGCTGCCCCAGGCCAAGGACTACGCGTTCTGGATGTTCATTGCCGCGCTGTTCAATCTGCCGGCTCAAAGCCTGAACTGTGCGGCCCGCGCGGAATCCTCGGTGAAGATCTCCTCCATCGCGGTCATCACCGGCGCGGCGCTCAACGTGGCGCTGGACCCGGTCTTTATGTTCTCCTGGGGCTTCGGCATGGGCGTTGAGGGTGCCTCCCTGGCCACGACCATTTCCCAGTGCGTCACCTTTGTCATCCTGGCGTGGCTCTATCTCAGCGGACACTCCATGATCAAGGTCCATCCCAAATACTTCAAGCTGTCCGGAAGCTTTTTGTGGGCAGTCACCGCCATCGGTATCCCCACCGCCGTCATCCAGATCTGTCTCGCCGTGGCCACCTCGCTGACCAACATCGCGGCCAAGCCGCTGCCCGATTCCGACCTTATCATCGCGGCATACGGCGTTGTCCAGCGGCTCATTCTCATCGGCTGCTATGTGGTGATGGGCTTTATGCAGGGGTACCAGCCGGTTGCCTCCTACGCGTTTGGCGCCAAGGATGAGGACCACTTCCATGACGCGGTGCGGTTCGCGCTGAAGGGCGCCCTTCTGCTGACGGTCGTGGTAGCCGCCGCCTATATCATCCTTGCCCAGCCGCTCATTATGCTCTTTAACCGCAATCCCATGGTCATCGAGTTCGGACGGCGTCTGCTGATCTCTCAGGTAGCCCTTTACCCTGCTTTTGGTCTGTGCTATATGATGACCATTACCTTCCAGACCATCGGCGCTTCCAAAATGGGTCTGTTCCTTTCCATGATCCGGCAGGGACTCTTCTATGTGCCCTTCATTCTGGCGCTGCCCAAGTGCTTTGGCGTGACAGAGATCTACGCCGCACAACCCGCCGCCGATCTGTGCACGATTCTGGTATGCGTATTCTTCGTAAAACGCATGAAGCAGATGGCCTCGGAGCGTATGGGCGCAAGTCCAAACAAGCAGTAACCCAGCCCATCACGGCGAAAACATCCGTCAAACATAAAAACACGGTCCGAACAGCGGAGAGGTTGCTGTACGGACCGTGTTTTTTACTTTGAGTGATGGATGGATCACACAAAGGGAAGAAATCATTCACCGGGCGAATGTGCTGTAATATTCAGCCAGTAGAGCAGGCAGCTTCAGCGCCTTTTTCATCTCAAAAATCTCCTTTCACAACAAATCTTGGAGTGTATCGTCTCACCGGGAGAAGGTCCGGTAGTAATCGCTCAGCAGGGCGCTCAGAGTCTTTTTCATGATGTAACCGCTCCTTTCTGTCTCAGTCTGTAACTTCGTTTCAGGACGGCTCACATATTGTGGCAGGAAGTCTGACAATTCCCGCACCGCGCGCCGACCACATGTTTCAAAATGTTCTGTTCCATCATCAGGACCTCCCTTTCGTTTTCTGGTTTTCTTTTAAAATCTTTCCGTTCCCTTTGGACACCCTTATCCTAACACCAACGCATCAAAAAAGGAAATACATATATCATTGCATTTATCATATCTTTTTGATATGATAAATAGGAGGTGATCCCAGATGGAATTACGCACGCTCCGCTACTTTATTACGGTGGCCCAGGAGCTGAATATTACCCGGGCCGCGGAAAAACTGAACATGAGCCAGCCTCCGCTGAGCAACCAGATCCGGGGGCTGGAGGAGGAGCTGGGGGTCCGGCTCTTCATTCGCGGCAAGCGTCGGCTGGCTCTGACCGACGAGGGCAGTCTCCTCCTGCGCCGCGCCGTCCAGCTGCTGGATCTGGCGGACAAGACCCGGCAGGAGCTGGCCACCATGAAGGACGGCGTCTCCGGCACCATCTGCCTGGGCATGGTGGAGGGACGGGCTCCCTATCTGTCCGCCCGGTGGATTGCCGGCTTCCGGGAGGAATTCCCTCTGGTCCGGTACAGTCTGTGGAACGGCAGCAGCGACGATGTGCTGGACCGGCTCCACAAGGGTCTGGCCGACTTGGCCGTCATTGCCGCCCCCTATGACACCGAGCATCTGGAGGGCTTCTCCGTGGCACGGGAGCCCTGGGTGGCCGTCATCTCCCGCAATCATCCCCTGGCCCAGCAGCCCGGGGACCAACTGCCCCTGTCCGCCCTGGTGGGGCAGCCCCTGATCGTACCCAGCCGAAAATCCCGGATCGAGGCCATCCGGGATTGGTTCGGCGAGATCGGCGCGGAGCCCGACATTTTATGCGAGATGTCCAACTATGTGGACGCGGTGGCCCTGGCCGAGCAGAATGTGGGCGTCAGCATCTTCCCCCAGACCACCTACACCCCCAACGACCTGGTGGTGTCCAAGGTCATCACCCAGCCCGCCCGCCAGGCGGAATATGTGCTGGTCTGGAGCAAGGAACAGCGCCCCTCCGGTCTGGTCCAGGCCTTTATCGACTATGTCCAGGACTTTTTGGAGGAGGACAAGATCCACTCCCGGCGCTTCCGGGTCCGGGAGGAGGAGCACGTTCTTCCCCAGGAGACGGAATATCTTTGAGAATAGTCCCGCTCCCCTTGGCGCATCCTAAACCATGAGAGGTCTGCGCGCAAAGGAGGAGACAGCATGGAGTCTCTCTGGCATCGGGACGCGGCGGCGTCCCCCGGCCGTCCCCTGGCCGGAAATCTGCATACAGACGCCGCGGTCATCGGCGGCGGCATGGCCGGGGTCCTCATCGCACGGGCCCTGACCCGGGCGGGACTGCGGACCGCGGTGCTGGAAGCACGCGCCCTGGGCAGCGGCCAGACCGGGAACACCACGGCCAAGATCACCGCCCAGCAGGGGATGATCTACCACCGGCTCATCCGGCAGCTGGGCGAGCCCTCCGCGCGGCTGTACGCCCAGGCCAGTCAGGCGGCGGTGGAGGAATACCGGCGGCTGGCCCGGACGGGCCTGGACTGTGACTTCACCGACTGCCCGGCCTATCTCTACTCCCAATTCCAGGAGCTTCCCCTGGTCCGGGAGGCGGCGGCCTGCCGGACCCTGGGGCTGGAGGCCTCCTTCACCTGTACCACCACCCTGCCCTTTGCGGTCAAGGGGGCGGTGCGAATGGAGGGGCAGGCCATGTTCCACCCCCTGAAATTCCTGTATGCGGCCGCCAAGGGGCTGGAGGTCTATGAACGCACCCCGGTGCTGACGGTACGCGGGGATCAGCTGGTCACGCCTCGGGGCCTGGTCACCGCCCGCCACATCATCTTTGCTTCCCATTACCCCTTCGTCAACTTTCCCGGCCTCTACTTCGCCCGGATGCACCAGGAGCGCAGCTATGTGGCGGCGGTATCGGGCGCTCCCCAACTGGACGGCATCTACTACGGCGTGGACCCCGATGGGCTGTCCTTCCGCAACGCCGGTCCCTACCTTCTGGTGGGCGGCGGGGGCCATCCTACGGGGAAGGGCGCGGACCAGAAGCCCTACGACATGCTGGAGTCCCGGGCCCGGAGCTTCTGGCCCGGCTCCGTCCCGGCCGCCCGCTGGTCGGCACAGGACTGCACGACGCTGGACGGCCTGCCCTATATCGGCGTTTTCAGCCCCTCCCGCCCCAACTGGTATGTCGCCACCGGATTCCAGAAATGGGGGATGACCGCCTCCATGGTGGCCGCCCGGCTCATCTCCCACCTGATTACCGGCGAGAAGGACCCCCTGGCTCCAGTTCTCTCCCCCCGCCGGTTCAGCTGGCAGGCAGCCCGGAATCTGGCCGGAGAGGGGGGCCGGGCCGCCAAAAATCTGGCGAAAAACTACTTTGGCCGCCCCGCCCTGTCCCTGGACCAGCTTCCTCCCGGCCAGGGGGCCGTGGTTTCCTGGCAGGGGAAAAAGGTGGGCGCCTACCGGGAGCCCGACGGTCAGGTCCATCTGGTGGACCCCCGGTGCCCCCATCTGGGCTGTCAGCTGGTCTGGAACCCTGAGGAACGCACCTGGGACTGCCCCTGCCACGGCTCCAGATTCGACTGGGACGGCAACTTGATCGACAACCCGGCCCAGACCGGGTTATAATGAAACAAAATGAAGCCCCGGACGAACGTCCGGGGCTTCATTTTCCACACTATTGAAATCAAAAAATCAGATGATGCTCTGATTGGGGACCTCGTGGATCTTGTGCTTTTTGGCATAGCCGGTGAGCATCAGCGTCAGAGCGCCGTCGCCGGTGACATTGCAGGCCGTGCCGAAGCTGTCCTGAAGGGCAAAGATGGTGAGCATCAGGGCGGTGCCGTCATTGCCAAAGCCCAGAACGCTGATGATCAGGCCCAGAGAGGCCATAACGGTGCCGCCGGGAACGCCGGGAGCACCCACGGCGAAGATGCCAAGCAGGAAGCAGAACAGCACCATAGTGCCCAGAGTGGGCAGCTTTCCGTACAGCACCTTGGACACGGTCATGACGAAGAACACTTCCGTCAGGACAGAGCCGCACAGATGGATGTTGGCAAACAGGGGGATACCGAAGTCCACCAGATCTTGGCGCAGGACCGTGGACTTTTTGGCGCAGCGCAGGGCCACGGCCAGGGTGGCGGCGGAGGACATGGTGCCCACGGCGGTGAGGTAGGCGGGGCCATAGTGGCGGACCACCTCCCAGGGGTTGGAGCCGGAGTAGGCGCCGGCCAGACCGTACAGGACGGCCAGCCAGATATAGTGGCCCGCCATCACGATCAGGATCACCATGAGGAACACGGGCAGCTGCTTGGTGATGGAGCCCTCATAGGCCAGGCCGCAGAAGGTGCCGGCGATAAAGAAGGGCAGGATGGGGATGACCACCCGGGTGACCACGGCAAGCACGATCTGCTGGAACTCCTCCAGCACCTGGGTAATTACTCTGGCATGGGTCCAGGTGGCCGCCAAACCGATCAGAACGGAAAAGACCAGGGCGGACATCACCGGCATGATGGGAGAGATCTCCAGATTGAACAGCAGTTCAGGCGCCTGGCGCAGGCCCTCTGTGGCGGACTGGATGGACAGGCCGGGGATGATGACATAGCCCGCCCCCATGGACAGCAGGGCGGCGCAGACCGAGGAGGTGTAAGCCAGCACCAGGGCCAGGCCCAGCATCTTGGAGGCGTTGCTCTTCAGTCGGGTGATGGAGGGCGCGATGAAGCCAATGACGATCAGAGGCACACAGAAGGAGATCAGAGAACCCAGCAGGTTCTTCAGGGTCAGCACCACCTGCATGATCATCTCGCCTACGGCGACCTCGCCCCAGTGCAGGTTGGGGCACGCCAGTCCGATCAGGATACCGGCTACGACGCCGATCACCAGCCGGGCGGGCAGACTGCTTAAAACTTTTTTCACGGGAACACTACCTTTCCTTTTCTGTCGGCCGAGCCGCAGACACACACACAGAAATCCACGTTTTCTGCGCTTTCGTATCATCATATCATACTATTCGGAAAAACTCAACTCGTGACTTTTCTTTCGCGTTCCTTTCGTGGGGACGGTCACAAGACCCGGTTTATTCCGTTCTCATCCCAGGACGCCCAGATGCTCCAGCAGGATCTTGACCCCCATCAAAATGAGGATCATGCCCCCCGCCAGCTCCGCCTTGTTCCGAAAGCGGGCGCCGAAGGCGGCTCCCACCCGGACGCCCACCGCCGACAGGACAAAGGTAGTCGCGCCGATAAAGGAGACGGCAGGCAGGATGGGGACCTGGAGGAAGGCAAAGGTGACCCCCACGGCCAGCGCGTCGATGCTGGTGGCCACCGCCAGAGGCAGCATGGCCCGGAAGGAAAAGGAATCGTCTATCGAGGCGTCCTCCTCCCTTGACTCCCGGACCATGTTCACCCCGATGACCCCCAGCAGGACAAAGGCGATCCAGTGGTCGATGCTGGTGATCATGCTCTTGAACTGAACCCCCAGCCGCCAGCCCACCAAAGGCATCAGTGCCTGGAAGGCTCCGAAGTACAGGCCGCAGCTCAGACTGTGGCCGGCCCGGGGCCTTGAGACGGACAGGCCCTTGCAGACGGACACGGCAAAGGCATCCATGGAAAGGCCCACCGCGATAACAAACAGCTCCCATAAACTCATATTTTGTTTCCTCCTCCCGGCCCGGGCAAAGAAAAAAGACCCACCTGTCCCTCCGACAGGTAAGTCTCATCATTTCAGGTCCAGCCAGGAGAAACAAATTCCCCAGTATGTTGACCGGACCGCGCCCCCGCGCCGACTACTCCCTTACTTTATGGCAAGGGTAACATGGGATCGCCGCCTTTGTCAACCTATTTTTTGCGAAGGCCCACGACAGCCGGAAGATCGGGGGTAGGAGACGGTCAAACCAAAATTTGAATTTTTTTAAAAAAAGTGTTGACAGTCGGCGAAGTCTGTGATAATATACGTCTTGCGCTGAACGAAACGGCGCAAACAAAATAGGACGCGCGAGTGGTGGAATTGGTAGACTCGCTGGCTTCAGGTGCCAGTGCTCGCAAGGGCGTGCGGGTTCGACTCCCGCCTCGCGCACCAAAAAGAAAGACACGACGTAAGTCGTGTCTTTCTTTTTGGTTCCGCCGTCCCAAGCGGCTGTACCTGATTGGATGGAGTCCCCAGCCGTGTAAACCGGGCCCGCCCGGCATCCATGCTTCTCCGGCCGCACTCAGGCTTGCAGCAGGCACAAAATCAAACCATAGATCACACTGGCACTGATGCCGAACACCAGCACCGGACCGGCCACGGTGAAGAGCTTGACCGCTGTGCCGTTGATCAGTCCCTCGCTTTTAAACTCCAGGGCCGGAGACACCATGGCGTTGGCGAAGCCCGTGATCGGGACCAGCGTGCCCGCACCCGCCCGCTTGGCGATCTTGTCAAAGCATCCCAGACCGGTGAGCAGAGCGGCCGCCAGGATCAGCGTCACCGAGGCCGCGGTCCCGGACTGCTCCTTGTCCAGCCCCCAGCTCTGGAACAGATCGGACAACCCCTGGCCGATGGTGCAGATGGCTCCGCCTACCAGAAACGCCCATATCAGATCCTTCCAGATGGGTGAAGGCTGGGAATGTTCGTTGACCAGTTTCCCATAGTCCTGATTTGTCATATTCAATCCAGTCCCTTCCTTCCATTCCTGACCTTGCCCTTTAGCCTCCCCCACTCCGGAAAATTTATGCGCCTCCAACATAACCGGTACGGGAAATACATAAACTTGTGCCATCGAGGTGATGGCTTTGTATTACGAAAAGCGCCAGCTGATACTCACAGCCCTTCTGACGATTTTATTGGGCTCGGCCCTCCATTTTCTCTACACCTGGATGCCCAACGGGATCACCGCCCTGTTCTCTCCCATCAGCGAGAGTTTGTGGGAACACGTCAAGATCCTGTTCTGGCCCTATCTGCTGGCCGCCCTGTGGCTCAACCGGGGCCGTCCCGGCGGAATGCGCCCCTGGTGCCTGACCCTGCTGTTGATGTGCGCCTTGATGCTGATTCTTGGTTTTGGATACCACATTCTTCTGGACGGCCGGGCCATGTGGGTGGACATCGCCCTCTACTGCCTGCTTATGATTCTGGGCTTCTGGCTCCCCTCCCGGTTTTCAGGGCCCTTTTCCGGTTTTCTGTGGCTGCTCCCCTGCCTTTTGGCCGGCGCTCTCGCCGTTGCCATCGGGCTGTTCACACTCTGGCCGCCCCGCCTTCTCCTCTTCGCCGACCTCTCTTTGGGCAAGGCCTGGCTGCCTCTTCCCTGCTGAAGCCGCCCCGTTTTATTTGACAGGAGCTGCCCTATCTTCTTATAATATGTCTGCCGAACAGGTTTCTATTCTCTAGGCACGATAAAGGCGAAGGGGGCGAGGGCATGGTCATATATGGCGCGGGGGGCCTGACGCAGCGGCAGCAGGCCCGTCTCCTGCTGGCCCGGGCGGCAAAAGAACAGTGGGGGCTCTCTCCCCTCCCTGCTCTGGAGCAAGGCCCCCATGGAAAGCCCTTTTTTTCCGGTCTGGATGGCTTTGAATTCAATCTGACCCACAGCGGCTCTCTGGCTCTCTGCGCGCTGAGCCGGGAGCCGGTGGGGGTGGACATCCAGCTCGTCAAGTCCTGGCGGCCCGGTCTGCCCCGCCGGGTGTGTTCTGACCAGGAACTGGACTGGGTGGAACAGGGAACGGACCGGTGGGAGCGTTTCTCCCAGCTGTGGGCCCTGAAGGAGTGCCTAGTCAAGCTGCATGGTACAGGATTGACGCGCCCCATCTCCGGCATCCGGGTCCCCCTGCCTGAAACGGATGGCTCCCTTCTGGAGCAGGATGGGATCTGGTTTCGCACCTATTGCGGCGAGGGCTGGCGGGGCGCGGCCTGCGGCCTGGAAAAGCCGCCTGAGTCCATCCGATGGATCATTTTGTGAAAATTTGCTTGAAAATCCCCCTTTACAACGGGGGAAAATCCTGCTATAATAACGGAGCATCAAATGAAATGCGTCCGTAGTTCAATGGATAGAGCGTCAGATTCCGGTTCTGAATGTTGGGGGTTCGAGTCCCTTCGGGCGTACCAGAGGAAAGTCCTGTAACCACAATGGTTGCAGGACTTTTTTTGCCTCTTTTTCGAATGTTTTCCCTTGCGTTTTCCCTTATTGATCGTCTGATGGACCAGAATCCAATTGTTTAAGAAACTGGTTCATCTTGTCAGCTCCCTCCCGGCGCATCTGCGCCGTCACATGCCCATATGTATCCAGTGTGAAAGCAGCGGCATAATGTCCCAGGTTTTCCTGAACCGTCTTGATGTCACAGCCGGATTGCAGCGACAGTACGGCATAAGAGTGCCGCAAGTCATGGAAACGTAGGTTGGGCACTCCCATTGATGCGAATACCCGCTTCAGGTTGCGGTAGACGACATCGTGTTTCAGGTGTGTCCCCAGTTCGTCCGTGAACACCAGATTATCCGGATTGTTCCACGCCTCCCCTGCCGCTTTCATCATGGATGCTTGCAGGACCTTCTGTCGTTCCAAGGCTTCCACAGCCTTATCCGGCAGAACGATGAGCCGTGATTTATTGCTCTTGGGAATCGCGTATTGATAACCGCCGTGAGCGCCCCCGAGATACTGCAGCTGCCGTTTGACCATCAGAGTTTTTCGTGACAAGTCAATGTCGGACCACTGCAGGCCCAGCAGTTCGCTCTGCCGCATCCCCGTAAACAAGTCCACCAGATAGAGGAATTGAAACCGATGTCCTTCAATGGCCTTGAAGAAATCCAATACCTGCTGATCCTCCAGTACATGGATGTCCGCCTTGCTTCGCTTCGGTAAAATGGTCCGGTCAGCAGGATTTGCACTCAAATAACCACACAGCACAGCCTGATGCAATGCGCTGTGCAGTACACCGTGGACATTCTTTACCGTCTTGGGATTGACCGTTTCACCCGTAGCTGTCTTCTTGGTACTTCGAACTCCATTAATCAGCTTTTGCACCTGTACCGGGGTCAGCGCGGTGAGTTTTACCGCACCAATAGCGGGCTTGATGTGATTTTTGACCACACCTTCATAGGACTTTTTTGTATGCGGCTTTGTATTTCCCAAATACTCCGCAAGCCAAATATCCAGCCACTCGCTCACAGTGATTTTAGATGGTGCCTGATTCTTCCCCTCACTGACCTTGGCAGTGGCCTGACGCAGTTTCTCTACCACCTCCCGTTGCGTCTTGGCGGTAACGGACCGCTGGATTTGCTTTCCACTTCCCAGGTCAAAGCCCGCCGTGTAACGTCCTTCCCAGTATGTATATTCTTTCCCGTTGCGAAACACCTGCTTTTTGCGGATGCTCCCAGCTCCAGCAGCGCCGTGTCGGGTTCGGTTTTGAGATGCCATAAAGATACCTCCTGAATGACAGTGGGGCAGGTAACCCCTGCCCCACTCCTCAACTTACGCCGATGTAGTTCCGTCCACACCCAGATAGCGCAGGACCGCATGTCTGGGGATGCGGATCTGATTCCCGATGTGCAGCACCGCAATTTGCCCGGACCGCGCCAGGTCGTAGGCGCAGTTGCGGCCGATGCCCAAGAAAGCGCCGAGTTCAGGGACCGTCAGGATGGGCGGGAGCTCCTCATGCGTATAAAAAGTGTTCATATCTGTCCTCCTAATTACAGTTTTAATGCTAAACAGTAACTCACGGGTCCACATTGACAACCACAGCCCGCCCATTTGGACGTGGCCAAAGAAATTGGCCGACGTTCAGACCGTGAAGCAACTGTCGGTACAATGCCGCTTCCTCTGGGCCATCCCTGCCTATCGACCTGGCCAATCTGGAGATGTCCCGGTCCTCCGGACGGAAATGGGCCTGGAGCGCTGCTTGCCCCAGGGCATGCTCCGCTTTTTTGTCGATCCACTGGGTGCTGAACCATCCGGCCAGGTCAAACTTACGTCCTTCCCGGAGGATGCGAACGGCCATGCTTTGTTCTGACCACGAGATATTCTGGCACTCGTCCAGTGCCACTACGACAGGACAAGCAGCTGATTCCCGGGCCGTGGTGCGCTGGGTCCAAACAGCACGCAGGGTCAGCTCCACCAGGAAGGTGCGCATGCTGCCGTCCACCACCCGGGCAAAGTCCAGAACCACCAGCCCGGGATGGTTCAACTCCAGGCCAATGGGCTGATTTCCGCAATGGAGGAGGGATGCCAGCAGTTCCAGGGGCTCCCTGGCAGACAGAAGTCCTTGGCTGGGCGCCCTTGTGTGCCGCAGGAGGTCACAAAGTCCCTCCAACGTGGGAGGATTCGGATTGCTGGCCAGGTATTGCTGTGCAGCCTGCCGCAGCGCCAGAGTTGCCCGGGACCCCATACGGAAAACCCCGTGGAGCTGATGGAGCAGTTGTTGCACCCCTAATTCCACATCCAGACCGTCGCCGGACAGGAAGGGATTGATGGTGAATTCTGGACTGGTGATGTCCACGCGACGGAAAGGCAGACCGGGCGACGGTACAAACCGGCGAAAATCGCCGGAATAGTCGAATACCAACCCCAGCGCTCCCTGTTCCACTGCCTGTAGGAGCAGCTGCCTCAGGAAATAACTTTTTCCACAGCCGCTGCGACCGGTCAGACAGATATGGGGGTTGTCCATACCAGTAAAGTGCATAGGGGTACCGGAGCGGGTCCGGCCTAGATAGAAGTTAATGTTCATGGGATTCCTCCTCTAAAAGCAGCGGATCTCCCGGCAGATCAAAGGCCGATTTGACGAGCCGATAGACAGATAGATTTCTTCTCACACCGAACTTGTCCCAGATACTGATACGGGTCATAGCCGTGGCGCTGTTCACCGGCCGACCGAACATCATCCCGGCCTCACGCAACGCCCGCAAGACAGCAGGCCGACTTTGTCCCAGCTGACGACAGATGCGGCAGAAAGCGGGGGTTGTGAACGACAAGGTGCATTCATCGTAAAACACAACCATCTCTGGTAGCGGTTCTTTCCTGAGCTCCACGGTACTTGTAAACAGCTGTCCGTTTACAAGATGAGATCGGGCTACCTGTAAGAACTGGTCGGCCAAATTCCAGTTATCCTCCTTGGCGGTAGTCTGCCGCAACCCTTCTACCAGTTGGTCAGACCAATCCTGAGCCTCAAATGAGACTGGCGGCACCGAAGGGCTGCAAAATTCAAAGAACGCACTGAGGAAATCAGCCAACCCCAGCAAGATGCCCAAGGTCTTCAGGCAGTTGTCGTTCAAGGTACCGTCCAGATAGAACATGGACTGGCGCTGCCCGGAATCCAGTGCCTCGATCAGCTTGGAAATATGATCTTGGGTAAACCGCAGGAAGGCTGAAAGGTAGCCGTAGAGCCTCTCCTCCCTGAGAGAAATGTGATCCCAGGCTGAAGTGTCAAAGCCTGCGGCGGACAAGTCCAGGGTCAGACAGTCCGGAGAGCAGCTGAGGGTGCTGGCTGCGCCTGATAAAAGAGTCGGCAAAGCCTGTAGGGGCAGCTCCAGACTCTCTGTTCCATTCTTCCAAAGGACTGTACCGCTTGTCAGGGCAGACCGCAGTACGGCTGCGTTGACGGAGGCGTCAGCTGTCTGGTAAGTGTCCCGGATCAGCAGAGGTTTGTCCTTCTCCAGCAGAACCATTTGAGAAAACTTGACTGGCTTACTATCCAGCGACAGCGGTACATCAGCGCTCCAATGGAACAGCCGCGTAAGATACTGGGAAGCGGCCAGATCCTCGGTAAAAAGACACAGAGCCAGCGGGATGCGATGTCCAAGTTTCATCAGCATAGAAGTCAGAGCGGCAGCATGAAACCATAGGAACAGGAGGCACCGGTCACCCTGGTCTGAAACAGGTCGGAACTGAGACCACAATTGCTCGGCGGCCAGTGCGGCACTGGGTGGAGAGGCTGGGGATAGTTCCGTAGGCAGCTGGGTGACGATACCGGGCGAACAGGTTTTGAACCCCGGAAAGACGCAGAAAGCAAACTCTCCACTCTCCAGTTTTCTCCAGCCGGCGTAGCAGGACAACGTAAGCGACTGCAACTTCTGGCTGATGGCGGTACGCAGCAGTGCAGCGGTCTGCCGCTGAGACTGGATAAGGTCAACCTCCACGCCGGGCCACTCCTGTAAAGCCGTGAGAAGGACCTTATCATTGAAATAATCCGCCTCCTTGATGAATAGCCAGCCCGTCTCCTGTGAGATGGCGATGAGGTAGTAGGGCGGACTGGTCATGGGAGGCATGGGATGTACGTGGAAAGCTCGCTCCACAGTACGGTTCATCAAATGGACGAAGGTCCCGTTCTTCCCAGGGCTATAAGTATGCCCGTCAGATTGAGCAAGGACAGTACGATAGGCCTCCTCGGCCAGTTGCTTCTGAGTCAGCTTAGCCCGGAGCCTCTCGTTTTCGACCGCGGCACCCTGTGCTTGCGCTGCCAGCAGGCACAGGTGGTCCACATAGGCGGCTGGGACTGTAGATGGCGGCGGGCCAGGTGGTACGGAAGAATAAGGGGGGTAAGTCGGACAGGACATATCAACACCTCATTTCGATAATTGAAGGGACAGCACCCGGCAAGAGCTTTACTTATGGTAAAAACGTTTTGCTGGTTGCAATTTGATTCCCTCTATGGTTCCATAGTACACTCTCCAAATCAGAAAAAACATAAATATAGCACAAAAGAAAAAAGATGCATTGTCTGGGGCAAGTTACAGGCATGAAAAACCTCTCGCTGTGCTGCAGCGAGAGGTTGATTTAAGGATGACTAACTTTTTGAAGCCATGAATAAAAAGCAAGGAAGTAATCCCGGCACTCAGAAACGCTGTCATCCAGAATGTGTTTCAGAAGCTGACAGAGTAGAACCGTCATAATATCGGGGAGCATCTGAAGTACTTGCTCTATTGGCGGACGCGCTTGCTTATCAGAGATGTAAGTATTACATACTTTAATAGCATGAAGGATGTTTTCGGGTTTGTAGGAGGAACTAAAACCATTAAATCGATCCTCTTTGTCAAAAAACATTACTGCCGCCAATCCGTCTTGAAAAAGACGCTCTGACAGCCAATCCTGAAAATTAATAATTTCTGAATCCGAATCCCGGATGTCAGGTGTATCTGGATAGAGAACGCTACAGGCATTTTGAAGGTATTGGGAAAACATGAGAAAATATTTTCTGCTGGTCGCCGAAGCATTAGCAACGCCGTCTTTTTGAAGGGGTATTCCATCGAGGATACTCCATAACAAAGGTTCTTGGCATACGTGTTGACGAAAAAAACGCTGGGCCGCATTCAAATAGCGGATAAGATGCAAAGTCTCCTGAAAATCAGCTTCAAAGTTTTGGAAAATACCACTTATTCGATTCTGAATCGTCCAATCTATCAGATCGGTCAGATAGTTTCTTTTTTCTGTCAACGGCGCATCAGCATTTTTTTCTAAAGGGAAAAAAGTGACGCTGTCAATAATCTGCTGACAATGCCGCCGACATTGGTCTGTAATGTAAGAATTCAGTTCTTCTTCCGTCAGCTCATATCCCGTAAATGCCAAATAATCATGCAGCGTTTTATAAGCATCTTCCATTGGGGATGGAGACAATTTCTCTGTCAAGTGCCGGAGGTAGGCGTCACGGCTGGCTGTCATTAACACTTGGTTAGAACCGGGAGCGTTGAGCGCTCGGAATGCCCGCTCCATGGAAGTTCTTTCATCCACCTGAGAATTGTAGACTTGGTATACCGCCTGGCTGTTGCCCCCGGACCTCTTTCTAACTCGGCCGGAAAGCAGCTGTTCCAGTATTCCCTGCAGTTCTTGTTCCGCTTTCTGCGCTTCCTTTGGAGAATTCTTTGGTTGGCTGCTGAGATAAAAGATAGCGTTGTCCATCTGTTGCAGGCAGTCCAAGAGAACTTGCGCCTGCATCTCAAAAGGAACCTGCTGTGCAAGCTTCCGAAGTATTTGATACTTGGGAAGCAACTGTGTCTCCCATATATCTTCCAGTACTGCGCGGTTAAAAGTATTGTTATAAAACAAGGTTCGTCGATAAAAATCATTCACAACCCGATTCGAGGTATCGGAGCTTGACGTAATTTGTTGGCACAGCGCCTGACATAGTTCAGTAGTAAATTGCCGTTTGGTTGATTCTGAAACGTTTTCAGGCCTATTAATAATCCTCCGATATTCCGTTGATTTCTGTGTTATTTGGTAAAAGGCAGACAAGAACCGGGCAGTTTCCGCGGGAACGGGAATCACTTCATCTCCATCTTCTGCATGCTCTGACTTCACTTCTGAAGTACATAGCTGTTTCAAAAGAATCGGTTTTAAACAATCAATACCGAGTACTTTTCGGGCAGTGCGTACATCACAGCCCGCCAATGCTGCAAATTCATTGTCCGAGTAATCGATAGGGAAAATCCGGGCGCTTCTGCCTACTTTATAATAAGTGAACATACCGTTTTTATTCTGTTCATCCATCGCAACAGTCTCCTTTGGTGTACTAGTTCTATAGTAATCACCAGAGTTATGTTGTGCAAGGATAATGTGCAGTAATTTTTTATCACGGAAGGAACAATAAAATAAAGGAAGCGCATACAAAAACGCTTCCTTGCAATCTCTTTCATAGAAGAGGCTTAGTTGATATTAAGATCTTTGCTTTATCCTTTGATGTAGTAATTTGATAATCATTATATCCAATCTAATATATCATAAGATGTACATTATATATTTACATAATAGTTCATTGAATTTTCTCTTATTACACACAGGAGGTACCATATATGGACAGAAAAACCAAATCCAAACCAGTGACCTTTCGACTTACGGCTCAGGAATATGAAGGCCTTAAACAGGCCGCCAAAGACAACGGACTATCTGTCAGTCATTACGTGACGCAGCATGTAATGGCTAGCAAAGGTCTGACGTTGGATCAGATCAGAACCATTTACCACCAGCTACTTAAGATCAAAGATTATGTACAAATGGAACCCCAATCAAAGTTTGCATCAGAAATACAGGCGGAGTGTGACGTAATATGGCAGTACTTAAAGTAACTGAAAACCCTTGCAACACCGAGTTAGCGCTTCAGAATTTATGTACATACATTATTGATGAAAAAAAGACAGCCGGAATGATCGGTGGGCGTGGCATCCGGCCCCTTTATGCGTTTGAAGACATGCTCCAGGCCCAGCAGCTCTGGAGGAAAGAGTATGGACGCAGGGCATATCATATCGTTCTCTCTTTTGATGACATGGAAGTCATCATGCCATCAGAAGCCATGGACATTGCGCTGCTGGTATCATCCTTGTTTTTTCCTACCTATCAGGTTCTCTTCGGAGTCCATACCGGACAGGAACATTTACATATTCATTTTGCCATCAACACCGTATCACTGGCAGATGGAAGGAAGTTACATCTGGACTATCAGGCACTTGGTGCACTGCGGGAGACAGCGAATCAAATCACGCAACAGTATGGGATATACACAGTCTTGGAATAGTGCTGATGCTAAGTTTTCTGCAGGGGGCTCTGATTTCGATCCTCTGGCACACTGTTTTCATTCCCCATTTCCAAAAAGTTAGCACGGAACCAAAGAATTTTAAAGGTGGACGCTATCATTCTCTAAGGAAGAACCATAACGTCCACCTTTACCTACAGGGAACAAGCGCAATCTGATTGTCAGCGTTTTTCGCTTTGCGTATCTGATTCTATCAGTTTGACCTCGATTAGATCCAGAACTTCTTGAATACGCTTACCGCGACGAATAACCAGATAGCGGTTGAGATGTTCCTGAGCAGCAGCCTTGTACTGCTCTGCCAGGTCCCGGACGTCATCCCTCAGGTCGAAATAGGCCCGGGAGCCGTCATAGGTATAACGGGCGAAAGCTGCTTCCAACACACGCCAGAAACCGTCCTCCAGCCCCATGTTATCACTTTCCACCTGGATTTGCTCCGCGTAATAGGAGAAGGGGCGCAGCTTATAAGCGTGTTCGTTCTGGAGTTCCGCATCCAAAGCATTTTGCATCTCCTGCTGAAACGTTCCGAAGTCCAACAAGGCCTGGATCTCCCCAAGTTCCTGCTGGATGGCTTTGTGTGCAGACAGCAGCCGGACGCAGTGCTTGGCTTGGGCAAAGCTGTCCTCCAGATTATGGACCAGATTTTGATAGACCTGCTGGCTGAAGTTTACGGAGCTTTTCAGCTTCAGATGGTCCTGGGCTTCCTGGTAGGCTTGCTTCAGGACAGCCTCTCCCTGGCGGCGGCATGTCTGCTTAGACAGGACTCCGTCTGTTTCAGTATTGTAGGTATCGCTGGCTAACAGACGGATGTCTTCATGACATGCGGCAGATGTCCGTTCCCATTTCTCGGTGATACCCCAGAGCTTGCGGAAAGCGTCCGGGAGTTGGGCCGCAAACCCTGTCCGCACCGTTTCCGGTGCTTCCTCCTCGTCGTCTTCGTCATCGTCGTTCTCCGCCGACGCCTTGGCTGCTTCATAAATGCGGCGGAAGGACTGCCTCAACTCGGAAATGGGGTTAGAAAGTGCTTCTCCATCGTCCGGATCCTCCTCAGCGCCCAGAGTTTCACGGTCCAAATATTCTTCCGACATGGTAAAACCTCCTTAATATCGTTTTCTAGATCCAGTATATCAGGCAAGGGGGACAGTCATTGTCACTCCACATATTTTGCAAAAAAATTAGGATGGGCCAGGAAACTCCTGACCCATCCTGCGAGGCTCTTACTTCTTTCTGGTGCGAAGCAGGTTCTTATAGCCCCGACTTACAAGATATACGCTGGCTCCCAGGACGGCACCCTCAGCAAACTGAGCCAACGGTGTGGCCGCGACGGCAATAAAGATAGGCATAACTGATTCCTCCTTGTTGATTTTAAGATTTGGCGGTGCTGTGCTCGGATTCCATCAGGCAGAGTACGCCCAATGTGATGACAAAGCCTGCAAGGGTCCATTCCATTCAAACCACCTCCTTGACCTTTCGGTAAAATGTGCTGGGCTTCAGGTCCAGCCGTTTCATAGCCTCCACGGCGGTGATCTCACCTTGCCGCCACAGAGAGACTACCTGATCAAAGTTGGGCCGCTGGATGGGTTTGCGGCCCTTGTAGATGCCGTTGGCCTTGGCAATGGCGATTCCCTCCTGCTGGCGCTGGAGAATGTATTCCCGCTCCAGCTCTGCCACGGCCCCGAAGATGGTCAGCATGAACTTGCCTGTGGGCGTGGAGGTGTCTATGGCCTCCTTCTGAGAGACAAATTCCACCTGTTTTTCGGTCAACTGCTCCACCAGTTCCAGCAGATCCCTGGTATTCCTGGCAAAGCGGCTGATGGACTCCACCACCACCGTATCGCCTTTCCTCACATATTCCATCATCTTCTGGAGCTCCGGCCTCTGGGCATTCTTGCCGCTGGCCTTGTCGATGTAAAGTTCATCCACACCCAAGTTCTCCATCATCCGCTCCTGGCGGATGGTGTTCTGTTCCTGGGTACTGACCCGGACATATCCGATTTTCAAGGTAACATCTCCTTCCCGTATATTTTTCTGTGCGAGGTGGACCATAATGGCATCGTCCCTTGACACTTTGAATAAAATGTAGTACAGTTGCACTACAAGGAGGGCTTTGTTATGGCGATGGATGCGACAGTACAGATCCGCATGAACGGAGAACTGAAAACACAGGTGGAGGAGCTCTACCGCGGTCTGGGGACTTCTTTTGCAGAAGCGGTCCGCATTTTTGCCCAGCAGAGCCTCCGTGAGGGCGGGATGCCCTTCCGCCCGACGCTGAAGACCTGGGAGGAACTGACCGCCCAGGAGATCGACGCCAAGCTGTCCAGGAGCGAAGGGGACATTGCAGAAGGTCGGCTGTACTCCCAGGAGGACCTGGATCTTCGGATGAAGGAGCGGTTCTCTCATGGACGAAATTCAGCGGTATAGGGTCATCTACACGGAGACGGCCATCCGGGACATTGAGGAAAAGGCAGACTATATCGCGGCACAGTTCCGGGCCCCGGAGTTGGCCGAGACCTGGTACCTGCGGCTACGGGCTGAGATCCAACGGAATCTGTCCACCTTCCCACGAAAGTACCCGGTCTATCACGTAGAGCCCTGGGAATCCAAAGACGTCCGGCTGTTCACTGCCCGGAATGATGTGGTGCTGTACAGCGTGGACGATCAGGAACATGCGGTGTACATCCGGGGCGTGTGTACCAGGGGTCGCGACCTGGCCGCTCATCTTGACCAAGAAGATCAATAATAGACGGGGAGTCCCAATAGGGTGGTAATGAGTTCCGGCACGTCCCGGAATTCGGATTTCGACCCTATTGGGATATCTTTTTGTTCTCTCACAAGGGTATAGTCTATTGACAAGGTTTTAAAGCTCGCCCGCATACAGCATCTCCTCCACATCATCAGTCGTAAAGCCATCGGACAGCAGGGAGTCCACATAACTGGGGGAAAAGCCGTAGAAAGCGGCTACTGCCTTCAACTCCCGCAGATATTCCTTGTTGGCATCGGACTTTTCGGAATTGTACGGCCTTGGAGCAGGATCATACCAAAAGGACCGTGGATAATACCACCGCTGGACCAGATTGATCGTGTCAAACTCACTGCGGCTTTGGTGTCCCTTGGCATCGATCTTCAGCAGTTCCCCACACAGGACCTTGACCGTGACGGCTTTGCCCAGATGAAAGGGAATCCGTAGTAGCGCCGATGTCAAGATTTCCTCCGTGGAGGCATAGAGGTACACCCCTGTCTCCGGGTAGTGATAGATGCAAAGGGGATTGTCCCCTTTGACGAAGTACAGATTGTCCCGGTCATCCAGTACGGTAAAAGAGAAGGAGCCCTCCACCTGCTCAGCCATGTATCTCAGGCTGTCAAAGGTGAGGGCTCCTTGCTGTTGGAGCATTTGGACCGCCACAAAGCTGTCTGTCTCAATATTGGTCAGAGGCAACTTTTGTGTAGTCCGGAGCAAACCGTCATTGTACAGCACTCCGTTATGGGCCAGGGCAAAGGACTGGCTTCCCGCTCTGGCCTGGAAGGGGTGGTTGTTGTAGTTGCGCCGTGCATCCCCCTGAGTGGTCATTCTGGTGTGTCCCATTACCACCAGGGCGTCTTCCGGGATATGGAACCGGACCTTGTGGGCGGGCAAGGGCCGCTTGAAGACATGTAACTTTCCACCTGAATTGTAGGCAATCCCGGTGGCGTCGGTGCCCCGAGCCTCACTGACCGCGGCCAGGCCACGAAGAATCTTGGCCCGCTGCTTCCCGGTGAAACGATGCTCCGGGTCGAGCATTCCGAAGAGACAGCACATTACAGCTCTACCTCCGTTTCCACAGGCTCATTGATATACAGCCGCCGCTCTTTCAGGTACTGAATCAGCTCAGGCTTCGTACATCCGGAGACGAAGGTGGTCCAGGATATGGCCTTGAGTTCTTCGTCGGACAAACAAAGCGCCACATCACAGATCCTGTCAACGAGCTGCAATGTGGCGATCAGGGTGTTGAGTTTTAAGGTCCCTCGGAAGATACGGAATTCTATGGTGTCCTCGTTGGTCAGGTTGACGCAGGTGTACCGCCCGGCCCCGTACCCTTTCTTAGCGTGGTCCAGGATGTCACGAGGCTGCTCCTTGTAACCATACCGAGCTGCCCAGCGTTCCAGTTGCCGCGGCGTCCTTCGGCTGAACTTCAGCAGTTCCTCCCAATGCTTCTCAAAGAAGTAGAGGATTCGCGCAATGACTGTGTCCTGTTCCTCCTCAGTAATTCCAAATGCGGCACGGCTCACATGGACGTGCAGCCCGCAGGTAGAGGCCTGGTGGGATTGATAGCCCAACCGCACCGCTTCTTTCAGAACGGCGGCCCAGGGCATTTCCTTCTGGTGAAAGTTCAGGGACATAGGGTGGCTAACCAGTTCAAATCCATCGTCCAGAGAGCCGTCATGCTTGCAGTACAGCAGTTCCGAACCACCTCTGTTTGCCACGTCCAGAATTTTTGACGCCTTGCTGTCCAGTTCCCCCGCTCCGTCAATCTCCAGCTCGACGCCCATGTAGCGGGGACCTTCTCCATGGAAAATAGGTTCCGGTTTATAATAGTAGTCGTTGATCCCCTTGGGTGAGGCGTAGTAGCAGGAGTTGCAGTAGGGATACTCCTCATCCTCGTCGGAGTCCTGGTAGAAGGCCTCGGACCGCCTGAGAAGCATACCGCAGCGGGTGCAGGTGGTGTAATAGTCATCAAAGCAGGTCTGACATAAGGGATGCATATCTGTCCCCACATTGTTCTCCCGCAGGATTCGTTCTCCACACACCCGACAAAGCGTGGTGCGCTCCACCAGGCAGTCTGGGCACAGTTCTTTGCCGTCAAAGGTAATCTGTTTGCTGATGGGGTGTTCCCTGCCGCAGTTGGAACAGAGAAAGGTTTCCGACATCGTAAATTCCTCCTTACAAAGTTTGCCCCCGGAACACTTCTGCTCCGAGGGCTCATTTTAATAGTATGCAATTACAAAAGGAGGCTCTGACGAATGTCCGCGAATATGATCTCACATTAGAATACGCATCCATTTCCCGTATTAAATGATATCTCCCCTACTTTTCCTACAGGATAGCCCTCCATTTACAGGAAAAATCCGCCCGTTTGGTGACAAATCAAACAGGATTCAAAGAACATCACAGTAAATCAAGCCAAAGAGGAGGCTATCACGACATGGAATCTTTCATCACGAATCCTGAGCTTCAGGAACAGATCAGACAGATTAGACAATGTCCGGAGATACTTGAACACACCGGAGACTACTGGACCGAGGAGGAGCGGGAACAGCTCTGCAAATTGTACCGGGAGGGAGTGGGAATCTCGGAGATTGCCATAAAGCTCCAGCGGGCTGAGTCTGCCATTATTATGCAGCTCACTGACTTGGGCGAGATCCGCCGCAGCAGACGCACACGGGCCTTGAAAAAAGGAAAATGCCTGTGTGAGAATTGCAGCCGGGGCCCGGAACACCCCAGCTGCCCCAGATGTGAGAAAGGGAGATGTGCCAATGCTGGAGAGTTATGATGACATCCTCACAGTGGATGAAGCCTGTGAGGCCCTCAAAATCGGAAAAAATGCGCTGTACGATCTGCTGAACACCGGGACGTTAAAGGCCATGCGGAATGGCCGGGTGTGGCGGATACCCAAAACCGCTGTTCAAGAGTACGTCGTCAAGGCCGCGGGGATCAGGACACCATGATTTTTGACCGTTATTTTGTAGAAAATGATAAGCTGGACACTCAGTGTCCAGCTTATATGGTACAATAAGGATGCGTACAGAATATCCAGTCCATTCACACATCACTGGGATCAAATTGAAGGAACTTATCCGAAACTTTGTGTAAACCTCCAATGTGGTGTAGAATAGAAGCACCACATTGGAGGTTGGGTCAGTCCCAAATTTTGTGTAAACACTGCCGGGCAGTGCAAAATAGAGCCAAAATAATATAAGGCGGGAGCGGCGTGAACCGCTCCCCGTCAAGAGGACAGTGAAAAAATATAAAATTTTCCCGGCCAGCAGCCTGTAGGTTGCTGGCCGCTTTTTATGCGGTGAGGCACAACTGGTACTTCTCCATCGGTGTCAGCACGCCCAGATTTCGCTGAACTCTCCTGGTGTTGTAATAATGGATGTAGTTCTCTATCATCTGCACAAGCTCCTGCTTGCTGGTAAAGCGCCTGCCGTAATAGCGTTCCCGTTTCAGGATACCCCAGAAGCCTTCCATGGGGCCATTGTCAATGCAGTGAGCCACACGGGACATACTCTGCGTCATTCCGGCCTGTACAAGTTTTTGGTGGAATGCTCGGCTTGTGTATTGGAAGCCTCTGTCACTGTGGAACAGAGGATGTGCGTCCGGGTTGCCCTTAACAGCCCTGTCAAAGGTTTTGAATACGAGAGGATTGTCGTTGCGCTCACTCAGCGCATAGGACACGATGCGCCGGTCACAGAGATCCAGAATAGCGCTCAGGTAGAGCTTATGAACCTCCACACCCTCAGACCATTTGAACTCTGTCACATCAGTAAGCCACTTCTCATTGGGCTTTTCAGCGTAAAATTGGCGGCTCAGCAGGTTTTCGGCAAGATACTGAGGATTCTTGGCCCGCCTGGTACAGCTGTGATTATTGTATTTCACAGTAGACCGTATATCTCTGGCCCGGCAGATCCGCAGCACTCTCTTGTCATTGACATGGATGCCATAATCATGGCGCAGATCGTCATTCAGTCTCCGGTAGCCTTTATCCGGGCTTTCCGCATGGATTTTTTCAATTTTGTCAGCTAACTGCTCGTTCTCCGCAACTCTCTGGCTCTGCATCCCGCAAGTCCATTTGTGGTAAGCAGAACGGGCTGTATGCAGCAACTTGCAGGGTGCCGTCAAGAGTTGGACCTGTTGACAAAAGCAAAAATTCTGCCGAAACCCACAGGCTTTCAGGCAGAACATTGGAACTGGAGATAG
>NZ_JADYTU010000014.1 GCF_021531375.1 Pseudoflavonifractor phocaeensis
GCCCCAGCGGGTCCTTTCCCCCCGGCGGGCCCTCTTTGCCCCCAGCCGGGTCATGCCGTTGAAGGACTGTCTGGGGGAGGTCTCCGCCTGCCAGATCGCCCCCTATCCCCCCGGCGTGCCGGTGGTGGCTCCCGGGGAGCGGATCGGAAAAAAAGAACTTTCTTATTTACAGCAAATAGGATATAATATAATGTCGGAAGTGCGGACCGTGGCACCATTGGGATAATTTTGGTCCGCAGCGAGGAAAACATATGGAGCTTTCATCCCTGGCGGGCAACAGCCGCCTGAAAGAGCTGCTCTCCCACCGGGAGGAGGGCCGCGGCCTGTCCCACGCTTATATCATCTCCGGTCCCGCCGGTTCGGGCCGGCATACCCTGGCCCGGCTCCTGGCCGCCGCCATGGTGTGTACCGCCCATCCCGGGTCCCGGCCCTGCGGACGGTGCGCCCCCTGCAAAAAGGTCTTTGGCGGCATCCACCCCGACGTGGCCGTCATCTCCGGGGTGGGGGAGGGCAAGCCCATCACTGTGGACCAGATCAGGAGCCTCCGGGCCGACGCCCACATCCGCCCCAACGAGGGGGAGCGGAAGGTCTATCTTCTGGAGGGAGCGGACCAGATGAACGCCGCGGCCCAAAACGCCATGCTGAAGCTGCTGGAGGAGGGCCCCCAGTACGCCGCCTTTCTGCTGCTGGCGGAAAACGGCGGCGGCCTGCTCCAGACGGTGCGCTCCCGGTGCGAGGAGCTGACCTTATCTCCCGTGCCGGTCAAGGAGTGTCAGGACTGGCTGGAGAAGAGATTCCCCCAAAAGACGGGGGAGGAGGTCCGCCAGGCCGCTCTGGACTGTCAGGGCCTGCTGGGCCGGGCGGTGGAGCGGCTGGAGGGGACGGCTGAGAGCCTCCAGGCCCGGGAGAGCCAGGCGGTAAAGTTGGCGGACGCCCTGGAAACGAGGACCGAGCTGGAGCTGTTCGAGGCGGCCATGGTCCTGGACAAGCAGAGCCGGGAGGAGCTGCCCCGGCTGCTGGACGCCCTGGAACGGGAGCTGACGGGCCGGATGGCCCGGCGGCAGGACCGCCGCCGCCTGTTTCGGGGGGTGGAGCTGACCCGGCAGATCCGGGCCGCCGCCCGTCTCAACGCCAACCCCGGCCAGCTGGCCGGCTGGCTGTGCGCGGGAATGTTTATTTGAGCGCGGAGAGTTGAGGGTGAAGATCACGGACAAAGAGCAGCAGCTTCACACCGCGCTCTGAAATAAAGGAGAATCGTATGGTAGAGATCATCAGCGTCCGTTTCAAAAACGGCGGAAAGCAATATTATTTCAATCCCGACGGGAAGCAGTTCCAGCTGGGCGACGGCGTCATCGTGGAGACCTCCCGGGGCACCGAGTACGGCGAGTGTGTCCAGGCCAACTCCATGATCGACGAGATGGAGCTCATCGCCCCCCTGCGCCCGGTGGTCCGGGTGGCCACCGAGGAGGACAAAAAGACGGTGGCCCGGAACAAGGAGAAGGAGGAGAAGGCCTTCGCCATCTGCCAGGAGAAGATCGCCGAGCACGGTCTGGACATGAAGCTGGTGGAGGCGGAGTACAGCTTTGAGGGGAACAAGGTCCTCTTCTTCTTCACCTCCGACGGCCGGGTGGACTTCCGGGCCCTGGTAAAGGACCTGGCCAGCACCATCCACGCCCGCATCGAGCTGCGCCAGATCGGCGTCCGGGACGAGGCCAAGATGCTGGGCGGTCTGGGCATCTGCGGGCGGCCCTTCTGCTGCTCCCAGTTCCTGGACGAGTTCCAGCCCGTGTCCATCAAAATGGCCAAGACCCAGAACCTGTCCCTGAACCCCACCAAGATCTCGGGCACCTGCGGACGGCTCATGTGCTGTCTGAAGTATGAGCAGGAGGCCTACGAGGACTTGGTGAAAAAGGCCCCCAAGCAGGAGTCCTTTGTGGAGACTCCCGACGGAGCGGGCACCGTGTCCAGCGTCAACCTTCTGCGCCAGACGGTGCAGGTCCGCCTGGACTCCGCCCCCGAGACCCCCAAGTGCTACCACAACTGCGAGCTGTGCGTCATCCGCAGCGGAAAGGGCAGACGGCCCGAGGACTATGTGGAGCCCCCTCTGGAGGAGCTGGCCAAGCTGCGGCGCCAGCCCGAGGAGAAGGAGGCGCAGATGTCCGAGGAGGAGGCCCTGACCGCCGCTCTGGACGCCGCCTTTGGCCGGGAGAACCCGGCGGCAGAGGCCTCCGCCGCGCCCCAGGAGGAGGGCCAGCGGTCTCCCCGTAGCCGGAGAAACCGGAACCGGAGCCGCCGTCCCAAGGGCGAGGGCGGAGAGGTCCAGACCGCCCAGGCCCCTCAGCCTGAGCAGCGGGCCCGTGAGGAGGGCCAGCAGGCCACCCGTCCGGAGCGCCGCCGTCCTCCCAGACCGCCCAAAGCCGTCCAGGAGGGGGAAGGCCCCGCCGCCGCTCCCAAGGAGGGCGGGGAGAAAAAGACCAACCGCCGCCGCCGCCGCCGTCCCAGAGGGGGCGGGGAGAAGCCCCAGTCCGGCGGCCAGGACTGAGAAGATCCAGACAGAACCGGGCCCCGGCGCGGGGAGAGAGACCGCCCGGGGCCTGTCTCTTTGTGAACACATAAGGAAGTGAGCATGTGACCGGCTTTTTCAACGCCCTTTCGGCGTCTCTGGTGCTGCTGATGCTGATGTCGGTGGGCTATTTCATGGGGGTTTTGGGCTGGATGACCGCCCAGGAGAAAAAATTCGTCAGCAAGTACATCGTCAACATCGCCGTGCCCTGCAACTGCGTGGTGGGGCTGCTGAACAACCTGAGCCATGACCAGCTGGCCCAGGCGGGGATCATGCTGGTCTCTGGCCTGCTGGGGGTGGGAGCCACCTTGCTGCTGTCCATGGCCCTGGCCACCCTGCTGAGGCTCCCCCGGGAGCGGTGGGGCGTCTTTGTTTTGATGGCGGGACTGTCCAACACCATCTTTATCGGCATCCCCGTGAGCACCCAGCTCTTCGGCGAGGCCTGTATGCCCTACCTGATGATCTATTTCCTGGCCAACACCACCTTCCTCCAGTCCCTGGGCTTCGTCCTCATCGAGCGGGCGGGGAGCAAGGGCGGCGGCGGGATCACGGTGGCCGGGGTGCTGAAAAGCATGTTTACCAAGCCCCCGGTGCTGGCGGTGATCTTTTCGCTGATCCTGCTGGTGCTGGATCTGCGGCTGCCCGGGCCCGTGATGAAGTTTGCCGGGTACATCAGCAACTCCGTGTCCCCCATGGCGCTGATCTACTGCGGCTTTATCATTTTCGAGCTGGGGCTGAAGAACATCCGCCTCATGAAGGGACTGCCTCTGATGCTGGTGGTGCGGCTGGGCGTGGCCCCGCTGGTCTGTCTGGCCTTCTGCCAGCTCTTCGGCGTGACCGGACTGGCCCGGGAGGTGTTCATTGTGGAATCCGCCCTGCCGGTGGTCAGCCAGGTCACGGTGATGGCCGGGGCCTACGGCGCCGACGAGCGCTATGCCGCCACCGGGGCTTGCCTGTCCACCCTGGGCAGCTTTATCACCATCCCCATCCTCATGCTGCTGCTTGGCTGAGAATATTCCCAACAAAAGGACCCGCCCCGGTGAAAACCGAGGGCGGGTCCTTTGTGTTTTCCGTTAACCGAAGGCCTTGTACAGGAGGGTGGAGATCTGGCCGCGGGTACAGGTGGCGTTGGGACTGAAGGCAGTGGCGGAGGTGCCGCTGGTGATGCCGTTGTCCAGGGCCCAAGCCACGGCCTGGGCGTAGGAATCGGTGGGCTTCACGTCGGTAAAGGGCAGGTTGGAGGTGTCATAGGCGGGACTGCCCATGGCTCTCCAGATGAACTCCACCGCCATGGCCCGGGTGCAGGGATCGTTGCCGCAGAATTTGTCGCCGCGCAGCGCGGTGGCAACGGGGGCGTTGCGGGGCATGGTACTGGCCCAGTACAGGGCGTTGTAGTACCACAGGTCACGGGTCATATCGGAGAGGGTGGCGATACTGCCAAAGCCCGTCTCACGACCGGAAGCAGCCCAGAGGAAGGTGATGATCTCGGCGCGGGAGCAGAGCTTGTTGGGGGAGAAGGTGGTGCCGTCCCCGGTGCCGCTGGTCACGTTGTTCTCCACGGCCCACTGGACGGGGGTGTAGAACCAGTCGCTCTGCTTGACATCGGTAAAGGAGATGGCGTCGGGGTCCACCACGGGCAGGGCGGTGAAGAAAGCGGGCGTCCAGTAGTGCTGATGATTGAGGAAGGTACCATTGCCGAAGTTGTAGTAGTAGTTATTGCCGGCGGCGTGGGTGGAGCCATCCTCTTTCAGAATATAGGTGGCGTGGTAGCCGCCGGATACCTGCTTGACATTGGTGGCAGTGCGGGTGGCGGGCTTGATGATGTCCTCCCCAAAGAGTTTGCGCGTCTCAATGCCGAACTGGCCGTCGTACTCCATGCCCATGGTGTAAAGGTCGCCGTTGGTCTTGATGACGTAGGAGTTGCTGCAATGAGCCTCGATGGCCTTGGCGCCGCCCATAATAAAGACGGGGGTGGTGTACTGTTCGTTGAGCAGTACGGGCGCATCAATGACATAGCCGTCCGAGTCGTATGCATAGTCGCCCTCAAGCTCATGGGGGCGGAGCTGCTGGGAGCTGTTGTCACCCCAGCCGTAGACGTCACCGCTGGCGGTGCGCACCAGAGTGTGATTTTCGCCGCTGGCGATCTCCACTGCGCCGGAGAATACCTGCTCGGGTTCCCGAGTCAGATGGCCGGTGGTACCGTCACCCCGGGCACCGTAGGCGCTGGAGCCCATGGTCCAGACGGTGCCGTCCTCCTTCAAGGCGGTCAGAGTGCAGGTGCCGGCCTCCACGTCCACGAAGCCGTCGCCCAGATATTCGGGATCGAAGGTGTTGGCCACCTCGTTGCCGCCCAGCTGCTGGACGAGATAGCCCCACCAGTACAGCTCGCCGTCCTCAGTGACGCAGGCGGAGAAGTAGCTTCCGGCGGCGATGGCCTTGACATCGCTCATGACGAACTGCATCCCCTCGTGGGGATTTCTGTCGTTCTGTCCCAACTGGGCGTAGAGGTTGTTGCCCTGGGCGTACAGGTCGCCGTTTTCCATCAGAACCAGGACGTGAAAGCCCAGCTCGTCGGGGGTTTTGTAGTAGTGAAGGGTTGGCGTCTCGCTGGCGGCCACCTCTTTCACGTCTTCGGCAAGTTTCGTCAGAGTGGTGGCCACAAGGCCGCCCTGTGGGGAGGTATGCTCCCCTACGTCGGGACCCAGTATGCCCTGATGCTGATCGTTCAGGCCGCAGGCGTACAGGGTGCCATCGTTGGTGAGGACAAAGGAGCAGGCGGGGCCGCCCTCAAGCTGTTTGACAGAGTAGTCGGCGGCGGAGGCGGGCAGGATCATCATGCCAAAGGTCAGGGCCAATGTCATGGCCAGAGCGAGCAAACGTTTTTTCATAAGCAGCCTCTTTTCCAAAATTTCAGCAGAAGGTATTGCTCAGGGTGCCGATGCCCTGGATGGTCACGTCCACCCGGTCGCCGGGCTTCAGCCAGTTCTTTTTGTCGGCGGGGTAGCCGTGCATGACCCCCTGGGGGGTGCCGGTGAAGATCAGGTCGCCGGGCTGGAGGGTAAAGTGGTGGGACAGGTCGGCAATGATCTGCTGGACATTGAAAATCATGTCCGAGGTGTTGGAGTTCTGCCGGGTCTCGCCGTTGACCACGCTGGAGATGTCCAGGTTGTTGGGGTCCAGCTCACGGCTGGGGACCAGACAGGGGCCCACGGGGGCGAAGCCGTCGAAGGTCTTGGACAGCACCCACTGGTTGCCCCGGGCAAATTGCAGGTCCCGGGTGGACAGGTCGTTGCCGCAGGTGTAGCCGAACACATAGTCCAGCGCCTCGGCTTCCGACACGTCCCGGGCGGGTTTTCCCATTACAACTACCAATTCTGCTTCATAATCATACTCTTTGTAATCAGGCATCAGCCGCACGCAGTCCCCGTGGGCGGCCAGAGCGTTGGAAAACTTGTTGAACAGCACCGGGGCAGGGGGGAGGGGGAGGCCGCACTCCTTGGCGTGCTGGCGGTAGTTCAGGCCGATGCAGAAGATCCGGTCGGTGCCGGTGACCACCGGGGCCAGGGGAGCGTTGGTGTAGCACTGGGCATCGGCGGCCAGCTCCGCCAGCCGGGCCAGACCCTGGCTCCCGGCGGCGATGGCCTGCTTCATATCGGCGGGGGCGGATACGCCCCTGCGGGCAGCCTCCGCCTCTACGTCGATGATCCCGCCCCCGGTCTGGATGCCCAGGGCGGGTCTGTTGTCCTTCCAGATTTGGACCAGTTTCATGGGGATCCTCTCCTTATGTTAAAAATAAGGGGCGCACGGTGTGCGCCCCTATAAAAAGGTTTATTCCGCTTCGGAAGTCTCTTCCATTCTGGTGATCGCGATGGACAGATCATCCAGCTGTTTTGCATCTACCACGTCGGGGCAGGCCATCATCAGGTCGGAGGCGTTCTGCACCTTGGGGAAGGCGATGACGTCCCGGATGGAGGGAGCGCCCGCCATCAGCATGCACAGCCGATCCAGACCGTAGGCCAGACCGCCGTGGGGAGGCGCGCCGAACTTGAAGGCGTTGACCAGGTGGCCGAAGCGCTCCTGAATGTCCTCCTCGCTGATGCCTAGGGCCTGGAAGGCCTTCTCCTGCATCTCGGGGGTGTTGATGCGGATGGAGCCGCCGCCCAGCTCGGTGCCGTTGAGTACGATGTCATAGGCGCGGGCGCGGCAGTTGGCCTTGTCGGTCAAAATCTTGTCCTCGTCCTCCACCATGGGGGCGGTGAAGGGGTGGTGCATGGCCATATAGCGGTTCTCTTCCTCGGACCACTCGAACATGGGGAACTCGGTGACCCACAGGAACTTGAAGTCCTTGGGGTCCAGCAGACCCATCTGCTTGGCGATCTCGCACCGCAGGGCGCCCAGGGCGGCCCAGACCACGGTGTTCTTCTCGTCGCCCACGATGAGGACCAGGTCCCCGTCCTTGGCGCCGGCCCGGTCCAGAATGGCCTTGTTCTCCTCCTCGGTAAGGAACTTGGCGTAGGAGGAGGTCATGTTCCCCTCATGGAGGCGGGTCCAGGCCAGACCCTTGGCGTGGTAGGTCTTGGCGAAGTCGCCCAGCTTGTCGATCTTCTTCCGGGGGAAGGCGGCGGCGCCGCCCTCGATGTTGATCAGGCGGACGGAGCCGCCGGCGGCCACAGGGCCGGAGAACACGCCGAAGCCGCAGTTCTTCACAATGTCGCTGATGTCCTTCAGCTCAAAACCGAAGCGCAGGTCGGGCTTGTCGGAGCCGAAGCGGTCCATGGCTTCCCGCCAGGGCATGCGCTGGAAGGGGGTCTGAACGTCCACGTCCAGGACCTCCTTGAACACCCGCTTCAAAAAGCCCTCCTGGATGGTCATGATCTCGTCCTCGTTGAGGAAGGACATCTCCAGGTCGATCTGGGTGAACTCGGGCTGGCGGTCGGCCCGCAGATCCTCGTCCCGGAAGCACCGGGCGATCTGGAAGTAGCGGTCGAAGCCGGACAGCATGAGCAGCTGCTTATACTGCTGGGGGGACTGGGGCAGGGCGTAGAACTTGCCGGGGTGGACGCGGCTGGGCACCAGATAGTCCCGGGCCCCCTCGGGGGTGGACTTGGTCAGCACGGGGGTCTCAATCTCCAAGAAGCCGTTCTCGTCGAAGTAGTCCCGGGCGATCTTGGTGATCTTGTGCCGGGTGGCGATGGCCTTCTGCATCTCGGGACGGCGCAGGTCCAGATAGCGGTACTTCAGGCGCAGCATGTCGTTGGCCTTGGAGTTCTCCACGATCTCAAAGGGAGGGGTCTCCGACTTGGCCAGCAGGCGCAGCTCGGTGACGTAGATCTCAATGTCGCCGGTGGCGATCTTGTCGGTCTTGGACTCGCGCTCCCGGACCAGACCGGTGGCGGCGATGACGTACTCGCCCCGGAGGGAGGCGGCCTTGTCAAAGATGGCCTTGTCGGTGCTGTCGTCGAAGGACAGCTGAACCAGACCGGTGCGGTCCCGCAGGTCCACGAAGATCAGTCCGCCCAGATCCCGCTGACGCTGGACCCAGCCGCATACCGACACGGTTTTGCCCGCGTCGGTGAGACGCAGGTCGCCGCAGTAATGACTGCGGTGGAAATCCTGAAGATTATCCACAAAAATCAACTCCAAACAGTATTATTGATTGAAAACATAACAAATAGTATTGAAAAATAGGACCGGAACGGGGGTCCCCCTGCGGATTTGCCGCAGACTGAATAGGGGAGGGGGGAGGCTCAGCCCTGGGTGCCCTTGTCCAGAATGGGGGTGCCCTGGTTCAGCTCCTCCAGACCGGCCTGGATCTGGGCCACGGCCTGGTCGGGGGTCACCTTGACCTGCTCGCCGGTGCGCATGTTCTTGACGGCGGCCACGCCCTCCTTCACCTCGTCGTCCCCCAGGAAGATCACATAGGGGACGCGGATCTTGTCGGCGTAGGACATCTTCTGCTTGAACTTCTTCTGCTCGGCGTGGATCTGGGCACGGATGCCGGCGTTGCGCAGCTGGGTGGCCAGGGCGATGGAGGGGGCCATGTCCTCGGTCATGGGCAGGATCAGCGCGTCCACGGGGGCGGTGTTCATCTGCTCGTTCAGGTAGCCCTGGTCCTCCAGCACGAAGAACAGGCGGGTCAGACCGATGGAAATGCCAACTCCGGGGAGTTGTTTATCGGTATAATATTCCGCAAGGTTATCATAACGGCCGCCGGAACAGATGGAGCCGATCTCGGGGTGGTCCAGCATGGTGGTCTCGTAGACGGTGCCGGTGTAGTAATCCAGGCCCCGGGCGATGGTCAGGTCCACGGCGAAGTTGGCCTCGGGCACACCGAAGGCGGCCAGGTGGCGGACCACGGTGGTCAGCTCGTCCAGGCCCTCGTCAAACAGGGGGTTGCGGCCCCGGTAACCCTCCAGGGCGGCCAGCACCTCGGCGTTGGTGCCCCGGATGTCGATGAACTTCAGGATCTCGGCGGCCTGCTGCTCGGTGAGTCCGATCTCCTCGGAGGTGAGCAGCTCCCGGACGCTCTTTTCGCCGATCTTGTCCAGCTTGTCCACGGTCCGCATGATGGCGCCGGACTGGCGGGTCAGGCCCAGCATGGCGTAAAAGCCGTTGAGGATCTTCCGGTTGTTCACCCGGATCTGGAACCGCTTGAGGCCCAGAGCGGTAAAGGTGCGGTAGATGATGGCGGGGATCTCCGCGTCGTTGGAGATGTCCAGCTTGCCGTCGCCGATGACGTCGATATCAGCCTGGTAGAACTCGCGGAAGCGGCCCCGCTGGGCCCGCTCGCCCCGGTAGACCTTGCCGATCTGGAAGCGGCGGAAGGGGAAGGCCAGCTGGTTATAGTTCAAGGCCACATATTTGGCCAGAGGAACGGTCAGGTCAAAGCGCAGGGACAGGTCGGTGTCGCCCTTCATGAAGCGGTAGATCTGCTTCTCGGTCTCGCCGCCGCCCTTGGCCAGCAGCACCTCGCTGGCCTCGATGAGGGGGGTGTCCAGGGGGGTATAGCCATAAAGGGAGTAGCTCTCCCGGAGAATGGAAACGATACGGTCGAACTGGATCTGCTGGGCAGGGAGCAGCTCCATGAAACCGGACAGAGTACGGGGTTGAACTTTAGCCATAAGTCATGATCCTTTCTTTTACACACAGCATTTTAGGTCCCTTTCAGCGCGGGAACTGGAGCGTCAGCGCTCGGGCTCCGAAGGAGCCGCCTTGTTATAATCCTTCCCCTTGGGGAAGGTGGAATTTGTGCAGCAGAGGGTAAGTGATGGCCATATTTTAAAACTCCTTTCTGTTCCGCCCACCGGGCGGGATGGAGGGGTTCGCAAAGAAAAGGGGCGGCGAAGCGGCACTTATGGTGACAAAAAAAGCGCTCTCATCCCCTGATTGGGACGAGAGCGCGCAAACGCTTCGTGGTGCCACCCAACTTCGAGCGGCTCCCGGGGCCGCTCCTCTCGCCTTCTGTTGCGGGAAGGGGACCGCACCCGTCTCCGGGCCCGCTGGTAGCGCCGTCTTCGCCGGGGCCGGGTCCTGGAGCCCTCTCAACCGTGGGGCTCCTCTCTGTCGGAGGGCGTTCCGGGTACTAATGCGCCGTCACTGCGGTGAATGGTGTTATGCTACCTTATTTTACGAAAAAAGTCAAGGGTCACAGGGCAAAAGGCACCCGGCTGGGGTTCATGCCCTGGCGCCAGTCCAGGTCGCCCCGGGCCAGACCGTGGATGAGCAGCTCGGCGGTGGCCACGTTGGTGGCCATGGGGACGGAGTGCTGGTCGCACAGGCGGGAAATATACAGGATATCCTTATCCATCTCGTTGTCCAGAGGGGAGTTGAAGAACAGAACCATGTCGATCTCGTTATAGACGATCCGCTGGCCGATCTGCTCGATGCCGCCGTGTTCATGGGAGAGGAAAAGCTGGACGGGCAGGCCGGTGGCGTCTGCCACCATACGTCCCGTGGCATTGGTAGCGCAGACAGAGTGCTTGGACAGAACGCCGCAGTAAGCGGTGCAGAACTGCACCATCAGATCCTGCTTTTTGGTATGGCTCATAATCGCGATATTCATTGGCAGCGGTACCTCCTTGTTATGTAGTGAAGGGGGGCGTTATCGGATCTTCATAATGGGGACCTGCTTTCCTTCCAGACGCTGGGCGATATTCCAGCAGGCCAGAGCGGCTCCGCGGCGGCCCCGGCTGGTGAGAGGAAGTCCCTGATTGGCGCACAGGATGACCTGCGGGTCCTCGGGGACCACACCGATGAGGGGCAGTCCGGCGGCGTTCATGGCGTCGTCAATGGTGGTGCGGAGCTTGCGGAGCAGTTTGGGCTGGATGCGGTTCATCACCAGATGGACCTGGCGAAGCCGGTCTAGCTCGGCCACCGTGCGCTGGGCGTCCCGGAGGGAGGAGGCGTCGTTGGTAGCCACCACCAGTGCCCGGTCGGCTCCGCAGGTGGCCAGCCGGAAGCCGGTGCCAAGACCGGCGGGGGAGTCGATGAGCACATAGTCGTACATGCTCCGGGCGGTATTCAGCAGGGCGCGGATCTTGTCCGCGGTCAGGCTGGCGGGGAGGGACAGGGGGGCGGTAAGAAGGGACAGGCCCTTCAGATCGGGGTGGGACACCGCCGCCCGGGCCAGGGGACAGCGCCCCAGCGCCACATCGGAGAAGTCCATCAGAGCCCGGTCGTTCAGCCCCAGGGAGATGTCCAGGTTACGAAGTCCAATATCCATGTCGATGCACAGTACGCTTCGGCCCATGAGGGCCAGGGAAGCGGCAGTGCCGCTGGTGATGGAGGTCTTTCCGGTGCCTCCCTTTCCGGAGGTGACTGCAATGATGATACCCATGGAATATCCCCCCAACTCACCACATTAAAGTGTACCACAAATCTTGGTCGCGTCAATGGTTTTGGCCGAAACTTTTGAGAAAATTTAACAATTTTGGCAATAATAGAAGCCTGTTCGCGTGGACGGGAAGAAGCCCGAATCAGAGGGGTTCCTTCTGAATTTTTGCCCAGCGCCGGGGATAGTCCCAACGGGGCAGGCCCCGTTGGGGACCCGGGGTTTTAAATCCTCGGGCGAAGTGAATTCGCCCTGCGGAAATTCTCCCTTTGGTCGAATTTGCGCCGCATAAGCGGCGGGTCGCTTGCGCTCCCGGGCGATCCCCGGATCAGAGAGGTTCCTTCTGAATTTTTGCCCAGCGCCGGGGATAGTCCCAACGGGGCCTGCCCCGTTGGGGACCCGGAGTTTTAAATCCTCGGGCGAAGTGAATTCGCCCTGCGGAAATTCTCCCTTTGGTCGAATTTGCGCCGCATAAGCGGCGGGTCGCTTGCGCTCCCGGGCGATCCCCGGATCAGAGAGGTTCCTTCTGAATTTTTGCCCAACGCCGGGGATAGCCCTTTAACGTGGGCGCCACCTTTTCGATGAGGATGACCCGGTGGGTGATCTGGGAGCCGGGAATGGTGTAATCCAACTGGTCCCGGACCCGTCCGCCCATCATTTTGACGGCACGGGCGGCATGCTCCAGCTCGCCGTCCGATTCCACCGACTTCATGGCCAGGAACAGCCCGCCCACCTTGACGAAGGGCAGGCACAGTTCCGCCAGCAGCCGCAGGTCGGCCACGGCCCGGGCGGTGGCAAAGTCAAAGGAGTCCCGAAAGCCCTTCACCTGGGCCTGCTCCTCGGCCCGGCCGTGGATGGCCCGGACGCCGGTAAGGCCCAGGGCGCCGGACACCTCATTCAGCCAGTCCACCCGCTTGTTCAGGGAGTCCAGCAGGGTGACCTCCAGAGAGGGGACCAGGATCTTCAGAGGCAGACCGGGAAAGCCCGCCCCGGTGCCCACGTCGATGAGGGTCTTTCCCTCAAATTGGGCGCAGTTGAGCAGCGCGGCGCAGTCCAGCATGTGCAGCCGGGCCACCTGCTCCGGCTCCCGGATGGCGGTCAGGTTCATGACCTGGTTCTTTTCCAGCAGCAGCCGTCCGTACAGGTCCAGCTGCCCGGCCGCTTCGGGTGGGACCGCAGGGGACAGGCCCAACTCCTCCAGACCGGCGGAAATAATATCTTTCATACCGGCTCAACCTCCAAAGTTGGACAACAGTCCCACGATTCCGATGGGCAGGGTAAAGGCGGCCAGACAGAAGCAGGCCAGAGCCAGCACGACGGCCACAGGCCGACTGGGGCTGCCGGTGGTTTTTCGGCTCACCACCACCACGGCGCCCATGCCCACCAGCCCGGGGACAGTCAGCAGGGGTGCCAGGTTGCCCAGCATGGTCCCGGTAAAGTAAAAATAGGTGGTCAGGGCCAGAAAGATCAGCACATAGACCAGGGCGATCCAGGCCAGCGTGCGCTTGACGGGGGAGGCGGGGGTGTAACCCTTGTTCTCCTCCTGCTCTTCTTCGGGGCGTTTGTCATGTTCAGACATAGGTACTCCTTTGTTCGTGTGGATTCCAGGCGGCTGTTTGCAGAAGCTTCCCGCTTCCTGTTGTCACGCTTCGCCTGTTCGCGACGCTCTCCTTCCCGCCGACTCCGGGTACAAACATCCGGGCCTTTGGCCCTCCTTGGTTTGCACCTGTCGCTCTGGTCCAGAGTCGCTGCTCCCGGCGGCTCAGCGCTTCTTGTTGTCACGCTTCGCCTGTTCGCTGCTCCCGGCGACTCAGCGCTGCTCCTTCAGCAGGTCGCGGATCTCAGTGAGCAGCTTCTCCTCGGCGGAGGGCTCGGGGGGAGCGGGCTCCTCAGCGGGGGCCTCCTCCTTCTTGCGGTGGAGGTTGTTCAGGAATTTCACCATGCAGAACACGGCGAAGGCCAGGATAATAAAGTCCAGAATGGTGGACAGGAGGGTCCCGTAGTTAATGGAGACGGCGGCGGCGATCTCCTCGCCGTTTTCCACCACGGCCTCCTTCAGCACAAACTTCCAGTCGCTGAAGTTGATGCCGCCGGTGAGCATACTGACGGCGGGCATGATAATGTCGTTGACCAGGGAATTGGTGATCTTGCCGAAAGCGCCGCCAACGACAACGCCGACAGCCATGTCCACCACGTTGCCCCGCATGGCAAAGGCCTTGAATTCTTCCATAAACTTTTTCATGTTGGGATTTCCTCCTTTTATTTTTTTGTGAAGGGTCCGGGTCTTACCGCACAGCCCCTGCCGGGAGAGCGGGGGGAGGGGCGAGGGCTGAATCATGGAGTTTCACAATCCGAAACCCCTTGCGCCCCAAGGGATTGCGGATTTCGACCGTTCTGGAGCCGTTTTTGAGGGGGAAAATGACCCTGGGATGGTCCGGAGGACCTGAAAACGGCTGGAAAAAGATATAACGAATTGTATAAGTTTAGATAAAAATTACGAATCGTCATTATCTGCCCTTGGCACAGCACAGAGGCGGCAGGGGAGGGGGCGCAGCATCCGCCTGGCTTTTCCCAGAGGCGCACAGGTTGTTTATTGCCTCTGCGCGGCGGCAAAGGCCGTGCCTATGGATACGACGGGGACCCGCCCCTGCGAATGGGGGAAAGTTTTACTTCTTGGGGATGAGCACCTTGGTGCCGCCCATATAGGGCCAAAGGACCTCGGGGATGACCACGGAGCCGTCGGCCTGGAGGTTGTTCTCCAGGAAGGCGATGAGCATACGGGGAGGGGCCACCACGGTGTTGTTCAGGGTGTGGGGCAGGTAGGTGCCCTTCTCGCCCTTGACGCGCATCTTCAGGCGGCGGGCCTGGGCGTCGCCCAGGTTGGAGCAGGAGCAGACCTCAAAGTACTTCTGCTGGCGGGGGGACCAGGCCTCGATGTCGCAGGACTTGACCTTCAGGTCGGCCAGATCGCCGGAGCAGCACTCCAGCTGGCGGACGGGGATGTCCAGGGAGCGGAACAGCTCCACGGAGTACCGCCACATCTTCTCGTACCAGTCCATGGAGTCCTCAGGCTTGCAGACCACGATCATCTCCTGCTTCTCGAACTGGTGGATGCGGTAGACGCCGCGCTCCTCGATGCCGTGGGCGCCCTTCTCCTTCCGGAAGCAGGGGGAGTAGGAGGTGAGGGTCTGGGGCAGGGAGGCCTCGGGGATGATCTGGTCGATAAACTTACCGATCATGGAGTGCTCGGAGGTGCCGATCAGATACAGGTCCTCGCCCTCGATCTTGTACATCATGGCCTCCATATCGGTCTGGGACATGACGCCCTCCACCACGTTGCCGTGGATCATGAAGGGGGGGATGCAGAAGGTGAAGCCCTTGTTGATCATAAAGTCCCGGGCGTAGGCCAGCACCGCCTCGTGGAGCCGGGCCACGTCGCCCAGCAGATAGTAGAAGCCGTTGCCGGAGACACGGCCGGCGGAATCCATGTCGATGCCGTTGAAGGATTCCATGATCTCGGTGTGGTAGGGGATCTCAAAGTCGGGCACCTTGGGCTCGCCGAAGCGCTCCACCTCCACGTTGGCGGAGTCGTCGGGGCCGATGGGCACGGAGGGGTCGATGATGTTGGGGATGGTGAGCATGATCTTGCGGATGCGGGCGGCCAGTTCGGTCTCCTTGGCCTCCAGGGCAGCCAGCTCGTCGGCGTTGGCCTTGACCTGGGCCTTGACGGCCTCGGCCTCCTCCAGCTTGGAGGGGTCCTTCTTGGCCTGGCCCATGAGCATGCCAACCTGCTTGGACAGGCTGTTGCGGGCGGAGCGCAGCTCGTTGGCCCGGGTCTGGGCGGCGCGGTTCTCCTCATCCAGAGCCAGCACCTCGTCTACCAGAGGCAGCTTGGCGTCCTGAAACTTCTTCTTGATGTTCTCCTTGACGAGCTCGGGGTTCTCCCGAATAAATCTGATATCCAGCATGGTGATTTCCTCTCCTTAATATAAATGAGTAGATGACTGAACAATATTGGGTCGCGGGGGTGGGCTATCAATACAGGTTGTCGTAAATTTCCTGATAGCGTTCGTAGGGGGAGAAGCGGTCGTTGTCGGTGGCGCTCTCCTTGGGCAGATATTCCGCCAGACCGGCGCTCTGGAGGTTCTGGATCAGGCTGCGGCACAGGGAGTAGCGGCCCTTGGCGTAAGCCTCGTCGATCTGCCAGAACCAGTCCATGGCCTGGAGGCTCTTTTCCTTGGCTTCCACCTGCTGAAGCAGGGTGGTCTTTTCCGACTGGCGGTCCTGAGCGGCCTGCTGGAGCTGCTGTTCCAGCTGCGCCACCTGCTCCTTCAGCGCTTCGTTCTCCTTATACAGGTTGTCCAGAGACTGGACGGCGGAGACGGACTGCTGCAGATTGTCGATCTGCTCCTGATTCTCCTGCTGCAGGATCTCGTGCTGCCGCCGCTCCATGACGAAGGTGAACAGCAGCAGGACAAATGCCGCCGCGAACAGGATGGTGATATACTGAAAGACGGACCGCTGCCGGCGCTTCTGCTGGTTCCGGGCGGAGCGGCGCTCCCCATGGGGCGTCTGCTTGGGAGCGGGCCCGGTCTCCGGGGTGGAGGCGGGGGTCTGGTTTTCCTCACTCATGGCTGGGCACCTCCCCTCTGTTCAGGCTCTGGAGCAGGGCCAGCAGACCCTCCAGGTCCTGGTCGTTGTAGTATTCCAGCTCGATCCGGCCCTTTTTGCCCTTGTGGGCGATCTTCACCTTGCGGCCCAGCCGGCCGGACAGGTCCTTTTCCAGCTCGCCCAGGTAGAGGGACAGGTCCGGGCCTTCGGGCTGGGGTTTGTCCTTTTTCTCCTTTTGGAGCGCCTTTACCAGGGCCTCGGTCTGGCGGACGGACAGCTGCCCGTCAATGACCCGCTTGGCGGCTTCGCGCTGGAGGGCGGCGGTGGGAGCGGCCAGGATGGCCCGGGCGTGTCCGGCGGACAGGACGCCCTCCTCCACAAGCTTCAGCAGGTCCTCGGGCAGGGCCAGCAGCCGCAGGGTGTTGGTGATGGCGGGACGGGACTTTCCCATCCGCTGGGCCACCTGCTCCTGGGTCAGGCCGTACTCTTCCATCAGCACCTGATAGCCCCGGGCCTCTTCGGCGGGGTTCAGGTCCTCCCGCTGGAGGTTTTCAATAAGGGCCAGCTCCATTACCTTCCGGTCGTCGGCCTCGATGATGACGGCGGGGACCTCGGTGAGGCCGGCGGCCTTGGCGGCCCGCCAGCGCCGCTCGCCGGCGATGATCTGGTAGTAGCCGGAGGACAGGCGGCGGACGGTCAGGGGCTGGATGATGCCGTGGATGCGGACCGATTCCGTCAGATCGGCCAGAGCGTCCGGGTCAAAACGCTTCCGGGGCTGGTTCAGTCCCGGCTCTACCTGGAAAATGGGCAGGGAGACGGCGCCCTCGCCCTGGGGTTGTAGGTCCGGGTCGCCCAGCAGGGCGTTCAGCCCCCGGCCCAGGCCGTGTTCTATCTTTTGCTTTGCCATGTTGCACCCCTTTACTGAGTTCAAAATATAGGAGTTAAACGCTGCGGCGGGGAACGTTTCACGTGAAACACCGCCGGTATGGACTGCATATGGTTCGCTCCGCCCCGGCGGGCAGAGGTCACTTCTTGGGTCATTTCTTCTCTTTACGCCGCCCTGGGCGGCAGGGGATAGGGGAGGGGGTCAGTTCTTATTGTGAATAGACACGATCTCTGCGGCCAGAGCGGCGTAAGCCTCGGCGCCCCGGGAGTAGGGATCATAGGCGGAGACGGGCTTGCCGTGGCTGGGGGCCTCGGACAGGCGGACGTTCCGGGGAATGACGGTGGCGTAGACCTGGCCGGGGAAGTAGCGCTTGACCTCCTCCGCCACCTGGAGGGACAGGTTGGTCCGGCTGTCAAACATGGTCAGCAGGACCCCTTCTAGAGCCAGCCGGGGGTTCAGCTTCCGCTTCACCAGCCGGACGGTGGCCAGCAGATCGCTGAGGCCCTCCAGAGCGTAGTACTCACACTGGACCGGCACCAGCAGGGTCCCGGCGGCGCACAGGGCGTTGACGGTGAGCAGCTCCAGGGAGGGAGGGCAGTCGATCAGGATGTAGTCATAGCCGGGGGAGAGCAGGTCCAAAGCCCGCTTCAGCAGCTTTTCACGGTCGACCACGCCGATCATCTCAATGCCTGCGCCGGCCAGCGCCTTGTTGGAGGGCAGCACATCGCCGTACTTGGTGGAGACCACCGCCTTTTTCGGGTCGGCCCCGTTGATAAGCACGTCGTAGACGTTGGGGGAGGCGGCGTTTTTGTCCACTCCCATGCCGGAAGTGGCGTTGGCCTGAGGGTCAAAATCGCATAACAGCACCCGCTTGCCCAGCGCGTGCAGGGCGGCGGTGAGGTTGACGGTGGTGGTGGTTTTGCCCACCCCGCCTTTTTGGTTGACAATGGCAATGATCCTGGCCATGGGGCGCCTCCTTTGTTGATCCTGAGCCTGCCCCAAAGGGGGCGTTTGCAAAAAAATATTATATCAACCAACCCATGGCATTTCAACTGTTTTCCCGGTTTTTTCTTGTTTTAAGGTAAAAAAGAGGAACAGGAGATGTTTCACGTGAAACGGCGGCGGTGGGGATCGCCCGACGGAATTGCGAGTGGCTGCCCCCCAGTGGTTCTTGGGCTTCTTTCTGACTGCTCAGAAAAACGTTCCCCGCAGGGTGAAATTCCCCTCCCCGTATTCGTCATAGCCTTCCTGAACGGTCCAATGGAGGCAACGGGACCGGGAAGAAAAGAAAAAACCGCGCGTCCTGATCCGGACGCGCGGGGCGGGAGGGAGGAGAGAGGGGTTAGGGGGCGGATCTGCGGGGAATCTGAATGGTGAGCAGAATGGCGTCTTCGGTGTCCTTGCGCTGACACTGGGCGTCCACGCCGGCGGAGCGCATCAGATCCAAACTGCGGGTGATGGTATTCAGGAACAAGCGAACATCCTTTACAATGAAGGTGGGACGGCGGTTTCCGGCCTTGGGCTGGGCGGAGAGCATGGCCTCCACCAGCGCCTCGGTCTGGGCTACGGTGAGGGAGCCCTCGGTGACCTGGAGGGCCGCCTTCCGCTGCCGCTCCGGGTCCTCCAGCCGCAGCAGGGCCCGGGCATGGCGCTCGGAGCAGCCCCCGTCCCGCAGACGGGCCAGTACATCGGAGGGCAGCTTCAGCAGCCGCAGCTTGTTGGCCACGGCGGATTGGCTCTTGCCCAGACGGCGGGCCACCTCCTCCTGGGAGAGATGATAGGTGTCCAGCAGACGGCGCAGAGCCAAGGCCTCTTCCCAGAAATCCAGGTCCCGGCGCTGGAGGTTTTCCACCAGAGCCAGAAGAGAGGAGGATTGGCTGTCCGTCTGGACGGACAGGCAGGGGACCTGGGCCAGGCCCGCCAGCCGGGCCGCCCGAAGCCGGCGCTCGCCGGCCACCAGCTCCCAGCCGCCGTTCCGGCGGCGGACGGTCAAAGGCTGGAGCACCCCCAGGGTCTGGATGGAGGCGGCCAGCTCCTCCAGCTCCGGTTGGGAGAACCGCTTCCGGGGCTGGTCCGGGTTGGGCACGATGTCGTCTACCGGCAAAAACAGCACCCGTCCCGTGTCAAAGATCCCTTTCTTGGTCAGCAGTCCCATGGCCTGCCCCTCCTTTCACCGGCTGCTTGTCCATAGTTTACCATATTATGGAAAATATTCCGTCGAAATACCGGAGGTGGAAAAAATTTTTTGACGGACCGGTCAGGGGGAGGACCAAAAGCCGGCGCGCGTACCGTCAAATTTATGAAATTTCCATAATGAAGTGAAAAATATCTTGTCCGGGCTTGTAAGAAAAGAGAAAATACAGTATAATGGAGCACAGAGAGAAAAGGAAGAGGATCGGGGGAGAGTCCCCCAGGCACCCGCGGTCAGCGGTCCCGCAGAATGGGCGGGCCGAGGCCGCTTTGTTGTCTCCCCGTCCGCCCCGGCGGCAGGGAAATGAGGAAGGAGAGATCGCATGAAATCGAAGAAGCTACCTCTGGCATTTTGGATCTTTATTGGTCTGGTGGTGGGCGTTGCGGCCGGCCTGATCTTTATGGTCATACCAGGCGGCGTGGACATCGCCAAGAGCTACGTCAAACCCTGGGGCACGATCTTCCTGAACCTGCTGAAGTTCATCGTGGTACCCATCGTCCTGTTTTCCATCGCCTCGGGCGTCATCTCCATGCAGGACATCAGCAAAGTGGGCTCTGTGGGCGGCAAGACCGTGATCTATTACATGTGTACCACCGCCTTTGCCGTGATCCTGGCCCTGATCCTGTCCAGCGCGGCCAAGGCGCTGCACCTGTTCGCCCCTCTGGCTACCACCGGACTGGAGTACACACCCCCTGAGGGCCAGAGTCTGATGAGCACCATCGTCAACATCTTCCCCTCCAACCCCATTACCCCCCTGGCTAACGCCACCATGCTCCAGGTCATCGTCATCTCCCTGCTCATCGGCTTCGGCATTTTGCTGGCCGGAGAGAAGGGTCTGGTGGCCGCCCAGGTGGTGGACAGCTTCAACGAGGTGTCCATGAAGATCATGGACCTGATCATCAAACTGTCCCCCTTCGGCGTGGCCTGCCTGATCTGCCCGGTGGTGGCGGAAAACGGCCCCGAGGTCCTGGGCAAGCTGGCCATGGTGCTGCTGGTGGCCTATGTGGGCTATGCGGTCCACGCCATCGTGGTCTACTCCACCACGGTGCGGGCTCTGGGCGGGGTGTCCCCCCTGGCGTTCTTCAAGGGCATGGCCCCCGCCATGATGATGGCCTTCTCCTCCGCCTCCTCGGTGGGCACCCTGCCCTTTACCCTGGAGTGCTCCGAGCGCCTGGGCGCCCGGTGTGAGGTGGCCTCCTTCGTGCTGCCCCTGGGCGCCACCATCAATATGGACGGCACCGCCATCTACCAGGGCGTGTGCGCCGTCTTTATCGCCTCCTGCTACGGCATTGATCTGACCATCGGCCAGATGGCTACCATCGTCCTCACCGCCACCCTGGCCTCCATCGGCACCGCCGGCGTCCCCGGCGCGGGCATGGTCATGCTGGCCATGGTGCTCCAGAGCGTCAACATCCCTGTGGAGGGCATCGCCCTGGTAGCCGGCATCGACCGGATCTTCGACATGGGCCGTACCACCATCAACATCACCGGCGACGCCGCCTGTGCCGTCATTATCTCCAAGCTGGAGGACCGAAAGGCCGCCCGTACCAGCGGCGCGCTGCAGTAAATCCAGGCTTTTTGCAAATGATTCCGGAATAGCGGCAGGGCGGCGGCGAACTCGCCAGCCGTTCCGAAACCAGGACGCCGTGGGAGCTTTGTCAGGGCTGGCCCCCGGCGGAATGTGGGAGCTTGGCGGCGAACTCGTCAAGCATCCCGGGACAAAAAGCGTCGGGCTGGGCCTTGGGTGGCGGCCCGGCGCTTTACTTGTTCAGCAGGTCACGGAGCCGCTGACGGAACTTGTCAAGCGTCTTCGCTCATTAGCGAGTAGCAAGAGCAGGAGCCGTTTGGCCTCCTGCGCCTGCTGCACAAGCAATTCGCTTGTGTTTAGCATGGGTAAAGGGCTGCGCCCGCAAGGCGCGGCCCTTTTTATCTGTCAAACAAGAAAAAGCTGCGGTCCGGAGAAAAACGCGGTTTGCCGCAGTGGATCCGCTGTCCGCCCGATGGAGGACAGTCGGCATGACTGCGAGCCCCAGCTCTGCGTGGTTTGTTTGACCGGCGGAAAACACGGTGGCGGATTTTATCCGCGGGCGGAGAAAACGGCCGTTTTTTGCCCCGGAAGGGGATGCGCGGGATAGTGACGGAAAATTTGAAAGAATATGGAAAAAAACCGGGAAAATTTTTTGAAAAAGGGATTGCAGGGCAAGAAAATTTTTTGTAGAATGGATGCGTATCGTTTCAGACTGCGTGGCCCGAATCTTCCGGGCCATTGTCATTTTCGTGGAAGGACGGAAGAGAAATATGGAGCTTCTCAAGCAGCGCATCCGGCAGGATGGCACCGTGAGAGGGACCGACGTGCTGAAGGTGGACAGCTTTCTGAACCACCAGATGGACGTGGCCCTGTTCGAAGAGATCGGCAAGGAATTCAAGCGGCGCTTTGAGGGCTGCGGCGTGAACAAGATCTTGACCATCGAGGCGTCAGGCATCGGGATCGCCTGTGTCGCGGCCCAGTCGTTCCGCTGCCCCGTGGTCTTTGCCAAGAAGAGCCAGAGTAAGAACATCACCGGCGAGGTGTACGCCACCAAGGTGGAGTCTTTTACCCACGGCAAAGTTTACGACGTCATCGTGTCCAAGAAGTTCCTGGGTCCGGAGGACAAGGTGCTTATCATCGACGACTTTTTGGCCAACGGCGCGGCACTGGAGGGACTGATGGATCTGGTGAACCAGGCCGGAGCCCAGCTGGTGGGTGCGGGCATCGTCATTGAGAAGGCCTTCCAGCCCGGCGGCGACCGCATCCGTGCCCGGGGCATTCGGGTGGAATCCTTGGCCCGGATCAAGTCCATGTCCGAGGAAAACGGAGTGGAATTTGTAGATTAAGCTAGAGAATTTTCCACAGCTGGCCAGGGATTCCACGGGGCCCCGCCGCAGGTGGGGCGGCCGGCAGGCCGTAAATTCGAAGACGCGAAGCGGCGGAGAATTTCCGCAAGGGCGGATTCATTCCGCCCGAGGATTAAAAAAACGGGTACCCGCAAAATCAAAGATTTTGTGGGAAATCTTTGGCCCGTATCAAGTCCATGTCCGAGGAAAACGGAGTGGAATTTGTGGATTAAGATTAAAACCGTGTCATTCGGTTTTAATATAAAAGGTAAGCGATCCAAGGAATGAAAAGATCCAACCAACCAAAACTAAGGAGGACAACCAAGTTATGAAGAAGATCCTTGCAATGGTCATGGCTATGGCCATGGTGCTGTCTCTGGCCGCCTGCGGCGGCGGTGACAAGCCCAGCACGTCCGCCGGCTCCGCCGCTTCCGGCGCTGCCAGCTCCGGCGCCGCCGGCACCAGCGACGCCGCCGATTTCAAGGTGGGTGCCATCTATATCAACAGCAAGAACGACACCGCCGGCTACACCTACGCCCACCATCACGGCATCACCACCGCCATGGAGGAGCTGGGCATGGATCCCGCCACTCAGCTGGTGATCCAGGACGAGATCCCCGAGGATGAGCAGCAGGTGCTGACCGCCATCGACACCCTGGTGGGCGAGGGCGCCAACATCATCTTCGGCATCTCCTTCGGCTATATCGACGCCATGGAGAAGGCCGCCGCCGAGTACCCCGACGTGGTGTTCTCCCACGCCACCGGCTATAAGTGCAACGACACCAACTTCAACAACTACTTCGGCCGTGCCTATCAGGCCCGCTACCTGGCCGGCATCGCCGCCGGTCTGAAGAGCCTGGAGACCGGCAACAACAACATCGGCTATGTGGCCGCCTACGGCACCGAGTACGCCGAGACCTGCTCCGGCATCAACGGCTTCGCTCTGGGCGCCCAGTCCGTCAACCCCGACGCCAAGGTCTATGTGAAGAAGCTGGGCGCCTGGGCCGACGAGGTCAACGAGTCCGCCTTCGCCAAGGAGCTGATCGACAGCTACAAGTGCGGCGTCATCTCCCAGCACTGTGACTCCGCCCAGCCCCAGATCGCTGCCCAGGACGCCGGCGTGTTCGGCTGCGGCTACAACTCCGACATGACCGCCGACGCCCCCAACGCCCACCTGACCGCCGCCATCTGGAACTGGAACGTGTACTACCGCACCGCCATTGAGGCCGCCATGACCTGTGGCGACGCCTCCAACTACGTCTCCACCCTGGGCTCCGGCGCCTGGTACGGCGGCCTGAAGGAGGGCTTCGTGGACGTGTCCCCCCTGAACGAGGCCACCTGTGCCGCCGGCACTCAGGAAGCCATCGACGCCGTCAAGGAGCTCATCATCTCCGGCGAGTGGGACGTGTTCTCCGGCGTGAAGCTGCACATCACCGTGGCTGACGGCGCCGCCACCGTGGAGAAGGCCGACGAGGCTCTGGTGGACAACACCGGCGCTGAGATCGTGGCCGCCGGCGGCCCCTCCGTGGAGGACAGCGTCATCACCGGCACCATGAACTACTTCGTGGCCGGCGTGGAAGAGGCCTGACCCCTTTCGTCCCCCCACAAAACGCGAGACCCGAACACCGGGCCGGCTGGTCATCCGGCCGGCCCGGTTTGGTTTTTGCTCCCTGGGCCGGGAGGCCCGGCCCGGAGAGGAAAGACCAAATGAGAACATAGAGGGCGGGCAGCTAAGGACCGCCCCTGCCGAATTTCACAGAAAAGGAGAGAAGGCCATGCCGGAACAGTACGCCATTGAGATGCGGGGCATCACCAAGGCTTTTGGCAGCGTGGTGGCCAACAGGGACGTGAATCTGACCCTGCGTCAGGGGGAGATCCTGGCGCTGCTGGGGGAGAACGGCTCGGGCAAGACCACCCTGATGAACATGCTCTCGGGCATTTACAAGCCGGACCGGGGGGAGATCCTGGTGGACGGGAAGGTCGTGTCCATCGACTCCCCGGAGGACGCCAAGCGGCTGGGCATCGGCATGGTCCACCAGCACTTCAAGCTGGTGGATGTGTTCTCCGCCGCCGACAATATCTGGATGGGCCGGGAGAAGTCCGGCTTCACCCTGAAGCGGGAGCGCTACGCCGAGATTGGGGAGATGGCCAAAAAGTTCGGCTTTGACATCGACCCCGAGAAAAAGGTCCGGAACATGGCCGTTTCCGAAAAGCAGACTCTGGAGATCATCAAGGTGCTGTACTACGGGGCCAAGGTCATCATCCTGGACGAGCCCACCGCCGTGCTGACGGTCCAGGAGATCGAAAAGCTCTTCGGGGTGCTGCGCCGCATGAAGGAGGAAGGCCACTCCATCATCATCATCACCCACAAGCTCAACGAGGTGCTGGAGATCTCCGACCGGGTGGCCATCCTGCGCAAGGGCGAGTATATCACCACCGTCAACACCGCCGACACCAACGAGCAGGAGCTGACCGAGTGGATGGTGGGGCGGAAGGTGGATCTGAACATCGACCGCCCGGTGGTGGAAAAGACCCGGCCCCTGCTGGAGATCCGGGACCTGACCATCAAAAACGACGAGGGCGCTCTGGCCATCGACCATGTGAACTTCTACATCCGGGGCGGCGAGATCCTGGGCGTGGCGGGCATCGCCGGCTGCGGCCAGAAGGAGCTGTGCGAGGCAATTGCCGGGCTGCGGCCTATCCAGTCCGGTCTGATGATCCACAAGGGCGACAACATCGTGGGCCTGTCCCCCAAGGCCATTCTGGAAAAGGGCATCTCCATGTCCTTCATCCCCGAGGACCGGCTGGGCATGGGCCTGGCTCCCTCCCTGTCCATCACGGACAATATGATCCTGAAAAACTATACTGAGGCCAGGGGCCCCTTCGTGGACCGGAAGGGGGGACGGGAGGACGCCCGGCGGGTCATTGAGGAGCTGGAGGTGGTCACCCCCTCCACCGAGACTCCGGTGCGCCGCCTGTCCGGCGGCAATGTCCAGAAGGTGCTGCTGGGCCGGGAGATCAAGGCCGGACCCAACGTCATCGTCACCGCCTACCCGGTGCGGGGCCTGGACATCAACTCCTCCTACGCCATCTATAACATTCTCAACCAGCAGAAGGAGGCCGGGGTAGGCATCCTCTTCGTGGGCGAGGATCTGGACGTGATGCTGGCCCTGTGCGACAAGATCATGGTGCTGTGCCACGGCCGGGTCATGGGCGTGGTCCACGCCCACAAGACCAGCAAGGAGGAGCTTGGCCTGATGATGACCGGCGCCCTGGACCTGACCAACAAATATGAGGACAAGCCCGCAGGCTATGCCCGGGACACCAACATCACCGACGAGGAGCTCCGGGAGCTGGAGCGCCGGGAAGGGGAGGAGGAGCAGCCGTGAGATTTCATGTGGTAAAGCGGGACAACTGCCCCCTGTGGAAAAAGCTGTGCCTCTATGTCCTGGCGGTGGCCGCCGCTCTGGGGCTGGGGGCCCTGGTGCTGCTGGCCCTGGGGGTGGATCCGGTCTCCTACTATTACCGGATGTTCACCATGGGCATGGTGGGCAACAAGATCGCCTACAAGACCTTTGAAAACTACCTGAAGGTCTTCGTCCCCCTGGCCCTGACCTCGGTGGCCCTGTCCCTGGCCTTTAAGATGCGATTCTGGAACATCGGCGGCGAGGGCCAGTTCATCCTGGGCGCCATCGCCGCCGCCACCGTGGCCTTCAAGCTGGGGCCCGTCCTGCCCGGGGCGGTGACGCTGCTGCTGATGTGCCTGTCCGCCATGCTGCTGGCCGGCCTGTACGGCGCTTTCGTGGCGGTGCTGAAGGTGAAGTTCGGCACCAACGAGACGCTGATGACCCTGATGCTCAACTACATTGCCCTGTATATCCTCACCTTCCTGGGAGAGGCCAAGGCCGACTGGAACTTCTATCTGGACCCCAACTCGGTGCGGCCCATCTTCGCCAGCTTTTCTGACATCGTGACCTTCCCCAAGATCCCTCTGGTGGGCAAGTTCGGACTGAACGTGTGCGTTCTCTTTACCTTGGTCATTGGCGTGCTGGTCTTTGTCTATCTGAAATACACCAAGCATGGCTATGAGATCGCTGTTGTGGGTGACAGCGTGGGCACCGCCCACTACGCCGGTATGAAGGTGAATGCCATTGTGCTGCGGACCGTGTTCCTGTCCGCCTGCCTCATCGGCCTGGCCGCCGCCTTCAAGGTGGGCACCGCCGGCATCCTGTCCACCGCCATCACCGACGACGTGGGCTGGACGGGCATCATCGTAGCCTGGCTGTCCCAGATGAACACCGCCATCATCTTCCTGGTGTCCGCCCTTATCTCCATGCTGCGGTACGGCTCCACCGTCGCCGCCGCCACCTTCTCCCAGGTGGACTCCAGCTTTGCCAACATGCTCCAGGGCTCCATCCTGTTCCTGGTGCTGGCCGCCGATTTTTACACCCGGTTCCGGGTGGTTCCCGTGCAGAAAGGGGGAAAAACCAATGGAAATGGATAAGTTGGGCGTGGTCACCACCTTTATCCACAACATCGTGGTCTACAACATCCCGCTGCTGTATGGCACAGTGGGCGAGATCGTGGTGGAGAAGTCGGGCAGTCTGAATCTGGGCGTGGAGGGCATCATGGCCGTGGGCGCCATCTTCGGCTATATCATCGGCTGCTACGCCAACAGCATCGCCGTGGGCATCCTCACCGCCTTCGCCTTCGGGGCTTTGTGCGGCCTGCTCTTTGCCGTTCTCACCGTATCCCTCCAGGCCAACCAGAACATTACCGGCCTGACCCTGACCACCTTCGGTCTGGGCGTCTATTTCTTCGTGGGCAACGGTCTGAAGGCGGTGGCTTGGCCCGCCATGAACGACTACTCTGGGATTAAGAACGGCTTTGCCGACATCGCCATCCCCGGCCTGTCCCAGATCCCCGTCCTGGGCCGTGGACTGTTCTCCCACAACGTGCTGGTCTATCTCGGCGTGGCCATCGCGCTGGTCATGTGGTGGTATCTGAACCGCACCGCCCCCGGTCTGCGGCTGCGCTCCGTGGGCGAGAACCCCGGCGCCGCCGATTCGGTGGGCATCAACGTGAAGCGGTACAAGTATATCCACATCTGCCTGGGCTGCGGCATCATGGGCATCGGCGGCTACTACATGGGCCTGAACATGTCCGGCTCCTTCAACAGCAGCTGCTGGATCAACGGCTACGGCTGGATCGCGGTGGCCCTGGTCATTTTCGCCAACTGGAATCCCGCCCTGGCCATCCTGGGCACCTTTGTTTTCGGCTTCTTCAACACCCTGCGGGTGTCGGGCTCCAGCTTGGCCGCCGCCTTCCCCGGCCCTCTGGGCTGGCTGGCTGCCATCCCCACCCAGCTGTACCAGGCCCTGCCCTTTATCATCACCGCCATTGTCCTGGTGGTCACCTCGGTGCGGAAACGGGAGGGCTCCGGCCTGCCCGCCGCGCTGGGACTGAACTACTTCCGCGAGGAGCGGTAACTGCAACAAAAAAGCCTGACCGGATGCGGTCAGGCTTTTTTTGCGCGGAAATCACCGTATTCTCCCGGGCCCCTTGCAGTCATAACCGCCGCCTGTCCCTCATAGGATGTGGGTGCAAGTCATACACAGGACAAGGAGTGGTACCATGAGAGAAAGCCGGCGATACCTGACCGCCCTGCGCCGGGGGGTGGCCCTGGGACTGGTGCTGGCGGCCCTGTGGGGAGCGGGACAGCTGGCGGGGTTCTCCGGGCTGGGGGACAGGCTGGCCTCACTGGGACGGGCCCCCGGCCTGACCCGGGCCCTGCTGGCCCGCCAACTGGGTCCGCTGCCTGGGGAACGGACCGACGCGCTGGAGGGCTGGGGACGGCTGCTCCTGGGCCAGTCCCCTCTGCTGGCCGCCGGGGAGGAGGAGGTCCTCCGGCTGCGGGAGGGCGGCGGCGGGAGCCAGGACGCCTCCGACCCAGCGGTGCGGGATGAGGACAGCGACGACCAGGAGGAACCCCAGCTCCGGCCCCAGACTGGCGAGGACGGCGTGGTGGAGATGACTGCCCGAGGCAAGGCGGAAGGAAAATACCTTTACAGCCAGGGCGTGTATCTGTATAACCGCACCGACTTTGATCTGGACGCCTCGGTGCTGGCCCAGGGAACGGTAGACGTGGCTCTGGGGGAGGGGCCCCAGATCCTCATTGTCCACACCCACGGCAGCGAGTCCTACGCCCAGACCGACGGGGACGCCTACGAGGAGAGCGACCCCTACCGGACCACCGACTGCACCCACAATGTGGTGAAGGTGGGGGAGGAAATGGCCACCGTGTTCCGGGCCCACGGCTTCCAGGTGATCCACGATACCACGCTGTTCGACTATCCGGCCTACAACGGAGCCTACGACCGCTCCAAAGCGGCGGTGGAGCAGTGGCTGGCGCAGTACCCCACCATCAAGATCGTGCTGGACGTCCACCGGGACGCTTTGGTGGGCTCCGGGGGAGAGGTCTACAAGCTGGTGTCGGAGGAGGCGGGAAAGAAGGTGGCCCAGGTCATGCTGGTGGTGGGCACCAGCGGTTCCGGGGCCGAGCATCCCCGGTGGAAGGACAATCTGGCCTTCGCGGTGAAGCTCCAGCAGGGGCTGACCCGGGGCTATGACAGCCTGGCCCGGCCCATCGTCCTGCGCAACAGCCGCTATAACCAGCAGCTGTCCCCCGGTTCCCTCCTGGTGGAGGTGGGAGGCCACGGGAATACCCTGACAGAGGCCGTGGACGGAGCCCGGCTGTGGGCGGACAACGTGGCCCGGACCCTGCTGGCCATGAAGGCGGGGTAGGGCTGCCGTCCCCCATGGCCGGACAGAAATCAAAGGTCTGTGTTCGACCGGCGGCCAGTATGAAAAAACAGCAAGGCCCGGACGCCAGCTCCAAAGCGTCCGGGCCTTGCCGTTGAAAAAGAGGATTAAAATGAAACGAACTGTCTCTTGCAGATTTTATGATAAAGAAGAGTTATTAAAAAATCCAACGGGAATTGTTACATAAGTTTTAAATCTTCGGACCGGGACTCCGCGGCCGACAGACCGGGCATAAAAGGAGAAAGACCGACGGGATGACCGCCAGCCTTTCAAGAAATTGGAGGATAGAATGAAAAGATGTTCTTGCCTTGCGAGTATTAGTATATCCAAGGGTTATTAAAAAAGTTATCCCCAAATGTTACAAAAGGATTAAATCTTTTTTTGCGGCGTCCACTCCGGCCGGCCCCGGAGGTCCTCGAAAAAGTTCTGGAGGACGGCCTCGCACTCCCGCTCCAGGGGCCCCCGGTAGATGCGGGGCCGGTGGTTGAACCGCTCCTCAAAGAGGTTGAGCACTGAGGCGCAGCACCCCGCCTTCTCGTCCCGGGTCCCGTAGCGCACCGTATCGACGCGGGAATTGATGATGCCGCCGGCGCACATGGGACAGGGCTCCAGGGTGACATACAACGTGCAGCCGTGGAGCCGCCAGCTCCCCGTCCGGGCGCAGGCGTCCCGAATGGCCTCCAGCTCGGCGTGGGCGGTGGCGTCCCCACGCTCCTCCCGGCGGTTCCGGCCCCGGCCGATGACCTGGCCGTCCTTTACGATGACGCAGCCCACGGGGACGTCCCCGTGCTCCGCCGCCTGGCGGGCCAGCTCCAGGGCCAGCCCCATGTAGTATTCGTGGTCCATGCTCCCGCCTCCTTTCTACCTTCACAGTGTAACCCAATCGTTGGGTTTATGCAAGAAGGAAGCATATCCCATACAGCGGCGGCGCCCGTAGGAAGGTGTCCCCGCCGCACAGCGGGCGGCCACATGGGGCCGCCCCAACGGAAAGGCCCGGAGCGCTGCGTGGAAATACGGCTTCCCATGTCTGGCGTGGAAGGGGTAGGGCGGGGGCTTGCCCCCGCCGCCCATCCTAAGAAAATCTTAAAGACTTCTTAATTGTATTTTGCCCTGCCCCCCGGTATACTGTGTGTACTAGAACGATTCATACAGTTTGAGCCAATTTGAACCGGCGGCCCAGACCGCCGGGATATCGGGAAGGAGGGACTTCCGTGCTCAATTTAGATTACCGGGACGCCCGCCCCATATACGAGCAGGTCAAGGACGGCCTGCGCCGGCTGGTGGTGACCGGGGTGATTCAGGAAGGGGAGAAGCTGCCCTCGGTGCGGACCATGGCCAGCTCCCTGGCCATCAATCCCAACACCATCCAGCGGGCCTACGAGGCTCTGGAGGCGGAGGGCTATCTCTGTTCTGTTCCGGGGAAGGGGTCCTTTGCCGCTCCCCACACGGGGGTGGATCAGGGGCGAAAGAAAGAACTGCTCCAGGTCTTTGACCAGACGGCGGCGGAGCTGCTGTTTCTGGGCGTGGACGGGGAGGCGCTGTGGGCCCGCATCCGGGCCATGGAAGGGGGAGAGGCGCAATGATCCAGGTGAACAACGTGGTCAAGACCTTCGAGGGCTTCAAGGCTCTGGACGGCCTGTCCATGAAGGTAAAGAAGGGCTCCATCTACGGGCTGGTGGGCCCCAACGGCGCGGGCAAGTCCACCATCCTGCGGCACATCACCGGGGTGTACCGCCCCGATTCCGGCTCCGTTCTGGTGGACGGCCAGTCGGTGTATGAAAACCCGGCGGTGAAGGCCAAGATCGCCGTCATCCCCGATGAGCTGTACTACTTCGCCTCCGCCTCCACCCGGGACATGATGAAGTTCTACCGGGGGCTGTATCCCAAGTTTGACGACAGGCGGTACCAGGCGCTGAAGGAGGCCTTTCCCGAGGTGGACGAGCGTCAGCCCATCCGCCGGCTGTCCAAGGGGATGCAGAAGCAATCGGCCTTCTGGCTGGCCCTGTGCTGCAACCCCGAGCTGCTGGTGCTGGACGAGCCGGTGGACGGCCTGGACCCGGTGATGCGGCGGCAGGTCTGGTCCCTGCTCATGGGAGACGTGGCCCAGCGGGGGACCACCGTGCTGGTCTCCTCCCACAACCTGCGGGAGCTGGAGGATGTGTGCGACCATGTGGGCATCCTGTCCCACGGCAAGGTGCTGCTGGAGCGGTCCCTCACCGACCTGCAGGACAACGTGGTCAAGCTCCAGGCGGCCTTCGCCCAGCCTGAGCCGCCCCAGCTGCCCCATGACATGAACATCCTCCACACCTCCCAGGTGGGCCGGGTGTATACCTACATCGTCCGGGGCAACCCGGCGGAGATCAAGAGCCGGATGGCGGCCCTCAGCCCCATTTTGCTGGAGGTCCTGCCCCTGTCCCTGGAGGAGATCTTTATTTACGAATTGGGAGGTGAGGACTATGGGGTCCGCGACATCGTTCTTTAATTCCACCCTCTACCGCAAGACCATGGCCCGGTTCTGGCCCCTGTGGGCCCTGTACGGGGTGGTCTGGCTCTTTGCCGTCCCGCTGAACCTGATGAACGGCTACTTCCAGAGCATCCGCTGGGGCTGGACCGTGTCCGAAGCCCAGGAACAGCTGCTGGACCAGGCCCTGGATCTGCCCGGCTGCCTGGAGCTGGGGCTGTTCCTGTCCCTGGTCTGCGGAGTTCTGGCGGCCATGGCGGTGTTTGGCTACCTGTATAACAACCGCGCCGCCTGCACCATCCACGCCCTGCCCGTGCGGCGGGAGGCCCTGTTCTGGTCCAACTACCTGGCGGGGCTCAGCTTCCTGCTGCTGCCCCAGCTGGCGGCGGCCCTGATGGGTGCGGCGGTGGAGCTGGCGCTGCTGCCCTCCCAGTCCTGGGGCCAGGCCCTGTCCGCCCTGGGCACCCTGCTGCTGGTCCAGAGTGGCACCGCACTGTTCTTCTTCTCCTTTGCTGCCTTCTGCGCCATGTTTACCGGACACCTTCTGGCGCTGCCCGCCTTTTACGGCATCCTGAATGGGCTGGTGTTCACCGTCTACTTTCTGATCTCCGCCCTCATGGACCTGTTCTTTTTCGGCTATCCGGGCATGCGGGCGGAAGGCCCCCTGGTCCGGTATCTGACCCCGGTGTACGCCTTGATGGAGGCCTGTGGGTGGCAGACGGTTTACAGCGACTCCGGGGAGGCGGTGGTCCGCAGTCTGGAGTCCCCCGGTACTGTGGCGGCCTACGCCGCCGCCGGAGTGGTGCTGGCCGTCCTGGCCCTGCTGGTCTACCAGCGCCGCCATGTGGAATCCGCCGGCGACGTGGTGGCCGTCCCCATCGTTCGGCCCATCTTCCGGTACGGGGTGGCGTTCTGTTCCGGACTGTGCTTCGGGGTGGTCACCGCCGCCTTCTTCGATTGGACCGAGGCCCTGCCCATGTCCCTGTGCGTCATCCTCTGGACGGTGGTGGGCTGCTTCGCGGCGGAGATGCTGCTGCGCAAGTCCTTCCGGGTGCTGAGATACTGGAAGCACGCCCTGGCGGCGGCCCTGGCCATGGCCCTGCTGTGCGCCGCCTTCGCGCTGGATTGGTTCGGCATCGAGGACAAGGTGCCCGACGCCGGAGAGGTGGCCTCTCTGACCGTCTACACCGATCTGAGCTACCCCTATGACACCGCCCGGAATCATACCGCGCTGGTGACCGACCGGGAGCAGATCCAGCGGTTCATCGACCTGCACCGGGCCATCCTCCGGGACAAGGACCGGGTGGACCGGGACAGCTATGTCTACCAGCCGGGAGAGGAGTACATCTATATCCGGCTGGACTATACACTCAATACCGGCGCTACCCTGGAACGCTACTACTCATCCATTCCCGTTTACCAGTCCGAGCTTGACCAGGAGGGCTCCGTCACCTGGCAGGTCCAGCGGCTGCTCCAGGACCGGGAGCTGGTGGAGGAGCGCTACGGCTTTGACGATTGCGAGGAGAGCCGTCTGGTGGAGGCCTACCTCACCGACGTGTACCAGCTTCGCGGCGACGGCGCCCGGGAGGAACAGTCCATCCTCTATCTGAACGGAGCCGCGGGGGAGGACCTCCAGGGCCTGTGGCAGGCCGTCCGGGCCGACTTCGACGACGGCACCATCGGGGTGCGCTACCTCTTTGACGACGGGGAACGGCTGGACAACACCTACCGCACCGACCTGACCTTCACGTTTGAAATGACCAGACGGAACAGTAGGGGACAGACGGTGACCAGTCAGCGGGACATGACCATCACCCTCACCCCCAACGCCCAGCGGACCCTGGCCTGGCTGGAGGAGTTCTCCGGCCTGGGGGAGAGCTATGAGCTGCGGCCCCATACCGCCTCTGATGAGAATGAGGAGATGTGGGAAACGGTGGCGCCGGAAGAGGCCGTTGAAGGCATGACTCAGGATTTTTGATCAGGGAAGAAAATACGCACAGGAGACGGCCGCCCGGTGGGCGGCCGTCTCTGTGAAATAGCAGGCTTCCCAAGAGAGGCTGCTGTGAAGAAATGCGGGGTGGCCGGCAGGATAAGACGCTTTATTACATAGAAGCAATAATCTTCATTGCATATTTATAATAATACGTCAACCTCAGGCAGAAACAGTGCCAGATGCCACAAGAATCTTGTTGCTTTTTCATCTGCCCTTCGATATAATTTATCATAAGAGCGGAAGTAAAGGCGTCCCTGTGACGCCAAAACCGAATATTTGGAGGTTTAGACACTATGAAGGAAATCTATGTTGTCAACTGCTGCCGTACTGCCATTGGTTCCTTTGGCGGCTCTCTGAAGGATACCCCCGCCACCGACCTGGGCGCTCTTGTCATCAAGGAAGCCCTGAACCGGGCCGGCGTCAAGCCCGAGCAGGTGGATGAGGTCATGTTTGGCTGCATCCTCACCGCCGGTCTGGGCCAGAACCCCGCCCGCCAGGCCGCCCTGAAGGCCGGCGTGCCCACCTCTGTCCCCGCCTACACCGTGGGCATGGTCTGCGGCTCCGGCATGAAGTCCGTCATCGAGGCCGGCCGCTGCATCGCCTCCGGCGACGCCGACATCATCGTGGCCGGCGGCATGGAGAACATGTCCGCCGCCCCCTACGCCCTGCCTGCCGAGCGCTGGGGCGCCCGCATGGGCGACAAGAAGGTCGTGGATACCATGATCAAGGACGGCCTGTGGGACGCCTTTAACAACTACCACATGGGCACCACCGCCGAGAACATCTGCGACATCTGGGGCATCACCCGCCAGGAGCTGGACGAGTTCGCCGCCTCCTCCCAGAACAAGGCTGAGGCCGCCATCAGCTCCGGCCGCTTCAACGACGAGATCGTCCCCGTGATGGTCAAGAAGAAGAAGGAAATGGTGGAGTTCAAGGTGGACGAGTTCGCCCGCGCCGGCGTCACCGCCGAGGGCATCTCCAAGCTGAAGGGCGCCTTCCCCGTGGGTCCCGAGGGCGTTGAGGACCAGGTGGTCCACACCTTTGAGGTCACCAAGGTCCATGAGGCCGATACCCGCAAGCACGAGCAGCGCGTCACTGCCGCCAACGCCTCCGGCATCAACGACGGCGCCGCCGCCATCATCCTGGCCTCCAAGGAAGCCGTTGAGAAGTACGGCCTGAAGCCCATGGCCAAGCTGGTCTCCTGGGGCCAGGGCGGCGTGGATCCCAAGATCATGGGCGTGGGCCCCGTGCCCGCTTCCCGTCAGGCCATGACCAAGGCCGGTCTGACCATCGAGGACATGGATCTGGTCGAGGCCAACGAGGCCTTTGCCGCCCAGTCCATCGCCGTGGCCCGCGAGCTGAACTTTGACATGAGCAAGGTCAACGTCAACGGCGGCGCCATCGCTCTGGGCCACCCCGTCGGCGCTTCCGGCGCCCGCATCATCGTCACCCTGCTCCACGAGCTGCAGAAGCGTGACGACGCCAAGAAGGGTCTGGCTACCCTGTGCATCGGCGGCGGCATGGGCGTTGCCACCATCTTTGAGAAGTGCTGAGTACATCCCGGCATCAACAGTGATTCTGGAAGGCTCACATAGAATAGCATAGAACAACAGAGAGAGCCCCCGCGGCGTGGCAGCCGCGGGGGCCCTTTGTCTTTACACAGGGCTTTCTGGGATATCAAGACCACACCAACACCGCAGAGACAGCCCTCTGCGGCTGCCCGCCGCGGAAGGAGCCGTCCTCCCCGCAGAGTGTCAAAGAGAGGAACGGCGTGCTTTTGAAACTTTAACACAATATTCAATTTCATCTTGGCCGCGGTTGTGATATGATAAAGAAAATAAAAGGCGGCCCTCGGGACCGCATCCTCAGGAGGCATGAACATGTATCAGTCCATCGGCTTTATCGGCACCGGCAGCATGGGCTCCGCCCTGGCCCGGGCAGCCGACAAGGGAGCGGCGGAGAGCGCCGTTTTGTACCTGTCCAACCGGACCCCCGCCAAGGCGGAGAAGCTGGCCGGGGAGCTGACCCGGGCCCGGACCGCTACCAACGGAGAGATCGCCCAAGGCTGCGATCTGATCTTCCTGGGGGTGAAGCCCCAGATGATGGCCGGGGTCTTGGCGGAGCTTTCCCCCATCCTGGCCGGCCGGACCGGCCGCTTCGTGCTGGCCACCATGGCCGCCGGCCTGTCCTGCGCCCGCATCCGGGAGCTGGCGGGGCTGGACTGCCCCGTCATTCGGCTGATGCCCAACACCCCCGCCGCCATTGGGGCAGGCGTGGTGCAGTACTGCGGCCTGGGGGCGGCCCGGGAGGAGCTGGAGGCGTTTGCCGCCCTGCTTGCCCCCGCCGGTCTGGTGGACCCGGTGCCCGAGGAGCTGATCGACGCGGCCTCCGCTGTCTCCGGCTGCGGTCCGGCCTATGCCTATCTGTTTATTGAGGCTCTGGCCGACGGGGGAGTGGCCTGCGGACTGCCCCGGGACAAGGCGCTGGCCTACGCCGCCCAGATGGTGGCCGGCTCCGCGCGCATGGTGCTGGAGAGCGGCAGACACCCCGGAGCGCTGAAGGACGCGGTGTGCTCCCCCGGTGGCACCACCATCCAGGGGGTGCGCGCCCTGGAGGAGGGGGGCTTCCGGGCCGCCGCCATGGACGCGGTCATTGCCGCCTACGAAAAGACCCGGGCGCTGGCCGGGAAATGAGCCGGACGTCATACGGGATGCGCCGGGAGCTTCCAACCGCCCGCTCCCGCGTGTTCACCCATGACTGTCCTGAAAGGAGTTCAACATATGCGTATCGTCGTCAAGGTCGGCACCTCCACCCTGGCCCACCCCACCGGGCGGCTGAACATCCGCCATGTGGAGGAGCTGGTCAAGGTGCTCTCCGACTTGAAAAACGCGGGCCACGAGATGATTCTGGTGTCCTCGGGCGCCATCGGCATGGGGGTGGGCAAGCTGAACCTGCCCGGCCGTCCCGCCGACATGCCCACCAAGCAGGCCGCCGCCGCCGTGGGCCAGTGCGAGCTGATGTACACCTATGACCGGCTGTTTGCCCAGTACAACCACACCGTGGCCCAGATCCTCCTGACCGGGGAGGACGTGGACCATGAGGACCGGCGGCACAACTTTGAAAACACCATGTTCCGACTGCTGGAGCTGGGGGCCCTGCCCGTCATCAACGAGAACGACACCGTGGCCACCGCCGAGATCAAGGTGGGGGACAACGACACCCTGGGCGCCATCGTGGCCTGCTCGGTAGGGGCCGACCTGCTGGTGCTGCTCAGCGACATCGAGGGATTGTATACCGCCGATCCCCGAAAGGACCCGGGCGCCAAATTGCTCCCCGTGGTGGAGGCGGTCACCCCCGCAATCGAGGCGCTGGCCGGCGGCAAGGGCAGCGAGCTGGCCACCGGAGGGATGGCCACCAAGCTCCGGGCCGCCAAAATGGTCACGGACCGGGGCTGCGACATGGTCATCACCAACGGCGAACACCCCGAATGCCTCTATGACATTGTGGAGGGCAAGGCGGTAGGCACCCGTTTTTTGGGTAAGAAAGCGTCCGACGGCGCATTTTAAGGAAATGAGGCTGGAAGCTATGACAACGATGGAACTGCTGCAAAGGGCCAAAGGCGCCAAAGCCGCCATGGCTCTGGCAGATAGCGTGACCAAAAACAAGGCCCTGCTGGCCATGGCGGACGCTCTGGAGCGCCACTCGGCCCAGATCCTGGCTGCCAATGCCCTGGATCTGGAGGCGGCCCGGGGGACCGTCTCCGACGTGATGCTGGACCGGCTGGCCCTCAGCGGGAGCCGCATCGCCGGCATGGCCGGGGGCGTCCGGGAGGTGGCCGCCCTGCCCGACCCGGTGGGCGAGGTCCGGGAACGGGTGGAGCGGCCCAACGGTCTGGTCATCGAGCGGACCGCCGTGCCCATGGGGGTCATCGCCATCATCTACGAGAGCCGCCCCAACGTCACCTCCGACGCCGCCGCCCTGGCGCTGAAGGCGGGGAGCGCCTGCGTGCTGCGCTGCGGCAAGGAGGCCCACCGCTCCGCCGCCGCCATCGTGGCCGCCCTGCGGGAGGGGCTGTCCGCCGCCGGACTGCCCCAGGACGCCCTGGGGCTGGTGGAGGACATCACCCGGGCCTCCGCCAATGAGCTGATGTGCGCCCGGGGCTATGTGGATCTGCTCATCCCCCGAGGGGGAGCGGGGCTCATCCGGGCCTGCGTGGACAACGCCACCGTTCCCGTCCTGGAGACGGGTACCGGCATCTGCCACATCTATGTGGACAAAGAGGCCGACCAGGCCATGGCGCTGGACATTCTGGAGAACGCCAAATGCTCCCGGCCCAGCGTGTGCAACGCCGCCGAGGTCTGTCTGGTCCATGAGGCCATCGCCGGGGAGTTTTTGCCCAAGTTCAGGCAGCGTATGGTGGACGACCGCCGGGAAAAGGGCCTGCCTCCGGTGGAGCTGCGTCTGGACGGGAAGGCCGCCGCCGTGATCGACGGCGTTCCCGCCGGGGAGCGGGACTTTGACACCGAGTTTTTGAATTATATCATGGCCGTTGGCGTGGTGCGGGACGTGGACGAGGCCATGGCCCACATCGCCGCCCACTCCACCGGCCACTCCGAGGCCATCGTCACCGCCGACGAAGGGGCGGCCAAGCGGTTCCTGGCGGGGGTGGACTCCGCCGCCGTCTACTGGAACGCCTCCACCCGGTTCACCGACGGAGGGGAGTTCAGTCTGGGTTGCGAGATGGGCATCTCCACCCAGAAGCTCCACGCCCGGGGCCCCCTGGGCCTCCGGGAGCTGTGTACCTTCAAGTATGTCATCCGGGGCGGGGGCCAGATCCGGTAAGGGAAAATGTTCCGGGTGACAGCGGAGAGCCGGTGCGCTATGATGAAGGTGAGGCGCACGCCGTCCTCTCTCCGGCGCCGGGAATATGTAAGGACACACTTTAGTGGGGCGCGGCCCGCGGGGCCCTCTCACACCCGTTTCCAGAAAGGACTGATTCCAATGAATCGTTTTATGCGTGAATTTGTCGAGACCACCGGGGAGCTGCTGGGGTCCGACCAGGTGCGTATGATGGGCCGGTGGAAGCACCACGGACCGATCACCACCCTGGACCACTCCCTCTTTGTGGCCTATCTGTCCTTCCGGGCGGCCCGGGCCCTGGGTCTGGACGAGACCGCCGCCGCCCGGGGCGGGCTGCTCCACGACCTGTATTTATACGACTCCAAGGACAAGTCCGCCCACCCCGGCTGGCAGTGCTTCGACCATCCCCGGGCCGCCGCCCGGAACGCCGAGGCGCTGACCCGCCTGTCCTCAAAGGAGCGCAACATCATCCTGTCCCACATGTGGCCCCTGGGCGGCCAGCTGCCCCGGTCCCCCGAGGCCTTGCTGGTGGATCTGGTGGACACCTTCTGCGCCGGGCTGGAGGTGTTCCGCATCTATCACCCTTCCCGGCTGCGGGAAAAGCTGGGGGTTCGTCCCCTGATTCCCGCCGGCTGAGGGCAAAAAGCGGCACTCCTCTCCGAGACGGCGGAGAGGAGTTTTGCCCTGTTGAGCGATATTGTGAAGAAATTGCGGTTTCTGGCCCAATTCAAAAAAATTCCCCTTGCCATGGCTGAAATTCCCTGATATTATGCTATAATGTCAAATGGAAAGAAATGACGGTTTTCCGTCATTCGATTGCGATAGGAGGACAAGATCGTTATGAAGGATCACTCCGAGGCCCTGGCGGCCAAGCGGCAGGCCCTGCTGGCGGCCGGTGTGGAGATGATGGACCCCGCCGCTGTCTATGTGGAGGACACGGTGACCGTGGGGGCGGGCACGCTGCTGCTGCCCGGCACCATTCTGCGGGGGGACACCGTGGTGGGCCCCAACTGCCAGATCGGGCCCAATGTGATGCTGACCGGCTGCACCGTGGGGGAGGGGACCACCATCAACGCCTCCCAGTGCGAGGAGAGCCAGATCGGCCCCAACTGCCAGATCGGCCCCTACACCCACATCCGGCCCCACTGCGTGGTAGGGGAGGGCTCCAAGATCGGGGCCTTTGTCCAGCTGAAGAACTGCAACCTGGGCGTGGGCACTAAGATGGCCCACCTGACCTATGTGGGCGACAGCGATGTGGGCGACAACTGCAACTTCGGCTGCGGCACCGTCACCTGCAACTACGACGGCTTCCAGAAACACCGCACCACCATCGGCAGCAACGTGTTCGTGGGCTGCAACACCAACTTTGTGCCTCCCGTGACTGTGGGGGACGGGGCCTTTATCGCCGCCGCCACCACCGTGACTGAGGACATCCCCGGCGACGCCATGGTCATCGGCCGGGCCCGGCAGCAGGTCAAGGAGGGCTGGGCCGCCGCCAACCGGGAAAAGAAAGGGAAAAAGTGAGCCGACCCGCTCACACCAAGCATTGACCCCCTGCGAAGAGACAGAAAAGGAAAACGGGTGCCCCCGGCGGGACAGGGCCGGCGCGCACACCAAATTATGGGAGGAAACAACATGATCGCACATGGGAAGGACATCAAGGTTTTTACCGGCAATTCCAATCCCCAGCTGGCCAAGGATATCTGCAAGGAACTGGGTATCCCTCTGGGCACCTCTGAAGTAGGCGCATTTTCTGACGGAGAGAACTTTGCTTCTTTCTATGAGACCGTCCGCGGCTCTGATGTGTTTGTGGTCCAGTCCACCTGCGCTTTTGTGGACAAGGACGGCAAGCAGCATTCCGTCAACGACGCGCTGATGGAGCTGCTCATCATGATCGACGCCCTGAAGCGGGCCTCCGCCGGTCGGATCACCGCTGTGATCCCCTACTTCGGCTATGCCCGCCAGGACCGCAAGACCAAGCCCCGCGACCCCATCTCCGCCAAGCTGGTGGCCGATCTGATTACTGAGGCCGGCGCCGACCGGGTGCTGACCATGGACCTCCACGCCAACCAGATCCAGGGCTTCTTCGACATCCCTGTGGATAACCTGCTGGGTTCTCCCATCTTTGTGGACCATTTCATCCGCAAGTTCGCCGCCGTCCACGCCGATACCATGGTGGTGTCTCCCGACGTGGGCTCCGTGGCCCGCGCCCGCGCCTTCGCCCAGAAGCTGGATATGCCCATGGCCATTGTGGACAAGCGCCGCCAGAAGGCCAATTCCTCCGAGGTCATGAACATCATCGGCGACGTGAAGGATAAGCACGTCATCCTCCTGGACGACATGGTGGACACCGGTGGCTCCCTGTGCCACGCCGCCAAGGCGCTGGTGGAGCTGGGCGGCGCCAAGGACGTCACCGCCTGCGCCTCCCACGGCGTGCTGTCCGGCCCCGCCATCCAGCGCATCGCCGACAGCGTTCTGGACGAGGTCATCTTCCTGAACACCATCCCCAGCAAGCCCGGTGCCGACTGCCCCAAGATCAAGTATATCTCCGTGGCCCACATGTTCGCCGAGGCCATCAGCCACATCTATATGGAGACCTCCGTGTCCCCGCTGTTTCTCTGATCGAGGCTTGCGGCTGACCGCGCAGCGTTCGCTGCGCTGGCACCGCTTGTCAGATGAGCGGTGTTTTTCCCGGCGCGCTTGCCGCCGGGAAAAACAGAACGCAATTCTTCCGCTGCGGGGGGGCTTGTCAAAAAGCCCTCCTGCAAGGAGTTCCGCCGCCCGCAGGCGACGGAATAAAGTTAAATCATGTCATTTCCCGCGACATGCGCGTGGGAAATGACACCTCTCACGAAATTTTTGCCGACAATTTCGGAAGAAATCGAGGTGAAAATTTCGTGCTTTCCCATTCAAAAAATGGCAAAGCCACTTTTTTGACAGTAGAGGGGCGGGTAGGTTTACCCGCCCCTATTTGGATTGTCCGATTTTTGATGAAAACGAGGAGACCCACATGCTTTTCCAAAAAAATTCCGGCGGCGCCGGGTGGATTCTGGTCTGTCTGGGCAACCCCGGGGATAAATATGAGAATACCCGGCACAACGTGGGCTACATGGTGGCCGACGAGGTAGCCGAGCGGCAGAACAAGCCCATCCAGAAGCTGAAGTTCAAGGCGCTGACCAATCTGCTGACCATTTCCGGGGAAAAGGTGCTGGTGATGAAGCCCATCACCTACATGAACCTGTCCGGAGAGGCGGTGCGCCAGGCGGTGGACTTTTACAAGGTGCCCCCCGACCATGTGCTGGTGGTGTCCGACGACACCGCGCTGGCCGTGGGCCGGCTGCGTATCCGGGCCAAAGGCTCCGCCGGAGGCCACAACGGGCTGAAAAACATCATCCAGCACCTGGGCACCGACCAGTTCCCCCGCATCCGGGTGGGCGTGGGGGAGAAGCCCCATCCCGACTATGACCTGGCCGACTGGGTGCTGGGCAAGTTCGTGGGGGAGGACAAGAAGGCCATCGACGCCGCCGTGAAAAAGGCCGCCGACGCCATCGAGTGCATCCTGAAGGACGGCCTGGACAAGGGAATGAACCGGTTCAACGGGTGAGTCGGCGCTGCGGCGGCAACGGGTCGGTCCCTGCAAACTGCCTACACCCGGGGACATGGGCCGCAGGGCGGGGGCTTGCCCCCGCCTCTCTTGGCTGGCCGCCCCGCACCCAAAAGCGCCTCACCACAGGCACCCATCCCCCCTCTTCGCAGGGAACGGGGGGCTTTCCCACGCCCATAACTTCCAAATTTTGTAAATTTTAAAAGCGAGGTCATCCCCATGAAACTGCTCACCGCCGCGATCAACCGAATCCCGGAATTTCAGCAGCTCCTCTCCGCCATGGAGGGGGGCCGCTGTCCCGTGGCCCTGTCCGGGGCGGCCAACCTCCACCGGACCCACATCGCCGCCGGGATCGGTCTGATGACGGGCCGTCCCGTGGTGGTGGTGTGCGCCGACGAGGGGGAAGGGGAGCGGCTGGCCCGGGACCTGTCCGCCCTGGCGGAGCAGCCCGTCCCGGTGCTCACGCCCCGTTCCTTCACCTTCCACAACGCCGCCACCGTCTCCCGCCAGTGGGAGCACAAGCGCCTGGCCCTGCTCCGCCGGCTGGCGGCGGGGGAGATCCCCTATCTGGTGGCCACGGTGGAGAGCCTGCTCCAGCGCACCATGCCCCCGGAGGTGCTGGAGCAGTGCTGCGTGGAGCTGAAGGTGGGGCAGACCCGGGACCTGAACGACTTGACCGAGACGCTGACCGCCGCCGGTTACGTCCGCTGCGACCAGGTGGAGGGCGTGGGCCAGTTCGCCCTCCGGGGCGGCATTCTGGACATTTACGCCCCCGGCATGGAGGCGCCCGTCCGGGTGGAGTTCTTCGGGGACGAGGTGGACGCCATGGGGGTCTTCGACCCCGCCACCCAGCGGCGCACCGAAAACGTGGACTCCGCCCTCCTGCTGCCCGCCGCCGAGGCCCTGCCCCAGATGGCCCCCGGCGGTCTGGCCGGTCTGTCGGAGAAGCTGGGGAAGCTGGCCGCTAAGGCCACCAGAGACGGGCTGAAGGAGCTGGCCGCCACCCTGGAGCAGGACCGGGAGGCTGTCTCTCAAGGCCGCTCCTTCCCGGCGGTGGACCGGTATCTGGCGCTGATCTACCCGAAAATGGCCACCGCCGCCGACTATCTGCCCGGGGACGCCTGCGTTATTTTCGACCAGTGCCCCCGGGTGGCCGACCGGGCCAAGACCTACCAGTGGCAGCTGGAGGAGGACGTGAAGACCCTGATGGACCGGGGAGAGCTGGAGGGCTCCTGCGGGGAGCTGGCCCGGACCTTCCCCCAGCTGTGCGCCTTTCTGGAGGACTGGGCGGTGGCCTATCTGGACTCCTTCACCACCGCCGCCTACCCCACGCCGCCCAAGGTCCTGCTGTCCATGGTGGCCAAGCAGCTGCCCTCCTTCGGAGCCAGTCTGGAGACTGCGGTCCAGGACCTGGCCCACTACCAGAATGCGGGCTTCGCCTGCCTGGTGCTGGTGTCCGGAGAGCAGCGGGCGCTGGACCTCCAGGCCCTGCTGCGGGAGCAGAAGGTGCGCTCCGCCGTGGAATTCCGCCTGACGGAGCTGCCCAAGCCCGGCCAGACCGTCATTACCGTGGGGGGCCTGTCCGCGGGAATGGAGTACCCCGGCATCCAGCTGGCCGTCCTCACCGAGGGGGAGCGGGCGGCCGTCAAGCGCCCCCGGCCCCGGAAGGACGCCACCAACCGGCAGAAGCTGAAGTCCTACGCCGACCTGTCCCCCGGGGACCTGGTGGTACATGAGCACCACGGCGTGGGCCGGTATGTGGGCATGGTGAAGATGCCGGTGGACGGCATTGAAAAGGACTATGTGAAGATCGCCTACGCGGGCACCGACGTGCTCTATGTTCCCGCCACCCAGTTGGACCTGGTGTCCAAGTACATCGGCGGCGGCGAGGACGCCAACGAGACCAAAAAACTCAACCGCCTGGGGGGCACCGAGTGGGAGAAATCCAAAAAGAAGGCCAAAAAGGCGGTCCAGGACCTGGCAAAGGGCCTGATCCAGCTCTACGCCCAGCGCCAGCGCCAGCCGGGCTACGCCTTTTCACCCGATTCCCCCTGGCAGCGGGAGTTTGAGGAGCAGTTCGAGTACACCGAGACCGACGACCAGCTCCGGTGTATCCAGGAGATCAAGACCGATATGGAGCGGGCCACCCCCATGGACCGGCTGCTGTGCGGCGACGTGGGCTACGGCAAGACGGAGGTGGCCTTCCGGGCCATTATGAAGTGCGTCCTGGACGGCAAGCAGGCAGCCATTCTGGTGCCCACCACCGTCCTGGCCCGGCAGCACTATCTGACCGCCCTGAACCGCTTCCGGAAGTACCCGGTGAACGTGGACGTGGTGTCCCGGTTCCGCACCCCCGCCCAGATGAAGGAGACCCTGCGGAAGGTGGAGAACGGAGGCGTGGACGTGCTCATCGGCACCCACCGGCTGTTCAACAAGGACGTGCGCTTTAAGGACCTGGGGCTGCTGGTGGTGGACGAGGAGCAGCGCTTCGGCGTTCAGCACAAGGAGAAGCTGAAGGAGAATTTCAAGCAGGTGGATGTGCTGACCCTGTCCGCCACCCCCATCCCCCGGACTCTGAACATGGCCCTGTCCGGTATCCGGGACATGTCCACCCTGGAGGAGCCCCCCGCCGACCGCCAGCCGGTGCAGACCTATGTGCTGGAGCACGACTGGAGCGTGCTGGGGGACGCCATGCGCCGGGAACTGGAAAGAGGGGGGCAAGTATATTACCTTCACAACCGGGTGGAGACCATCGACCGCACCGCCGCCCGGCTCCAGCTGCTGCTGGGGGAGGACGCGGCCATTGGGGTGGCCCACGGCAAGATGGCCCAGGAGGCCATTGACGACGTGATGAGCCGGATGACCGACGGGGAGCTGAACGTGCTGGTGTGTACCACCATCATCGAGACCGGCATCGACCTGCCCAACGCCAACACCCTCATCATCGAGGACGCCGACAAGCTTGGTCTGGCCCAGCTCCACCAGATCCGGGGCCGGGTGGGCCGGTCCAGCCGGCGGGCCTTCGCCTATCTGACCTACCGGAAGGGCAAGGTGCTCAGCGAGGTGGCGGCCAAGCGGCTAGAGGCCATCCGGGAGTTCGCCGAATTCGGCTCCGGCTTCAAGATCGCCATGCGGGACCTGGAGATCCGGGGCGCGGGCAACGTGCTGGGTCCGGAGCAGAGCGGCTTTATGCTGTCTGTGGGCTACGACATGTACCTGCGGCTGCTGGAGGAGGCGGTGCTCACCGAGCAGGGCCAGCCCGTCCCCACCCGGACCGAGTGCGCCGCCAACCTGTCGGTGGCCGCCTCCGTCCCCGACCGGTACGTCCCCTCTCCCGAACAGCGGATGGACCTGTACCGGCGCATCGCCGGCATCCGGTCGGAAGGGGACGCGGACGATCTGGTGGATGAGCTCATTGACCGCTACGGCGAGCCGCCCCGGCAGGTGAACAACCTGATCTCCGTGGCCCTCCTCCGGGCGGACGCGGCCCGGGCGGACATCACCGACATCGACCAGAAGAACGGCGCCCTGCTGCTGACCATCCCCAAGTTCGATCTGCGCCAGGTGTCCCAGCTGTGCGGGAGCGACAAGTACAAGGGCCGGCTGCTCTTTTCCGCCGGCGACAAGCCCTATCTGTCCCTGCGGCTGAAAAAAGGCGAGGACCCCTTAAGAGCGGCACGAACTTTGGTTGCGGACTATGCCGCCGGGCTGGAGGGGTGAGCGCCCGAAACGGGTCCCCGCCTTTTGGGGGCGCAAGCCCCCCGCCGCTTGTGCGGCGGAGCGAGGGGCGGAATCTTGCCTTGCTCCCATCCGCAGTTTGTGTTATGATAGATACACTGCCGGCGAAAGCCGGGCGATTTTCCTCTTTGAAAGGAACCTGTACTTATGACTATGACAAAACGATTTCTGTCCCTGGCGCTGGCTCTGGCCCTGGGGACGACTTTGATGGCCGGCTGCTCCAAAGGGGACAGCTCTTCCGCCGACGCGTCCGGCTCCTCTTCTGCCGGTGCCTCCTCCGCCTCCCAGATAGAGCCCATGGACCTGACCGGGATCACCGACCCCTTCCTGGCAACCGCGGGTCTGGCCGGAGACACGGTGGTGGCCACCGCGGGGGACTATGAGATCACGGCCGACAACCTGCTCTATTGGCTGAACTACAACATCTCCTACACCCTCCAGCAGTACAGCTACTACGGCATGACCGAGATCCCCTGGGACAGCGACGTGGGCGGTGTCACCGCGGAGCAGTCCATGCTGTATACCGCCCTTCAGCTGGCCGCCTTTTACCGCCTGCTGCCCGAGATCGGGGCGCAGGAGGGTCTGAGCATTCCCCAGGAGACCCTGGACGACATGGATGCCGATGAGGCTTATTTCCTGGCGGAGCTGGGCAGCGAAACGGCGATGGAGCACTATTTCTGGATGGCTATGATGACCCCCGCCACCTTCCGGGAGAATTATCTGGCGGGCGAGATGAACGCCATGCTCCAGGAGCACTACTTCGGTCAGGACAGCGAGGGCTATCCCACCGACGCCGAGGTCCTTTCCTTTGCCCAGGACGAGGAGGGCTACTACCGGGCCAAGCACATCCTGCTGCTGACCAAGGATATGGAAAACTGGGTGACCAACGAGGACGGCACCTCCGGCTACGCCCCTCTGGGCGACGATGTGGTCGCCGAGAAGAAAGCTCAAGCCGACGACCTGCTGGCCCAGCTGCGGGCGGCGGACGACCCTGTGGCTCTCTTTGACACCCTGATGAACGAGTACAGCGAGGACACCGGTCTGGCCGCCAACCCCGACGGCTATACCACCTGCAAGGGTGAGATGGTGCCCGAGTTTGAGGAGGCCGCCCTGGCCCTGAAGGACGGGGAGATCAGCGATGTGGTGGAGAGCACCTACGGCTACCACATTATCCTCCGCCTGCCTCTGGAGGACCTGGACCAGTTCCGGGACGCGCTGGTGTCCCAGCGGATGCAGGACAAGAGCGAGCAGTGGCTGGAGGAGTATCCCATCACCACCACCGACGCCTATGACAAGATCGACCCCTCCGACTTCTGGGAGAAGGCCCAGTCCCTCCAGAGCGGGGCCTACAACGAGATCATGGCCATTACCGAGGCCAAGGAGGCGGACAGCTCCGCGTCCTCTTCTGCCGCTGGCAGCCAGGGCTGACAGCCCAAGGAAGATACATAAAAACCGTGCCTCTCCTGACGGAGGGGCACGGTTTTTATTGATGCGGATTCAGATCCGGCGGCGCGGTCAGAGGGGCTGGGCGGCGGCGACCAGCTGGATCTCCACCGGCGCGCCGCCGGGGAGGGTGGCCACGCCGATGGCGGCCCGGGGGCCGATACCCGCGTCCCCCAGCTGCTCAAAGAGGTACTCCGAGGCCACGTCGCCGATCTTGGCGTGGGTGGTGTAATCGGGGGCGGCGTTGACGTAAACGGTGAGGGACAGGATCTGGGCGATCCGCTCCCCCTCCGCCAGACAGTTCCGGGCGGCGGTGAGGGCGTTGGCGACCGCCTGGCGGATGGCGTCGCGGTAGAACTCCACGGGCTGGTCGGGGGAGACCCGGCCGCTCATCAGCAGGACGCCGTCCTTCCGGGGGGTCATACCGGCGGTGAAGATCAGGTCGCCATGGCGGACGGCGGGCTTGTATTTGCCCTGGGGAATGGGATTTTTGTTCATGTGGGGTGCCTCCTGTCTGATTGGGGTGGATAGGGTCAGGCCTGATAGCGCTGTGCCATCCGGCACAGTCGGTCCACGGCGTCCACGGCCGCCTTGCGGTCCTGGGAGAAGTTCAGCCGGACCCAGTCGGTGAACTGGGGACCGAATTCGGTGCCAGGGGTGACGGTGACGGCGGCCTGGGCCCGGCACAGCTTGACGAACTGGCCGATGGTGACCTTCAGCTTGGGCAGCCGGAGGAAGAGGTAGCTGCCTCCCTCGGTGGGGCGGGCCCAACAGCCGGGATATTTGGCGATGACGGCCAGCAGGTCGTCCCGGATGGCCCGGTGGTCGGCTACCCGGGCCTCCAGCCAGCCCTGGGGCTCGGAGAACCAGTTGAGGTAGGCGGACTGGCAGTAACCGGCGGCGCGCAGGGAGACGATGGCCTGGAGCTTTTCCATCCGGGTGATGATGGGGGCGGAGCCATAGGCCACGCCCAGCCGGAAGCCGCTGAGGGACTCGGTCTTGGAGGGGCCGATGATGGTGATGAGGGCGTCGGGCTTCTCCTCCAGGGCGCGCAGGTGGGTGTAGGGCAGGTCCGGGTCGAAGAGCTGGCGGGAGTACAGCTCGTCGGCGATGACGGCCACGTTGTACCGCTTGGCCAGACGGCCGATGGCGGACACCTCCTGGGGGGAGTAGATGACGCCGGTGGGGTTGTTGGGGTTGGAGTAGAGGAACAGCTTCACCCCCGCCTGAAAGGCCTGCTCCAGGGCCTCCAGGTCCAGACCGGAGTAGTGCTCCGTGTCCTGCCAGCGGATGGGCACGGGGACCAGCTCGCCGTCGAAGAACTCCACCAGCTTCCGGTTAGCGAAGTAGTCGGGCTCGATGATGGCCACCTTGTCCCCGGGGGCGATGAGGGAGCCCATGGCCAGGAACAGGGCGCCCTGGGTGCCCGGAGTGAGGATAAGCTCAGTGTCGGGGTCCACGGGAGCGCCGCTGAAGCCGGCCAGCTTTTCCGCCAGATAGCGGCGGACGGTCCCCTTGCCCCGGTACTCGGTGTAGGCCTGGCAACCGCCGGCCTCATAGCCTGCCGCAAAGGTCTCCAGACTGCCGGGGATGGGCTTGTGGGCGTCCACGTCGCCGTGGGAGAAGTCCACGGGAACGCCGGGGATGGGGTCGCCCTCCAGAGGCAGGACCTCCTGCTTTTGCAGGCCCTCCTGGCCGGGGGCGCTGTCCACGCCCAGCTTGGCGAATTTTTCCGTTAAGTGATCCATAGTCAAGACCTCCTGGATGGATTTGGTCGCTTTTATTGTACAGAGAGCGGGCGAAAAAAGCAACTGGAGAAACGGGCATTTCCTTTTGTATTTCTGTATACCCGGGACCGGACCATGGCCCAGGGGGCGTTTTTTCCCTTGTTTGAGCTCCGGCTCCCATTGAAAGCCGGGCTCTTTTTTGCTTCTCTCCAAGTTTCCCCAAAAATCGGGACAGGCCCTGTTCTATACTGATAGGACAACCGGACAAAGGAAAGGAGCGTGGTACATATGGGCGAGTGGCACAGCAGGCCGGTTACCCAGATCATGAAGGAGCTGGACAGCGGCCCGGAGGGCCTTACCGGCCGGGAGGGGGCCCGGCGGCTGGAAAAGGCGGGTCTCAACCAACTGGAAGCGCCCAAGGGGCCTTCCGTGCTGGCCCGGATATGGGGACAGCTGAAGGACCCCATGATCCTGGTCCTGCTGGGGGCGGCGGGGCTTTCCCTGGCGGCCAGCGGGGGAGAGGACTGGCTGGACGGGGCCATCATCCTTGTTATCGTCCTGGTCAACGGGATCATCTCCATTACTCAGGAGGACCACGCCCAGCGGGCGCTGGAGGAGCTGCGGCGGATGTCCTCTCCCATGGCCCGGGTCCTGCGGGACGGCAAGGCCCAAAGGCTCCCGGCCGCCCATCTGGTGCCCGGAGACGTGATCCTGCTGGAGGCGGGGGACCAGGTGCCCGCCGACGCCCGCATCCTGGAGTGCAGCCGCCTCCGGGCCGACGAGTCCTCCATGACGGGGGAGTCGGTGCCCGTGGAAAAGGAGGCCCTGGAGTCGCTGCCGGAGGACACCCCTCTGGGGGACCGGCGGAACATGCTCATCTCCGGCACTCTGGTCACTGCCGGCCGGGGTTCCGCCCTGGTGGTGGCCACGGGGATGGACACCCAGATGGGACACATCGCCAACCTGCTGCTGGAGGGCCGGGAGGGGGACACCCCCCTCCAGCGGAAAATGGCCGAGATCTCCAAGTCCCTGTCCTTTCTGTGCCTGTCGGTGTGCGCGGTCATGTTCGGGGTGGGGCTGGTCCAGGGAAAGAACATGCTGGAGATGTTCCTGACCGCCGTCTCCCTTGCGGTGGCTGCCATTCCCGAGGGTCTGCCCGCCATCGTCACCATCGTCCTGGCCCTGGGGGTCCAGCGGATGGCCGCCCGGGGGGCCATTGTGAAAAAGCTGCCCGCCGTGGAGACTCTGGGCTGCGCCAGCGTCATCTGCACGGATAAGACGGGGACCCTGACCCAGAACAAAATGACCGTCCAGGAGCTGTGGACGCCTCCGGGCGGCCACCGGCGGGACGCGCTGGTGGCGGGGTGCCTGTGCTCCGACGCGAGGCTGGAGTGGAAGGCCGGGGCGCCCACCGCCTCCGGCGACCCAACCGAGGGGGCGCTGGTGGTGGCCGCCGCCCGGGAGGGGGTGGACCAGGGCAAGCTGATGGAGGAACGGCCACGGAGCGCCGACATCCCCTTCGACTCCAACCGCAAGCTCATGTCCACCGTCCACCCCGGAAAGAACGGAGGCTGGACGGTGTTTGTCAAGGGGGCGCCCGACGTGCTGCTGCCCCTGTGCGTGGCTGGGCCCAACGGGCCGCTGAGCAATGACGACCGCCAGCGGATCCTGAGCGCCAACGAGGACATGGCCAAGCGGGCCCTCCGGGTCATCGCCGTGGCCCGGCGGGAGCTGGCGATCCTGCCCGCGGGGCTGGAGCCCCGGGCGGTGGAGAGCGGGCTGACCTTTCTGGGCCTCTTCGGCCTCATGGACCCGCCCCGGCCCGAGGTCCGCGCCGCCGTGGACAAGTGCCACCGGGCGGGGGTGCGCCCTGTGATGATCACCGGAGACCACCGGGCCACCGCCGCCGCCGTGGCCCGGGAGCTGGACATCCTCCGGCCCGGCGGAGTGACGGTGACGGGGCCGGAGCTGGACTTTATGCCTCAGGAGATGCTGGAGGAGGAGATCGAAAAGTTCTCCGTCTTTGCCCGGGTGTCCCCGGAGCATAAAATGCGGATCGTCCGGGCCTGGCAGAAGAAGGGCCATGTGGTGGCCATGACGGGGGACGGGGTCAACGACGCCCCCGCCCTGAAGGCGGCGGATATCGGCTGCGCCATGGGTCTGGCGGGCACCGACGTGGCCAAGGGAGCCGCCCACATGATCCTCACCGACGACAATTTCTCCACCATCGTCTCCGCCATCGAGGAGGGCCGGGGGATCTACTCCAACATCCGCAAGGCCATCCACTACCTCCTCTCCTGCAACATCGGGGAGATCTTCACTATTTTCACAGCCACCCTCCTGGACCTGGGCCAGATGCCTCTGGTGCCGGTGCAGCTGCTGTGGCTCAATCTGGTCACCGATTCCCTGCCCGCCCTGGCTCTGGGAGTGGAGCCGGTGGAGGAGGGGGTTATGGAGGAGCGGCCCCGGGACGCCCGGGCGGGACTGTTCAGCCGGGGGTTTTCCCTGCGGCTGGCCTGGCAGGGGCTGATGGTGGGAGGGCTGACCCTGACGGCCTATTTCCTGGGTTATGCCCGGCTTGGAGCCCCGGGAATGGAGGGGGCGGCGGCCAACACCATGGCCTTCGCCACCCTCACCCTGTGCCAGCTGTTCCACGCCTTTAACGTCCGCAGCGAGGACCGGTCCCTCTTCTCCCAGGGGGTGCTGTCCAACCCGGCCATGAACAGGGCATTTCTGGCGGGGATGGCCCTGCAGCTGTCGGTGCTGGTGGTCCCGCCCCTGCGGGGGGTGTTCTCCGTGGCGCCTATGAGCGCCGCCCAGTGGCTCGCCGTCGTTTTGCTGGCCATAGCTCCCATCCCTATCTGTGAAGCGGCCAAGGCCCTGGAGCGGCGGAAGGGGGCCGGAGCGGGAGTTATTTCCAAAGCTGCTGCACGTCAAAAAGCGGCAAAATAAATTTTAGTTTATGGATGTATTATGGGGCGTCGGGGCCGCCGCCCCCTACGCACGGTTTACAATATGGCTTCGTAGGGGGCGGCCTCTGGACGCCCCGCCCGTAGGGCGGCCCCTTGGGGCCGCCGCCAAAATGGCAGCCGTCGGACGGCGGGGGACGATTCCCCCCGTCGGGGGGGAAATGGCCGAAGGCCACAAGGGGGAGGGATAAGTCCCCGCCCTACCAAGCCCTTACCTTACATAAAACGATCAACTAAAATTTCCATCTCCGCACATAACCTCCCTCCATTTCGGCAAACTAAGCCGAAAGGAGGGAGGTTTCATGTCTCGAGCACCCAGGATCGATCTGCCCCACCCCCGGCAGGAGCCCCGCATCCCCATGCCGCTCTCTCTGGAGAACCTGGAGCGGGTCTTTGCCGACTGTGACGATTTCAACAAGCGGCAGGTGTATCTCCACGGCGACCCTTCCCGGCAGGTGACGGTGTGCTACATCGGCGGGATGGCCCGGACGGAGCGGCTCAACGACTACGTCATGCGGCCCCTGGCCCAGGACCCCATGCTGGCCTCCGTCCCGGAGAGCCGGGTCTTTGAGCTGCTGGAGAAGGGGGCCCTCTATGCCCAGTCGGCCACCCGCGCCACCGAACTGGACGAGGCGGCCCTGGCCATCATCGACGGCAGCTGCGCCCTCTTTTTCCCCGGCCGGTCCGACGCCCTGCTGATTCCCGTGGCCACCGAGGAGAAGCGCTCCGTGGGGGAGCCGGAGAACGAGCCGGCGCTGAAGGGAGCCCGGGACTCCTTTGTGGAGAGCGTCCGAACCAACACCTCCCTGGTCCGCCGCCGGCTCCGGGCTCCGGAACTGAAGGTGAAGGAACACACTGTGGGCCGCCAGTCCCTGACGCCGGTGGACGTGGTCTATCTGGCGGGCATCGCCGACCCGGACACGGTGGCCCGGCTGGAGCAGAAGCTGGACGAGATCGACATCGACGGGGTGGAGGCGGCGGGCAACCTGGAGGAGTATCTGGTGGAGGCCGCCCGGACCCCCTTCCCCCTCATGGTCTACACCCAGCGGCCCGACCGCTTCTGCCAGGGACTGCTGGAGGGACGGGTGGGCCTCATCGCCGACGGTATTCCCCTGGGGTGGCTGGTCCCCGGCACCGTGGACCAGTTCTTCAAGACGGGGCAGGACCGGGCCTACCACTGGATGACGGCCTCCGCCCTCAGCCTGATCCGCTACCTCTGCGCCCTGGTGACTTTGCTGCTGCCGGGGCTGTATATCGCCCTGGTCACCTTTCATCCCGAGGCAATCCCGGTCAAGCTGGCTTTGTCCATCGTCTCCGCCAAACAGGAGGTGCCCTTCTCCACCATCTTCGAGGTGCTTATCATGCTGCTGGCCTTCGAGGTGGTCCAGGAGGCGGGCCTCCGGCTCCCCAGCCCCATTGGAGCCACTGTGTCCATTCTGGGCGGGCTGGTGGTGGGCAATGCGGCGGTGGACGCCCACATCGTATCCCCCGCCGTCCTCATTGCCGTGGCCATCGCCGGGGTGGCCGGGTACACCATGCCCTCCCAGGACCTGGGCAGCGCCCTGCGGCTGTGGCGGTTTCTGCTGGCCATTCTGGCCAGCCTGGGGGGGCTGTTCGGGCTGACGATGGGCTGCGCTGCCCTCATCTATCATCTGGCGGGGCTGGAGACCTTCGGCGTCCCCTATCTGGCCCCATTCACCACGGGGACCCGGGTCCGGCGGGGCCACCCCAGTCTGATCCGTCCGCCTCTGCCTTGGATGAAGTGGCGGGACGGAGCTGTGAGGACGGAGAATCGGAGGAACCAGAGATGAGAAAAGCAATCGCCGTTCCGGCGCTGCTGCTGAGCGTGCTGCTGACCGGCTGCGGCCAGCTGCCCTACCCCCGGGAGATGGAGGACATGGCCCTGCTGCGGACCATGGGGGTAGACGGAGGCGGGGACGCGCTGACCGTCACCGTGTCCACCGGCCCCCGGGCCAGAGGGCTCCAGGGGGACCGGGAGCCGGCTCTTATCTTGTCCGCCCAAGGCGGGTCTCTCAGCGCCGCCGCGCTGACCCTCCAGAGTCTCAGCGACAGCTATGTGTTCTTCGGCTATGTGGACCAGCTCCTGCTGGGGGAGGATCTGGCCAGGGACGGCGTGTCCCCGGTGCTGGACTACTTCGCCCGGGACGTGGAGCTGGGCCTCGGGGCCCGGATCTGGGTGGTTCGGGGAACGGCCCGGGGCGCGGTGGAGTCGGGAGGCGACCAGGGGGTGGACAGCCGCCTGACCACCCTGTGTACCGACGGGGAGATGGGGGTGTCCGCCATCTCCCGGCGGATGGGGGAGGTATACGCCAATCTGCTGGAGCAGGGTAGCTCCTATGTGCCCGCCCTGACGGTAATGGAGGGGGAGGGGGCCGCTCTGGTGGACGGAGGCTACGCCGTGCTGAAAGGGGACCGGCTGGCCGGCTTTTTGGAAGGGGAGGAGGCCCGGGGGCTGGAGCTGCTGGCGGGCAAGCCCTCTGCCCATGTGCTGGAGGAGACGGTGGGAGGAGAGCCGGTGACGGTCCGGGTGTCCGGGGGGAGCGCAGCCTGCCGTCTGACTGACGAGGGAGGCCTGTCCCTCACCTGCCGTGTGACCGCCCGCCTGACGGAGCACAGCCGTCCTTTGACCGGAGAGGAGCTGGAAGAGCTGGAGCAGCAGGTCCGCCTCCGGGAGGAGGCACGGGTCCGGGGGACGCTGGACCGGCTGAGAGGCTGGGAGGCGGACTGCCTGGGGCTGGGGGCCAAAGGGGCGCTCACCGCCCCTGGGGTCTGGAGCCGGGTCCGGGAGGACTGGAGCCGGACCTTTGCCCGGCGGGAGCCGGAGGTAACGGTCCGGGTGGAGCTTCACCCATAATACGGAAAGAAACGGGAAGGGGGGCACGAATATGGAGGAGGACAAGATCTCGCGGACCCAGCTGGCCGCTCTGGTCTGGGCGGGGACGCTGGCCCCGGCGGCGGAGCTGCTGCCGGCGGTCACCCTGCCCCAGGCTGGAAAAGGGGCCTGGCTGGCTCCTGTCGCCGCCATTCCCCTGGTACTGGCCGCCGGCTGGCTTCTGAGCCGGCTTGGGGAGGGCTGTGGACTGGCCCGCCGGCTGGGGAGCAGTTGGGCGGGAAAGGCAGTTTTGCTTATATATATAGTATGGGGGGAGCTGCTGCTGACCCTCCGGCTGCGGTTATGTGCCCGGAGGCTGCTGTCCTCGGGACAGCGGGACGGGGCGCTGTGGTTCTTTTTGCTGGCGGTGGCAGGGCTGGCCCTCTGGATCGGACGGGGACGGCTGGCCGCCTTCGCCCGGGCCGGCCAGATCTTCCTGGCTATCCTGCTGACCGCCGGGGGAGTGGTGCTCCTGCTGTCCCTGACCCAGATCCGGTTGGAGCGGGTCCTGCCCCTGTGGACCGGAGACTTAGTACCCGTTCTCCGTTCCGCCCTGCCGGCGGCGGGGACTCTGGGATGGGGGCTCTGGGCAGCCTTCCTGACAGACCGGGTAAAAAGTCCGGAGCGGGACGGAGGGCGGCGTTGGACCTTTTGGGTGGTGGGGGGCTGCCTGCTGCTGGCGCTGTCCCAATTTGTGATCCTGGGGAGCCTGGGGGCCACTCTGGCCGGGCAGCTGGACAGCCCCTTCTTTACCCTGGCCAAGAGCGTGGGGGTGGAGGGGGCTTTCCAGCGGGTGGAGAGCGTGATCACCGCTCTGTGGACCCTGGCCGACCTGACCATGGCCGGGCTGATTCTGTTCAGCCTGCGGGCCATGGCGGCGCGGCTGTGCTCCAAAGTAAAAGAAACCCATAGCGCGGCCGCCGGTCTGATCCTGGCCGCTGCCCTGGCGCTGACGGCTTTTCCAGAGGAGACTGCCCTCCGCTGGAGCCGGGACACAGTCCTCTGGGGGAACCTGATTCTGGGGTTGGTGGTTCCGTTTCTGCTGGCGCTGCTGTTCGGCGTTTGGGGAGGATGGCGGAGAAACGGCATATTTTGTGATGAAAAAGGGGGTAAGACCTAAGATATGGGTGTGGAAAAGAAAGTGGAAAAAAGCTCGAAAAAAATGAAAAAAGGTGTTGACAAACGGGTACGGTTTTGCTAATATAAGCAAGCGCTCTG
>NZ_JADYTU010000015.1 GCF_021531375.1 Pseudoflavonifractor phocaeensis
CCTGCCGCCGTCCCCGGCGGCGTTTTGGTTCCTTTGCCGCCGCGGGCAAAGGAACTCGCCCAGCAGGGCGAAACCCTCCCCATAATACACCAATAAACTAAAATTTGCACTATATTCCGACAAAGGAACCGCATGTTATGAAACATATTCTATCCGGTATCTCTCTCTCCTCCCGTGCTCCCGTCTGGAGCTGCGCGCTGCTCGCCCTCATTCTCCTTTTCCTCCCCACCGGATTCGAGGAAAACCTGGTCTTTCAGGAATCGGACATCCGCCCCGCTCTGGTCCTCTCCACCGATGAGTCCACGGTGGTGGACACCGGCCTGGTCCGCTCCGGGGAACAGCGCTGTCAGCTGGAGATCCTGTCCGGTCCCTTTCAGGGGCGGACCACGGAGGGCAAAAACGCTCTGAACGGCTCCCTGGAGCAGGACAAGATCTTTTCCGCCGGGGACAAGGCGCTGGTCCGCGTCAGCTACCAGGGGGACCAGATCCTCAGTGTCTCCATGATCGACCACTACCGCACACCTTGGGAGCTGCTTCTGGCCGGGCTGTTTGTCCTTCTGCTGCTCCTCTTCGCCGGACCGGCGGGGCTGCGGGCGGTACTCTCCTTCATCCTCACCGTGCTGATGATCTGGAAGCTGCTGGTCCCTCTGTACCTCCGGGGCTGGAACCCGATTTATGTGGGGCTGGCCATCACCTTGGCGTTGACCGTCCTTATCATCGCCCTGGTCTACGGCTTTGACCGGCGGTGCCTGGCCGCCGTCTCCGGCTCCTTTCTGGGCATTCTCGTCACCTGCGTTCTGGGCATCCTGTTCACCGACCTGTTCAAGATCCACGGGGCGGTGATGGCCTACTCGGAAAGTCTGCTGTACGCCGGCTACCAGCACCTGAACCTGACCAGCATCTTCATGGCGTCCGTCTTTATCGGCGCCTCGGGGGCCATCATGGACCTGTCGGTGGACATCACTTCCGCCGTGGCCGAGGTGGTGGAAAAGCGGCCCGACCTGAGCTGGTGGGAGGCCGCCCGTTCCGGGATGAACGTGGGCCGAGCCGCCATGGGCACCATGACCACCACCCTGCTCTTCGCCTACTCCGGAGGCTATGTGGCCCTGCTCATGGTCTTTATGGCCCAAGGCACCCCCCTGTCCAATATCTTCAACTACAAATATGTGGCCGCCGAGATCATCCACACCGTGATTGGCTCCTTCGGGCTGGTCACCGTGGCCCCCTTTACCGCCCTGTGCGCGGGACTGTTCCTGACACGAAGCAAAGCCTCCTGACAAAAAACGAACGGCTCCGATTGTTCGGAGCCGCTCTTGTTTTTCTCAATCAAAGAAGGTCAGCTGCCGGTCGGCGTAGGGCCGGGTGGCGGCGGAGACGATGTGCCCCATCTCATACAGCAGACCCAGCTCCCGGCACCGCCGGGAGAATCCCTCCCACAGCTCCCGGGCCCTGGGACTGGAGCACTGATAGCGGTACCCGTATCTCTTTCGATACCGCTCCCCCAGCCCCTGGCCAGGGAAGGCCCGGTCCAGCTGCCCCAGAAAATACTCCCGTTGGCCCTCCCGCATGGTGACTCCAAAGGCGGCGCAGACGAACTTGGCCCCCGCCCGGGCCGCCGCCTCCGTGACGGCCAGCACGTTTTCCTCCGAGTCCTCCACGAAGGGCAGCACCGGCATCAGCAGCACGCCGGTAAAGATCCCGGCCTCCGACAGCCGGCGCACCGCCTCCAGCCGGCGGCTGGGAGGGGGCGCTCCCGGCTCGAGCTTCGCCGCCAGAGCGTCGTCGGCAGTGGTGACGGTCACTTTGCAGATCACCGGGGAGTGCTCCCGGATCATCCCGTACAGGTCCGCATCCCGGACGATCAGATCGCTCTTGGTGGCCACGGCCACCCCGCACTGGTAGGCGTCGATGAGCTCCAGGGCATGGCGGGTCAGCAGCAGTTCCCGCTCAAAGGGGTTGTAGGGATCGCTCATGGAGCCCATACCGATCAGGGCGGGTCTGGCCTTTCGGGCCAGGTCGTCCCGCAGGATCCTCAGCGCGTCAGCCTTGGCCTTCACCCGGTCAAATTCCGGGTCCTGGTAGCAGGCGCTGCGGCTGTCGCAGTAGATGCAGCCGTGGCAGCAGCCCCGGTAGAGATTCATCGTGTGGTCGGTGCCGAACCACTCGGTGGACCTGTTCCGCTGGAGCAGGTGCTTGGCGGGGATGTATTCCATAAAGCCCTCCCGCAGCCTCCGGATGGCCGGAGGTCCTTTTTTACATCCTATCAGCTCTTCCGCCATTTGTCAACGAATTTTAGAACATTCGTTTGACTTTTCGGTCAGGACCGATTATAATCAGTTGTAGGGAACGGACCGGCCGACGCGCTGCCGGTTCCGTAGGCAGGATTCGGAAGTCAAAGGAGGGATACGGGTGGAGCGGGTCATTTTTCACTGCGATCTGAACAGTTTTTACGCCTCGGTGGAGCTGCTGGACCACCCAGAGCTGCGGCACCTACCGGTGGCCGTCTGCGGCGATCCGGACAGCCGCCACGGTATCATCCTTGCCAAAAACGAGCCCGCCAAAACCTTTGGCGTCAAAACCGCCGAGACCATCTGGCAGGCCCGAAAAAAGTGCCCCGATTTGGTCCTCCTCCCCGCCCACCACGACAAGTACCGGGAGTTTTCCCGCCGGGTCAACCGGATCTATCAGGAGTACACCGATCTGGTGGAGCCCTTCGGCATCGACGAGAGCTGGCTGGATCTCACCGGCACCCTCCATCTCTTCGGCGGCAATGCCAGAGCCCTGGCCGACCAGATCCGGGACCGGCTCCGGGGGGAGTTGGGACTGACCATATCAGTGGGGGTGTCCTTCAACAAGGTCTTTGCCAAGCTGGGCAGCGACTACAAAAAGCCCGACGCCACCACCGTCATCACCCGGGAAAACTTCCGGCAGATCGTCTGGCCCCTGCCTGTCACCGACCTGCTCTATGTGGGGCGCGCGGCGGCCCAGACCTTTCAGAAATTCAACATCCGCACCATCGGGGACCTGGCCCGGTTCGACCGGGAGTCCCTGTTCACCCTGCTGGGCAAAAACGGCGCCCAGCTCCACGACTTTGCCTGCGGCCTGGACCGGTCCCCCGTGGCGCCCGCCGCCCAGCAGACACCGCCCAAGTCGGTGGGCAACGGCCTCACCTTTCCCCGCAACCTCCAGGGACGGGAGGAGATCCGTGCGGGGATCACTCAGCTTTCCGATCAGGTGGGCGCCCGTCTGCGCCGGCATCACATGAAATGTCAAGGAGTATCCCTTGCCATCCGGGACCCGGATTTTCGGGATCTCAGCCGTCAGCAGCGCCTGCGCTCCCCCACCTGTCTGTCCCGGGAGATCGCCCAGGCTGCCATGGAGCTGGCGGAGAGCTGCTGGGCCATGGACCGCCCGGTCCGTGCCCTGACGGTGACCGCCATCTACCTGATTTCGGAGGAGGAGGCAGGGGCCCAGCTGGACCTGCTGGCCGACACCCAGGACCGGAAGCGGGAACGGCTGGAGAAACTGGAGGGTACTCTGGATTCCATTCGGGCCAAATATGGAAAGGGGGCCATCGCGCCCGCCTCGGCCCCTCTGGACCCAGGCGTTGACCGCCACGCGCCCCCGCCCGGCGGGAGCCGGTCATATTTGGAGGACAGCTGACATAAATTGGGGTATGGAGGTGGTTCCATGCCCCTTTCTTTTGCCGAATTTGTCAGCCAAGCAGTCCACAGTCCCCCTCTGGCGTTCACATTCCTGCTGTGTCTGGCCGTCCTGCTGGTCAACGGCTGGACCGATGCCCCCAACGCCATTGCCGGAGCGGTGGTCACCGGCGCCCTCCCCTTCCGGCTGGCGGTGCTGCTGGCGGCGGGGTGCAATGTTTTGGGCGTGCTGTGCGTCACAGCGGTCAATGCCTCGGTGGCGGAGACCATTTACTCCATTGCCGTCTTTGAGGGCGGGCCTCCCGCGGCCCTCACCGCTCTGTGCGCCGCCATGACGGCCATCGTCCTGTGGGCCGGTCTGGCCTGGTGGTTCGGTATCCCCACCAGCGAGAGCCACGCCCTGGTGGCCGGACTGTCGGGAGCTGCCATAGCTTTGGAAGGAGGACTGTCCTGCGTCCGCTGGGACAGCTGGGGCAAGGTGTTGCTGGGACTGATCCTGTCTGCGGCCGCCGGTTCCTGGGCGGGCAGGTGGGCGGAGCGGGGGCTTTTATCCGTAAAGTGGAAAAACCGTACATTCCTTTTATCCCAAATCCCAGGAGCCGCTGGAACCGCTTTTTTTCATGGCGCCCAGGATGGTCAGAAATTTCTGGGCGTTTTTCTTCTGGGGACCGCTCTGGCCCAAGGCCGGGCGGACGAGCAGACCTTCCCCATCCCCTTCTGGCTCATGGTCCTGTGCGCCCTGTTCATGGCTCTGGGGACGCTGATGGGGGGGCGGCGCATCATCGACAAGGTAGGCCGGGAGATGGTGACTCTGGGGCCCAGGGAGGGGCTGGCCGCCGATCTGGGCAGCATTCTCTGCCTGCTGACGGCCACCATACTGGGGCTCCCCGTCTCCACCACCCACACCCGCACCGCCGCCCTGCTGGGCGTGGGCTGTGCCGCCGAGACTCCGGTGGACTGGCGGGTAGCGGGGAGCGTGGCCCTGGCCTGGCTGCTCACCTTTCCGGGCTGCATGGCCATCGGCTACTGGATGAGCCGCCTGTACCTGGCCCTGTTCCTGCCCTGACCGAAACTTGTGTGATCCGGCCTTTCCGGCAGGTCTCCTTCACATCTGTTCCGCCTCTGTCATAGCCTATTCTGGACGCAGACGCACAGGCGGCGGCGCTGTCCAAACGCCGCCGCCCTCGTTCAGAAAGGATGTACATCGTGACGCAGGCATTTCTTTGGGCCGCAGGCGGGACCGGATTTACCGCGCTGATGACCGCTCTGGGGGCTTCCATGGTATTCTTGTTTCGGAGGCAGCCCTCCCCCTCCCTTCACCGGGTCATGCTCGGCTTTGCCGCCGGGGTGATGATCGCCGCCAGCATGTGGTCCCTCCTCATTCCCGCCATTGAGGAGGCGGAGGCCATGGGACTGACGGGCTGGCTCCCCGCTGCGGGAGGGTCGGTGCTGGGCATTGCCTTCCTGCTGGCCATGGATTCCCTCCTCCCCCACTTTACGCCCGAGTCCTTCCACTGGAAGGAGGGCCAGACCTCCCGGAAGCGCACCGCCCTGCTGGTGCTGGCGGTGACCCTCCACAACATACCCGAGGGGATGGCGGTGGGCATCTCCTTTGCCCTGGCCGCCCACAGCGGGGACCCGGCTCTGCTCACCGCCGCCGCAGCCCTGGCCATGGGCATCGGCATCCAGAATTTCCCCGAAGGCGCCGCCATCGCCCTCCCCCTGCGCCAGGAGGGGATGGGCCGCGGAAAGGCCTTTGCCATGGGCGCTTTGTCCGGGCTGGTGGAGCCCCTGTTCGGACTGCTGACGGTGCTGGCGGTGGGGTCCATCCAGCCTCTCATGCCCTGGCTGCTCTCCTTTGCCGCCGGAGCCATGCTCTATGTGGTGGTGGAGGAGCTGATCCCGGAGGCCAACCTGTCCGAGGGGGGACACACCGGTACCTTGGGAGTCATGGCGGGCTTTCTCATCATGATGATCCTGGATGTGGCTCTGGGATAACGAACCGCAGCGCCTGACAAGGGAAAAAGCTTGTCAGGCGCTGCGGACTCTTTCCATTCAAAACTACCGCTGCTTCGTCACAATTCCTTTCGGATCTGGCGCAGGGCGTTCTTTTCCAGCCGGGACACCTGGGCCTGGGAGATGCCGATCTCACCGGATACCTCCATCTGGGTCTTGCCCTGGAAGAACCGCATGGACAGGATCTTCCGCTCCCGCTCGCTGAGCCGGGCCACCGCCTCCTTCAGGGCGATGCGCTCCAGCCACATCTCGTCGGTGTTCCGGCTGTCCTTCACCTGGTCCATGACGCACACTGTGTCCCCGCTGTCGGAGTATACCGGCTCATAGAGGGACACCGGCTCCAAAATGGCGTCCAGGGCAAAGACCACGTCCTCCCGCTTCAGGTCCAGCGTCTTGGCGATCTCATCCACCGAGGGCTCCCGCTGATGCTTGGCCATGTAGGCCTCCTTGGCCTGGAGCACCTTATAGGCCGTGTCCCGCATGGCCCGGGAGACCCGCATGGTGCTGTTGTCCCGGAGGTAGCGGCGGATCTCACCCACGATCATGGGTACCCCATAAGTGGAAAATTTTACCTGTAAGTTTATGTCAAAATTGTCAATTGCTTTGATGAGGCCGATGCACCCAACTTGAAACAGGTCGTCGGCATTCTCTCCCCGGTTGGCAAAGCGCTGGATCACCGACAGCACCAGCCGCAGATTGCCGGAGATCAGCTCCTCTCTGGCCTGCTTGTCCCCCGCCTTTGCCCGGACCAGCAGGGCCTGGGTCTCCTCGCTTTTCAGGACCTTTAGCTTGGCGGTGTTCACCCCGCAGATTTCCACCTTGTGCTGCATCAGAAGAAACCCCCCGCCCGAAAATACTGTATTCCAAGTATCTCCGTGCGGGGGGCTTTCATACGGTGCTGTGCGGGGCGAAATTTTTTATCGTTTGACCGCTTTCGATGGATTTTTGTGGGGACTGTATTCAGAGCAGGGAATCCAGCTCCGTCTCGTCCACCACCCGGACGCCGGACTCCTCCAGCAGCCGGGCGGCTACCCCCTGTCCCGGGACCAACCGCCCGGTGAAGGAGCCGTCATAGATTTCATGGCAGCCGCAGGAGGGGGATTTGGCCTTGAGGACGGCCAGGGTACAGCCCGCCTCCCGGGCAAGCGCCAGGGTCCGTCCGGCCCCCTCCAGATAGGCGGCGGTCACGTCCTCCCCCGCCCGGTTGACCACCCGGCCGTCCGGCTGGCGCTCCGCCGGAGACCGTGGCGTGGGCAGTCCCCCCAGCACCTCGGGGCAGACGGGAATCAGGACGTGCCCCGCCTGCCGCAGCTTTTCCAGTTCGGGGACGGGGACGCTGCGGCCGTCGTAGCGGCAGGGCTCCCCCAGCAGGCACCGGCTGACCAGAATATTCATACGCGCTTCCTCCATATAAAAACGCCCGACACGGAGTCGGGCGTTTGGTTTCCTGCCGTTTAGTGGGTCAGGTAATATTTGACCAGAGTCTGAAGCAGCTCGTCCCGGTCCACCTTTCGGATCAGGGCGCGGGCGTTATTGTGATTGGTGATATAGGTGGGGTCCTCGGAGAGGATATAGCCCACGATCTGGTTGATGGGGTTATAGCCCTTTTCCTGAAGCGCCTGATAGACCGTAGACAAAATGGTTTTGATCTCCAGGTCCCGCTGGTCGCCCAAACTGAACTTACGGGTAAAATCCATCTCTCCCATCGGGAACACCTCCTACACATGAACTGTCCCTAGTCTACTCCAAAATGCCCAATCTGTAAAGGGTCTGTGGTAAAATTTAATATAATTGAAATATATCCGGCGGCCCTGACGCGTATTCCGCTCAGTTCAGCGGCTCCATGCCGACCATCTTCCGCTCCACCGTGTCAAAGGTACACAGGGTATCGCCCCAGTCCCGGCACTGGCCCTTCTCCCAGTCCAGCACCTCCTTCACCGGGGTGATGAAGGTCAGGGTCCTCCCGCCGTCGGCAAAGGCGATGTCCCGGGGGGATACATAGTAGCAGGCCCCAAAGCCATAGTTGGGAAGCAGGTCCACAATTTCGGTACAGGTCCCGTCTTTGGACACATAGAGCATACTGGTAGAGGTGCCATGGGTCGTTCCCGTCTGGCCGGACACGCACAGGGTCCCCAGCTCTCCGGGATAGAGCTCATAGAAATAAGAAAGTCCGCTGCGCTCCACGCCCTCCAACAGACGCTTCCGCTCCTCCAGGACCGCTTCCATGCTCCCCGGCTCCTCCACCGCCTGGTTTTCCGCCCCTTCCGGCTCCGGCGGCGGGGACAGCTCCGCCCCGTTCCAGCCGCCCAGTCCCAAGACCGCGGCCAGGACCACGGAAAGGATCATCTGACTTCCTGCCATATTTCCGTCCTCCTTCTGTCAACCATGTTGTGTGGCGGCTCCCACGTTCTTTCCTGTCATGGCGGCGGCGGCCACCTGGAACAGCGCGGACAGAGCCGTCAGGTAAAAGACGTACTGGACGCCCCAGCCCTCCCAGACCAGGCCCAGGATGGGGGAGGCGATAATGGCCATCACATGGTCCACGCTGAGGCCCACGGACAGGGTCCGGGTCACCTCGCTGGGGTCCAGGGCGATGGAGCGCATCATAAAGGAGTGGACCATGCTGAACTGCTCAAAGAGGACGCACAGCACATAGGCCCCAAAGACCAGCCAGGTCTGCCAGCTTCCCGCGGCAAAGGCTCCCCCGGCCAACAGTCCGGCCATCAGGCCCATGACCCAGAAGGTGACGGCGATATAGCCCGCCTCGATCCACAGCATCTTCCTCACCCCCAGCCGGTCCAGCATCCGGCCGATCAGGGGGGCCATCCAGGTGCCCACCAGATGGGTGACGATGGTGAGCAGGGCCACTGTGTCCGCCCCCTGCCCCAGCAGCTGGATGATGACCCAGGGCGCGAAAACAAGCTTGATCCGCTTCTGGCAGCCGTAGGCCAGAGTGACCATGTAGTAGGGCATGTACCGGCGGCGGAAGAGCAGCTTGTGATTTTTGACCCCGCCGCCCTGCTCCATATACTGTCTCATAAGCAGGAGCAGGAGAATGGCAAGAACGGTGGCTCCCGCCGCGATGACAAAGGGCAGGATCACCGGACTGGCAAAGGTGAACCATCCGCCCCGAAAGCCCACAAAGACGATACAGGCAGACACCATGGACATCAGCGTCGTGACGCCCTTGAACCGGCCCAGGGCGGTCCCCACTTTTCCCTGCTCCGCCAGTTCCATGGAGATGGCGTCGTTCAGGGGCATGAACAGGTGCTGGCCCATGGAATGGATAAAGAGAAAGACCAGCATGACCCCGTAGCTGGGGGAGAAAAAGCCCATGACCACCAGTCCCACCAGCATCAGCGCCTGGGCGACCACGGACATCCACAGGTTACCCAGAAAGCCCAAGCCGGCCACCAGCACCATACACAAAATTCCCGGGCTCTCCCGGGGGATTTCCAAAAAGCCCCGCTGTACGGAGCTGATGCAAAATACCTCATTGAAATAATTGGAAAAAATTTTGGCTCCCAGCCCGTCGGCAATGGCCGCACAGGCCAGCGCCAGCACAAACAGCCGGATGGCGCGCTGCCTGGATTCTTTCATCGTTCCCTCTCCCACTCTCTGTCTATCCTACCAAATACGCAATGGGACGGCCCTCCCGGGCAGAAGGACCGTCCCATTTGTGTTGTATGTTACAGTGTGTCCTCCTCCGTCCGGTCCAGAGCCTCCTCCACATCAAAGGGAGGGGCGTCCGACTCCTGGCCGGCGGCGGGGACTTGGGTCTCGCTCTGGGCCGGCATACCGCCGGTGATCCCCTGGCGGTATTTCAGCTCCTGCCACTGCTCCTTGGTGATGAGCAGCTGGCGGGGCTTGCTGCCCTCGAAGGGGCCCACGATGCCCTTTTCCTCCAGCTGGTCCACCAGCCGGGCGGCCCGGGCGTAGCCCAGCTTCAGACGGCGTTGGAGCATGGACACGGAGGCTTGTCCCGTCTCCACCACCACCTCGGCGGCGGCGTCGATGAGCTCGTCGTACTCGCTGTCCACGTCCTCGGGGGCGGAGCCGCCCACCCCCTTGGCGCCCTTCTCCTTCTCGGCGGCGTGCTGCTCGATCTCCTGCATGACGTCGTCGTCGTACTGGGCCGAGCCGCTCTTCTTCACAAAGTCCACCACCGCCGCCACCTCCTGGTCGGAGATGAGGCAGCCCTGGACCCGGGTAGGCTTGCCGGAGCCCAGAGGGAAATACAGCATATCGCCCCGGCCCACCAGCTTCTCCGCGCCGGTGATGTCCAGGATGATCCGGGACTCCAGACTGGAGGCCACGGCGAAGGCGATGCGGCTGGGGATATTGGCCTTCATCAGGCCGGTGATCACGTCAGCGGAGGGCCGCTGGGTGGCGATGATCAGGTGCATCCCAGCGGCACGGCCCATCTGGGCCACCCGGCAGATGGACTCCTCCACCTCCTTGGCGGCCACCAGCATCAGGTCGGCCAGCTCGTCGATGAGGACCACGATGTAGGGCATCTTCTCCATGCCCTCGGTCTTGGCGGCCAGGGCGTTGTACTCCTCCAGCTTCCGCACGCCCACCTCGGAGAAGGTGCGGTACCGCTTCATCATCTCCGTGACCGCCCACTGGAGGGCACCGGCAGCCTTTTTGGGGTCGGTGACCACGGGGATCAGCAGGTGGGGAATGCCGTTATAGATGCCCAGCTCCACCATTTTGGGGTCCACCATGATGAGACGGACCTCCTCGGGGGTGGCCTTGTAGAGCAGCGAGGTGATGATGGAGTTGGTACACACCGACTTACCGGAGCCGGTGGTACCGGCGATGAGCAGGTGGGGCATCTTGGCGATGTTGCCCACGATGGGGTTGCCGCCGATGTCCTTGCCCACGGCGAAGGACACCTTGGAGATACTGTCGGTAAAGGCTTTGGAGCCGATGACCGAGTGGATGTTCACCGGGGAGACCATCTTATTGGGCACCTCGATGCCCACCATGGAGATCTGGTCCGGGATGGGCGCGATGCGCACACCGGTGGCTCCCAGGGCCAGGGCGATGTCATCGGCCAGGTTGGTCAGCTTGTTCAGCCGGACCCCCTGGTCCAGCTCCAGCTCGTACCGGGTCACCGAGGGGCCCCGGGTAACGTTGATGATATTGGCGTCGATGCCGAAGGAGTGGATAGTATCGGTGAGCCGCTGGCGGTTGGCGTTGAGTTCGGCCAGGGCCTCTCCCCCCACGCCTCCCGGCCCTTCCTGCAGCAGGGACAGGGGCGGGTACTGGTAGGCGGAGCTGCCCTGGCTCAGAGTGCCCTGGATGTCCTGGGCCACCTGGGCCGCCTCCTGCTCCACCTCCTGGCGCTTCGCCTTGGCCTGGGCGGGCTCCCGGGTTGCCGGGGGCTGGACCGGAACGGCAGGCTCCGGCTCGGGCATCTCCTGGGCCGCGGCCACCGGGACCGGAGCGGCGGGAGGGACAGGTGGGACCGCTGCCGCCGGAGGCGCCTCCGGAATGGGCTGGGGCGGGACGATGGGCTGGGTCACAAACTCCGGTTCCTTCTTCTCCGGCTGGACTTCCTCCTTTTGAGGCGTTTCGCTCCTGCCGGTCAGCACCTGGTCGGGTGCGGGCACTCTGGGTTTCCGGTCGAAGAAGCTGCGCTTCTTCTTTTCCGGGACGGGCTGGGGCTTCTCCTCCGCCCGGACCAGAGGGCCGTCGTCCACCGGGATGTCGATGGCGGCCCGGCGGGCGGAGGTCTGGGACAGCGCTTCGGCGGCGGGGCGCGCTTCCTCCCGGCGGCTCCGGCGGGGGCGCTGGGGCTCGGGCTCCGGCTCATAGTCGTACCGGGGACGGTTGAAGATCCAGTCGGCCACATCCAGAATGGTACGGTTGAAAGCCGCCAGACCCACCAGGATCCCCGCCATGGCGAAGATGATGGTGCAGCCCAGGGAGGAGAACAGGCAGACACAGCCCTGGGCCAGAAGGCCGCCCAGAGCACCGCCGGACTTCAGCGCCCCGCCGCTGGCCCACAGGCTTTTCAGCAGGGCGCCGTCCCAGGGCAGAGGCTCAATCAGCAGGCCGTGGAACAGGCAGGAGACGATCAGCGGCAGCAGCAGGGCGCAGGTCAGCCGCAGACGCACCGGGCGTCCCCGGTGGAAGGCCAGGATATAGGCCCCCAGCAGCAGGGCGGGGGGCACCAGCCAGTAGCCATAGCCCAGCAGCCCCTTCAGCAGGCCGCAGAAGAAGTCGATAAAAATAGCCTCTATGTTGAGATAGCCCAGAGCGGCGAAGATGGCCAGCAGCAGGCAGACCACCGCCCCCACCTCCCGGCGGAAGGGCCGGGGCGCGGGCTGAACAGGCCGCCCCTTCCCCCCGCTTTTCGCCCGGGAGGGACCGGAGGCGGCGGTCCGTTTCCCCCCGGAGGAGGCGGTTCGGCTGCCGCCTGTTTTCTTTTGTGTCGTTGCCATATCGGTTCGTTCCTTTCCGGAGTATCGTTTGGGGCATATGCCGTCCCTGGGACAGCCTGGGTGAAGGTGCCGCTGCTCAGAGCAGCACGACGCTGGCGATCAAGGCCACCAGACCCACGGCCCAGCAATAGTACGCAAAGGCGCCGAACTTGCCCTTGGACGCCAGCAGGTTCACCAGGCGGATGGAGAAGTAACCCACCACCCCGGCAATGACCATGCCCAGCAAATACATGGGCAGCACGCCCTGGGCCAGGCCGCTCTCCGCTACGATTACGTCCTTGATCTCCAAAATGGTGGCGCCCAGGACAGCGGGCAGGGACAGCAGGAAGGAGTACCGGACGGCAAACTTCCGGTCAAAGCCCACCGCCATACCGGCGGAGATGGTGCAGCCGGACCGGGACAGGCCGGGAATGGTGGCGCAGCCCTGGGCCAGGCCCACCAGCAGCACGTCCTTCAGCGTGGCGTTCCGGGCGGTCTTTCTCCCGCCGGCCATCCGGTCAGACACAAACAGGATACAGCCGGTGACCAGCAGGGCGCAGCTGACAAAGACCGGGCTGCCGCCCAGCGCCTCCACATAGTCCTTCACCAGCATGACCACGAACAGGGGCAGGGTGCCCACGATGATGAGCAGCACCAGCCGCCGGGCCTCCGGGGGATTGCCCCGGGAGGGGCGGCGGGAGAACATGTCCCGGATGGCCCGGAAAAACTCCAGGATCATTTCCACCACATCCTGGAAATAGTACACGCACACCGCCAGCAGCGTGGCGAAGTGGAGCAGGATGTTAAACAGGTTGTCCGGCTCCTCCATGCCGAAAAAGTGCTGGAGCAGGGTCAGATGGCCCGAGCTGGAAATGGGCAGAAACTCAGCTACACCCTGTACAAAGCCCAGGACGGCAGACATCAGGTATGTCACAATATGTACCTCCAATGGCAAAATGCCCATAAAATCACTGATACTATATTAGCACAAGCAGGCCAGGAATTCCAGTCTTTTTCATTCGAATTATGTAAACACAAGGAGCAGGGTCACCCCTGCTCCTCCAGCTTGTGAAAAAAGCCCTCCTGCAAGGAGTTCCGTCGCCCGCAGGCGACGGAATAGAGTTCCATCACGTCATTTCCGATGACATGCGCGTCGGAAATGACACCTCTCGCGAAATTTTTGCCGACAATTTCGCCAGAAATCGAGGTGAAAATTTCGTGCTTTCTCATTCGAAAAAGTGGCATAGCCACTTTTTCGACAGTCTCAAGGAGCAGGGTCACCCCTGCTCCTCCTGCTTCTCCGTCTTCCGCTGCCGGATCATCTCGTGCAGACAGGCCGTGGCATCGGACAGCCCGCCGATCCGGTCGATGAGGCCCAGCTTCACCGCCTCCTCCCCGTAGATTACGCTGCCCACATCGGCGGCCAGCTCCCCGGTTTGAAGCATCAGGCGTGTAAAGTCTTCCCGCTTGATGGCGCTGTTGGCCGTGACGAACTGGATGATCCGCTCCTGGATGCGTTCAAAATAGTAGAAGGTCTGGGGCACCCCGATGACCAGACCGTTGAGCCGCACCGGATGGATGGTCATGGCCGCCGAGGGGGCGATGAAGGACCGCTTGGCCGCCACCGCCAGGGGCACCCCGATGGAATGACTGCCGCCCAGTACCAGGGACACCGTGGGCTTGGACATGGAGGCGATGAGCTCGGAGATGGCCAGCCCCGCCTCCACGTCTCCTCCCCCGGTGTTCAGCAGGATGAGAAGCCCGTCGATCTGGTCGCTCTCCTCCACCATGGCCAGCAGGGGCAGGACATGTTCATATTTGGTGCTCTTGCTGGTGGGCGGCAGCAGCTGGTGCCCCTCGATCTGCCCCACGATGGTCAGCACATAGATGGTCCCCTTCTCCGTCTGGATCAGGGAGGACCCCAGGTCCACGATGGGCTGGATGATCTGGTCCTGGTTCTTGACCTCCTGCTTCTCTTCCTTTTCTTCCAAAACGATCCCTCCTTGCGCTTCCCACTTAGAGTGCGCCAGGGAGGGGAATTTTACTCCAAAGGGTTTTAAAAAAATCCGCATTCTTCCGCCGGGATATGCAGACAAGTCTTCTTTCTTCCTCACAACAACAGGGGCGGTCCTTCGGACCGCCCCTGTTGTCAGAGAGACCGTTTTGATTGAAAAAACCTTACTGCTCCAGCACTTTGCGGTAGGCCGCCTGGGCGGCGGCGTTGAAGCAGACGAAAATGACCTGGGGGCCGTCGGGGTGGTCCGCCAAGAACTGCCGGACGGTGGAGACGGCGATGGCGGCGGCCTCCTCCGGGGGGTAGTGGTACACCCCGGTGCTGATGGCGGGGAAGGCCACGGTCCTGCACCCCAGCTCCAGGGCCAGGGCCAGGGAGTTCCGGTAGCAATCCGCCAGCAGCTGCGCCTCTCCCTGGGCGCCGCCGTGCCAGACGGGACCCACGGTGTGGATGACGTACTTGGCGGGCAGGCGGTAACCTTTGGTGGCCTTGGCCTGCCCGGTGGGACAGCCGTGGAGGGTACGGCACTCGGCCAGCAGCTCCGGTCCCGCCGCCCGGTGGATGGCCCCGTCCACTCCGCCTCCCCCCAGCAGGGAGTTGTTGGCGGCGTTGACGATGGCGTCCACCTCCATTTTTGTGATATCTCCGGTATAAAGGCTGAGCTTCATGGTCCTCTCCCCTTTTCCATCGTTATTTGGACAGCTGGATGTAGTCCTTGGACACATAGCCCAGGGCGGCTTGTCCGTCCTTGTTCCGGTACAGCACATGGCACCAGCCGTTTTCCGCCTTCAGAACCACCACCCGGGCCCCGTCGGTCAAGCCACCGATGACCGGGTTTTCGGTGCTGGGACCGGAGCGGACGTTCAGCCCCTTCTCCGCATTCACCACGGTACCGGTGAGTTCCGCCTCCTGGCAGGTCACGGTACACTCGGCGTTCAGACCGTTCCACTGGGCGGTGACCGTGACCTGGGCGGTCCCGGTCCCGGGGAACAGATTGGTGACCACACCCTTCTCCGTCACCACGGCGGCCTGGGGATCGCTGCTGGTCCAGGTGATCTCCGCGCCCTCAAAGGCGGGGTCCAGCACGGCGGTGAGGGCAACGCTCTCCCCAGACTTCAGGGTCGCCTCAGTCCGGTCCAGAGTCAGGGTATAGCCGGCGGGATTGGGCAAGGTGGGCTCCTCCGGCTGCGGAGGCTCCACCGGGGTCACAGGGACTTCGGGCTGGGCGGGGTCGACAGGGTCGGCAGGCAGGTCGGTGATGGGCGTATAGGTGATGAGCTTATACAGCAGGGCCGCCATCTCCGCCCGGGTCAGGTTGCCCCTGGGGTCGATGCCGCTGCCCTTGCCGCTGACCACTCCCTGGGCCACCAGAGTGGCGGTGTGGCCCTTGGCGTAGTCGGCGATCTGGTCCTTGTCCGAGAACTGGTCCAGCACCGTCAGACTGCCGGTGGGGCACTCCTTGCCCAGGATGGGCATGGCCTGGTGCAGGATGGTGAAGGCCTGCTCCCGGGTGACAGGAGCGTTGGGCGAGTATGCGCCGTTTCCGGTCCCGGAAGCCAGGCCGGCGCTCTGGCCCCAGGACAGGGCCGTATAGTAGTAGTCCGCGGCGGACACGTCGGTAAAGTCGCAGCCCCCGGTGACGGCAGGCTTGCCCACGGCGTTATACAGCATCAGCATAAAATCAGCCCGGCGGATCTGGTTGTCCCGGCCAAACTCCGTGGTGGAGACGCCGCCCACGATGTTATGCTGGTAGCAGTACTCCACCGCCTCATAGGACCAGTGGTCCTCGGTGACGTCGTTGTGGACGTTGGTCATGGACACCTGGATGGTCTGGGTCACGCCGCCGGCGGAGGCGGTGATGACGCCGCTGCCTCCGGCTTCCGAGGCGGTGAACAGGCCGTTCTCATCCACGGAGCCAATGCCGTTGGTCACCGTCCAGGTGACGGGGCCCAGATCCCGGAGGGCGGTGCGGTTCCAGTAGCTGCCGGTTACGGCCAGCTGGACGGTCTCGCCGGGCTTGACGGTGAGGGAGGTCAGGGCGGAGGAACTGCCCGCCTTGGAAACGGTGAGGGAGGTCAGTTGGTCCACCACATGGATCTGGGCCTCGCCCTCGACTCCCAGCTTCCGGGAGCGCAGACGGAGGGTATCGGTGCCCGCCGTCCCTCCGGCCAGGTAGACGCCCTCCTCCACGTCGCCCAGTCCCTTCCGGGAGGTGACGGTGAGATCGCTCAGCTCCCGGTCCAGAATGTTCAGGCCGCTGTCCAGTACCACCGTCTCAGGCAGTGTCACGGAGGAGCCGGCCAGGACGGTCAGTCCCTCTTCCTGCATGGCCAGACGGTCCGGCTTCCCATCCCCCGCCTGGTCGGTGACCAGAAGCAGGTAGGTGGCGCAGCTGCGCAGCCGGCCGTCAGAGGGAATATTCCGCACGGCGGGTCCGCTCTGGCCGGGGAGCCACACGGAGATGGCGGTGGAACCGCCGCCGTCCAGGTTGACTGCCCAGGTGCAGCCCTGGTCCCGCATCTCTTCCGCCAGATCCATCTGGCTCAGGCCCATGGAGTAGCCGGACTGGCGGCCGTCCACGGCGTAGACCAGGAGGGTGCCGTCCGCCTTGACGCCCAGAGCGGTGCGGGGAGCCCGTCCGTCCTTGGCATAGGTCCAGTTGGAGCTGTCGGTGATCTTCCCGTCCCGGACCATCACATCGCCGACGCCCCCGGCCCACTGGGCCTGGGACAGGCTCTCGTCCTGGCAGGAGGTGGTCAAAGTGATCCGGTCTCCCACCTGGAAGGACTGGTACGCCGCATAGTAGCCAGAGCTGCTGTCGGCGGTGAGGATATATTCATCCGCCCCGATGACCGCCGCCTGGTCGCTCTCCAGCACCTCGGTGACCTCCAGGGTCAGGGTACTGTTCACCCCCAGAGCGGGTACCTCCCCGCCCTGGTCCGGCAGCACCTTCATCCGCACATACCAGCCGGGGGTGGAGGTGCGGGTGGACACGCTGGAAAAGTCCTGGTTGAGCAGGTACAGTCCGCCGCTGGCATTGCGCCACTTGTTCAGGTGATGGGGCTGCACTTGGCTTCCGTCCCGCTCATTGGTCAGGGTGATGGTCACTTGCGGCGTCTCGGTAAAGGAGACCCGCCCGTCGGTGATAACCATGGCGGCCTCGTTCTCCGGACTGGATTTATACACTCCGTCTTCCACGACGATGCCGATGGGCACGCCGGAGGTGGTGGAGAAAAAGTCGGTATTGATGGCGCCCAGCACATGGCAGCCCAATTCCTGGGCGTGGCTGACCGCCTTATTGATGGTGGCGGCGCCGTAAACGGTGCCCGAGGCCTGAAGCAGGATGGGGTAGGCTTCGCTCCCCTCCTCCAGCTCCATGGAAAAGCTCTCGACCCGGCTGGAGTTGTTGACGGTGACGGTGTTGCGGTAGGTCAGGCCGTCCACCAGGGTGCTGGTGGTCTGGAGCTTCTGCTCTCCCGCGGCGGCGTAGACCGTGGGAAGTGCCAGCGCGGCGGCCAATGCCAGGGCCGCAGCCCGGCGCAGGATCTGTGGTAAAGCGGTATGTTTCATGGACACTCCTTTGTAATATGTAAACCTGAGGAACGCCCTACATTATATCAGGTCCTCTATGGCGTTTCAATGGCAAAAAGGGAGAAAGGGGAGAAAAGTCCCTGGAAAAAAACGCCGCGCCCGCGCAACTGTGAACAAGCTGTGAATGGCAGGCGGGAAAGGTTGAAAAAAGGTTCCTCTTGGTGTACAATGAGATGATTTCGACGGTATCGAAACCTGCCGTCCCATACCTCATGATAAGGAGGAGACGCCGTGGAAGAACGGCAGAATAACGCCACAAAAACCATCAGCATGGTGATGATCGTCACCCTGATCGGTAAAGTATTAGGCCTTTACCGCGACCGGTTATTGGCCATTCATTACAGTGTTGGCATGGAGGCCAACGCCTTTTTTACCGCCAGCCGCATCCCTCGGGTCTTTTTTGACGCGGTATTCGCCTCGGCCATCGCCGCCTGCTTCATCCCGGTCTTCAGCGAGTATCTGGAGAAGAAAGGGAAAAAAGAGGCGTTCCGCTTCGCGGGCAATTTTATCACCGTCATGGCCCTGCTGACGGCGGCCCTCACCCTGCTGGGCATGGCCTTTCCCCAGGCGCTGGTGGCCGTCTTCGCCGACTACGCCGACCCCAGGACCACCGCTCTGGCCGCCTCACTGACCCGAATTATGTTCCCCACCGTCCTGTTTTCCGGCATCGCCTTCTCCCTGGTGGGGGTACTTCAGGCTCAGGACCACTTCACCGCCCCGGCCCTCATGTCGGCGGCCTCCAATCTGGTCATTATCCTGTATTTTCTTCTGCTGGACTCCAAGCTGGGCATCTACGGACTGGCGCTTGCCTATCTGGCGGGCTGGCTCCTTCAGGGGCTGATCCAGCTGCCGCCTCTAGTGCGGCTGGGCTGCCGCTTCCGGCCCGACCCCAACTTCCGGTCCGAGGGGATGAAAAAGGTCTTTGCCCTCATGGGCCCGGTGATGGTATCCACCTGGGTCCAGCCCATCAATTTGGTCATCAACTCCCGGTTCGGCTCCCGCCTCTATGACGGCGCGGGGGTGGCCGCGCTGGAGTATTCCACCAACCTGTATCTGGTCATCGCGGGCACCTTTATCCTGTCCATCACCAACGTGATCTTCCCCCGCCTGTCCCGGCTCACCGCCGGGGGCCAGCAGGGGCAGTTCCGGGACACCATCCGCCAGACCGTCCACAGCAGCCTCTTCTTCGTCCTGCCCATGTCGGCGGGACTGATGGTGGTGGCCCGTCCCCTCATCTCCTTTATATATGGCGGCCGGGAATTCGGCGACTTCGCCACCCAGATCACCTCCACCGCCCTCGTCTGGGTCTCCTTGGGCATGGCGGGCTACGCCCTTCAGAATATTCTCAGCCGGGCCTATTTCGCCAAGCAGGACGGCAGGACTCCCCTGGTGGCCGGCGCTTTGTCCATCGGCGTCAATATCCTGCTGTGCGCCCTGCTCATGGACCGCTTCCAGGTGGCCGGACTGGCTCTGGCCTCGGCGGTATCCTCCACGGTGTACGCCCTGCTCCTCCTCCTGCCCATGGAACGCGGGGGCGAGGGGATCCTGGACCGGGACATGGTGCTGGATCTGGTCAAAATGGCGGCAGCCGCCCTGGCCATGGGCCTGTGCGCCCATCTGGTCCTGACCGGCCTTACCCCCCTCCTCCCCGGCGGCAAGTTGGGGGAGCTGCTCTGCCTGGGGCTGTGCGCTCTGGCGGGCGTGGCGGTCTACTTCCTGCTGGCCCTGGTCCTGGGGCTCCAGGAGGCCAGACTGACGGCAAATCTGATCAAACAACTGAGGAAACGAGGTTGAGCTATGGAACAAATGAAACAAGTATTGGACGGCAGCCTTCTCTGGCGGGCCATCACGGCCATGTGCCTCTGGTTTGGCCGCCAATGGCAGAACAGCGGGGTGATCCAGTGGTTCCTCCATCCCGCCGGGTGGGGCAAGGCCGCCTCGGAAAACAGCGTGTTCTTCAAGCTGTGGTCCCTGGTGCGGCGGGCCCTGTGCCGGCTGTATGAGCTGCTCCGGCTGGACAAGCTCTTTGCCGGCAGCGTCTTTACCCAGACCTGGGTGTGGTGCGCCATCCCGGTGGTCCTGGCCCCTGCCCTGTGCAAATTCCGACCCTCCCTGATGGTCATGGGGCTGGCCCTCATCGGGTACGCCTCCCTGCTGCTCAATCTGGTGCGGGACCGGAAGCGGGAGCTGGCCTGGGCCCCTATCAACCGCTATATCATCCTCTATGCCGCCGTCTATCTGGCGGGCACCCTGTTCTCCGTCAATCTGCGGGGCAGTCTCCAGCCCGGCCTGCTGTCGGTGGTCTTTATCCTGTTCTCAGTGGTCCTGTACAACGCCATCACCGGAAGAAAGCAGCTGGACACCCTGGTGGCCCTCATGGTGCTTGTGGCGGCCCTGGTGTCCTTCTACGGCATTCTTCAGTACCTCTTCGGCTGGGGCTACCAGTCGGCGGCCTGGGTGGACAGCGACATGTTCTCCTCCATCAGCTTCCGGGTCCCCTCCACCCTGGACAACCCCAACATGCTGGGCCAGTATCTGATCCTGGCCATCCCCCTGGGCGGGGCCAAGCTGCTGTCCGCCAAGAGCTGGGGCAGCCGGGCCTACTATTTCTGCTGCTGCGGCGTCATGTGCGTGTGCATGATCCTCACCTTCTCCCGGGGGGCCTGGCTGGGCCTGCTCTTCGCCGGAGCGGTCTTCGTGGTCCTGCTCAACCCCCGGTTCATCCTTCTGGCCCCCTTCGCTCTGGTAGCCCTGTACTTCGTGCTGCCTGACACCGTCATCTCCCGGTTCACCAGCATCGGCAACCTGGGGGACAACTCCACCTCCTACCGGGTCTATATCTGGATGGGGGTGCTGGCCATGCTGAAGGACTACTGGCTGTGCGGCATCGGCCCCGGGGACGCGGCCTTCAACATGGTCTATCCCGCCTACAGCTACAACGCCATCGTGGCCCCCCACTCCCACAACCTGTTTTTGCAGATCCTGTGCGACGCGGGGGTGGTGGCCCTGGCCGTCTTCCTGCTGCTCCTGTTCGTCTACTTCCGCATGATGTGCGTCTCCCTGTCCCGGGAAAAGGACTGGACCAGCCGTCTGCTCCAGATCGCCTTTACCGCCGGAGTGTGCGGTTTCCTGGTCCAGGCCATGACGGACTACTCCTTCTATAATTACCGGGTCATGTTCCTGTTCTGGGCCTACCTGGCTCTGGGAGCCGCCTCCGCCCGGCGCAGTCAACTGCCCAAAGGGAGGCTGCTGGTATGATTCGTGTTTTAAACATCATCAGTGACACCAACATCGGCGGCGCGGGCCGGGTCATTCTGAACTACCTGCGCTATTCCGACCGGGACGCCTTCGAGACCCTGGTGGCCGTCCCCCGGGATTCTCTGCTCAAGCCCTCCCTGGAGGAGGCTGGGGTCCAAGTCCTGGAGGTGGACGGCATGGCCGACCGCTCCTATGCCAAGGAGGACGTAAAGGCCCTGGAGGAGCTGATCCGCCGGGTGAAGCCCGATCTGGTCCACACCCACGGCGCCCTCTCCGGCCGGGTGGCTGCCAAGCGGTGCCATGTGCCGGTGGTATACAGCCGCCACTCCGCCTTCCCCGTTCCGGCCAAGCTGAAGTATCCCCCCGGCCGTTGGGTCAATAAGCTGCTCAACGAGCACTACGCCGACCACATCATCGCCGTCAGTCCCGCCACCCGGGACAACCTCACCGAGGGCGGCATCTCCCCCAAGAAGATCACCGTGGTGATGAACGGGGTGGCCCCCATGGAGCGCACCTCTCAGGAGGACCGGGCCAGACTGCGCGCCGAGCTGGGGCTGGAGGACGGCGTCACCGTCTTCGGCATCCTGGCCCGCATCGAGGATTATAAAGGCCACCTGTATCTGACCCACGCGGCCAAGCTGCTCAAAGACCGGGGATATGACAACTTCCGGGTGCTGGTGGCGGGCACGGGCCCCTTTGAGGAGGAAGTCAGGCGGGCCGTGGTGGAGATGGGCGTGGAGGACGTGGTCCAAATGCTGGGCTTCCGGTCCGACGTGGCCGCCCTGCTCAACATCCTGGACGTTCAGCTCAACGCCTCCTACGGCACCGAGGCCACCAGCATGGCCCTGCTGGAGGGCATGAGTCTGGGACTGCCCTCCATCGTCAGCGACTACGGCGGCAACCCCTGGGTCATCAGCCACGGAGAAAACGGTCTCGTCTTCCCCAGCCGGGACAGCGAGGCTCTGGCCGACGCCATGGCCGACCTCATCGACCGGCCTGAAAAGCGGGCGGCCATGGGCCAAAAGGCCAGGGAGCGGTTTGAATCCCAGTTCACCGGCCAGGTCTTCGCCCGGAACACGGAGCAGATCTATTACAACATCCTGAAAGGAGCAAAATAAATGGAACAGAACACACCGAAATTCCGCCTGCGCCTGAACCTGTTTGACGGCATCGTCCTGGTTCTGGCCCTGGCCGTGGGCGCTTTCCTGCTGTGGAGCGCCCTGAAGCCCGCCGCCCCCGCGGAGGGAGCGGCCCCCAGCACCGCCACCGTCCGGTACACCGTCCGCTTCCAAAAGTGGATCGAGGGGACCAGTGTCCTGGTGGAGTCCGGGGACAAGCTGGTGGACAACATCAAGAACTATGAGCTGGGCACCGTGGTCTCCGCCGAGGCCGTCCCCGCCCAGTCCCTTCAGCTGGACCACCAGAGCCGCCAGTATGTGCTGGCCGACATCCCCGGCTATGAGGACGTGCTTGTCACCGTGGAGGCGCCCTGCACCACCAGTGACGAGTCCATCCTGCTGGGGGGCGGCTACGCCCTGCGGGTGGGCTCCGTGGCCTATATCCGGGGCGAGGGCTATATGGCCAGCGGCCCCATTATTTCCATTGAGCGGGAGGGTCAGGCATGAAAATTATCGATCATAACGGCCGGCTGTTCGGCAAGGTCAGCATCATCGACGTACTGGTAGTGGCGGTGGTCCTGGTTCTGGCCGTGGCTCTCAACGTGAAGAACAACCACCTGTCCCACACCAGCACCAGCGTCACCAACCTCCCCATCACCTATCAGGTCCAGGTCAGCGGAGTCCGCGGCTATGTGGCCGACGCCATCCGAACCGAGGACAAGATGTTTGACCAGGACCGGAGCAGCGGCGGCACCCTGGGCAAGATTGTGGACATTGAGGTGCTGCCCAGCGCCAAGATGGCCGAGTTCAACGATGGCACTGTGGACGTGGTGCCCGCCGAGGACTGCGTCAACCTCCTTCTGACCATTCAGGGCGAGGGCATCGTCAGCGAGGGCCGCTGCCTGCTGAACCGGATCTATGATCTGGGCGTCAATTCCTCCCGGAATTTCTACACCAAGTACGCCCAGTTCACCGGCACCGTCACCGACATCCAGGTCCCCTAAACCACTGTAAGGAGCATCCGCCATGAAGATTTTAATGGCCACCATGGGTCTGGACATCGGCGGCGCGGAGACCCACATCGTGGAGCTGGCCAAGGAGCTGAAGCACCGGGGACACGAGATCGCCGTCGTGTCCAACGGCGGCGTCTATGTCCCGGAGATCACCGCCGCCGGTATCCGGCATTATGAAGCCCCCCTGCACCGGCGCACCCTGTCCGACATGCGCCGGTCCCTGACCGTCCTGCGGGAGGTGATCCGGACCGAGAAGCCCGACGTGGTCCACGCCCACGCCCGGATCCCCGCTTTCCTCTGCGGACGGCTTCAGAAATCCATGGGCTTCCCCTTCGTCACCTCCTGCCACGGCGTGTACCAGGTCAGCGGCGCCCTGCGCCTGCTGTCCAACTGGGGGGACCGGACTCTGGCAGTCTCCGAGGACATCCGGGACTACCTGATCCGGCAATACAACATTCCGCCCCAGCACATCACCCTCACCATCAACGGCATCGACACCGACAAATTCTCCCCGGAGATCTCGGGCGAGGCGGTCCGCCGGGAGTTCCAACTGGGGGACGCCCCCGTGGTCGGGCATGTCAGCCGTCTGGACGCGGAGACCGCCCTGACCGCCCGGCAGCTCATCGAAAGCGCTCCGGCCCTGGACCGGGCCTTCCCCGGCGTCCGCATCCTCATTGTGGGCGGCGGAACGGCCTATGAGGAGCTTCTCTCCCGGGCCCGGGAAGTCAACCGGACCATGGGACGGGACTGTCTGGTCCTCACCGGCCCCCGCACCGACGTGAATCTGTTGGCCGCCGCCTGCGACCTCTTCGTGGGCGTGTCCCGGGCGGCGCTGGAGGCCATGGCCGCCTGCCGTCCGGTGATCCTCTCCGGGGCCCAGGGCCACACCGGCCTGTTTACCCCCGACCTGCTGGACAAGGCGGTGGACACCAATTTCTGCTGCCGCACCGACCCCGCCGCCACCCAGGCACAGCTGCTGGCCGACGTCACCGCCGCCCTGTCCCTCCCCGCCGGGGAGCGCGAAAAGCTGGGCCAATACGGCCGGAGCGTGGTCCAGCAGCACTACTCCGTCCACCGCATGACCGACGACTGCCTGTCCGTCTATGACCAGGTGCGCCGCCGCCGTCACCGGGTGGTGATGAGCGGCTACTACGGCTTCTCCAACGCCGGGGATGACGCCATTCTGGAGGCCATCAAGCAGGCCATCCACGAGGCCAGCGACGACGTGGCCGTCACCGTCCTGTCCAACGACCCGGAGCTGACCCGGAAGCAGTACGGCATGGACGCCATCCCCCGGTTCCGGGTATGTAAGGTCTTTTCCGCCCTGCGCCGCAGCGACGCCCTGCTGTCCGGAGGCGGCAGCCTGCTTCAGGACACCACCTCCACCCGGTCCCTGCTCTACTACCTGTCCGTTATCCGCTGCGCCCAGTGGCTGGGCAAGCCGGTGATGCTGTACGCCAACGGCATCGGCCCCGTCCGCCGGCCCGCCAACCGCCGGCGGGTGAAAAAGGTGGTGGAGCGGGCCACTCTGGTCACCCTGCGGGACCACAGCTCCGCCCGGGAGCTGGCCGACATGGGGGTGTCCCGCCGGGACCTCCACGTCACGGCCGACCCGGTGTTCCACCTCTCCCCCGCCCCGGTGGAACGCGGACAGGAGCTGCTCCAAACGGCTGGCCTGACCCCCGGCGCCCCCTTTGTGGCCGTGTCCGTCCGGGACTGGCCCAACACCGGAGACTTCTGCCGGGAGCTGGCCCGGCTGTGCGACCACCTGCGCCGTGCCCACGGAATGGAGGTACTGTTCCTCCTCATGCAGCCCAGCCGGGACCGGGCCGCCGCCCGGCAGGTCCAGGGGCTGATGAAGGAGCCCTCCTTCCTGCTGGACGAGCCCTGCACCCCCCGGGAGCTGATGTCCGTTTTGGGACAGGCCCGCCTGTGTCTGGCCATGCGGCTGCATACGCTGATCTTCGCCGCCCGGATGGCGGTGCCCTCCATGGGCCTGGTATACGACCCCAAGGTGGACAGCTACCTTCAGGAGCTGGAGCTGCCCGCCGCCGGCCATGTGGACTCCTTCGACGGGGACGAGGCCATCCGCCGGGCAGACGCCATGATGGCCGACTACGACACCGTTCTGGCCCGTCTGCGGCAAAAGTCCGCCCAGCTGACCCAGGCCGCCCGGGAAAACGAACGGCTGCTGCTGGAGATGCTGGAGCAGCATGAGAACTGACGCCCAACCCAGGCCGGTCTTTGACCGGCCTGGGTTTTCTGCTGGCCGGCAGGCAGCCCCGGCGGCCAACGCGCTCTGCCCGGTTTTTGGAGGCTCCCGGCTCCTGTGTGATCCCCGGTCCCTTCTGATTGCGGCGCGCGGAGGCCTCTCCGCCAAAACTCCTGGATGCGTCCCTCTCCTTCCTACAAAAAATTTTCTATTTTTTTGAAAAGGGGCTTGACTCTTGTCGAAAAGCTGGTATAATACATGTTGCTGTCCGCGATGACCGTAGGCAGCACTGCGATGGAGTAGTATCGAAGTGGTCATAACGAGCACGACTGGAAATCGTGTGGCCGTCAAAAGCGGCCCGAGGGTTCGAATCCCTCCTACTCCGCCAAAATGAGACCCCCCGAAGCCTCAACGGTTTCGGGGGTTTTCCTTTACCCGGACTGCATATTCCGCATAGGATTTATTAGGGGTGAAAACGATGGGTCACTTCGCAAAAGAATTTCAAAAGGAATCTCATTCCATGCGTGGTATTCTTTGGATTATGACAGCCGGACTTGGATTTTGTATGCTGTTCCAAACCGGCGAGGCATGGCTGACCGCAATGATCGTTGTTCTCTTCATTCTCTCTCTGTTGTGGTCCATCTGGGCCAGCTTCACTCCAAAAGATTGACTTCCGCCCTCCCCCGAGGGCGGTTTTTTATTGCCCATTTCTTGATTTCGCCTCACAGGCGGAGAACTCCCGGATGATCTCCTGCCATCTGTCCCGGTCCTCAGGCGTTTTTTACGTCAGAGATGGTACGGCGCAGGCAGCCGCACAGCCGTGTGGGGGGGCGGCTGGGACTTCGCAGCGCCCTCCATTCCCGTCACGCCGCCCCTCTGACGGTCACCATTCCGGACCTCCGACAGGTTTTCAGCTATTTTCTCACCACTTTCCCCTTGCCAGTAGGGGAAAAAAGCAGTATAATAGTGATGTTGCGTTATGAGCCGGATAAGGCAAATCCGCAAAGCGGTTGCGAATCCCGGTCCACGGAGGTAACAGTTATGGTAAAAGCGATCGTAGGCGCCAACTGGGGCGACGAGGGCAAAGGCAAGATCACCGACATGCTGGCGGAGCAATCCGACGTGGTCATCCGCTTTCAGGGCGGCGCCAACGCGGGCCACACCATCATCAATGATTATGGCCGGTTCGCCCTCCACATCCTGCCGTCCGGCACCTTCTATCCCCACATCACCAACATCATCGGCAACGGCGTGGCACTGGACGCCAAAAAGCTGGTGGCGGAACTGAAGTCCATCACGGACCAGGGTGTTCCCGCCCCCAACCTGATCGTCTCCGAGCGTGCCCAGCTGCTGATGCCTTATCATGTGCTTCAGGATGCCTATGAGGAGGAGCGTCTGGGCGGCAAGGCCTTCGGCTCCACCAAGAGCGGCATCGCCCCCTTCTACTCCGACAAGTACGCCAAGATCGGCATCCAGGTCTGCGACCTCTTTGACGAGCCCCGTCTGCGGGAGCGGCTCACTGCCGCCGTGGCCATCAAGAACGTGCTCTTCGAGCACCTGTACCATAAGCCCGCCCTGGACGTGGACGAGCTGATGGCCCAGCTGCTGGAGCTGCGTGAGGTCATCCGCCCCTATGTGGGCGACGCGGTGGGCTTTGTCCACGACGCTCTGAAGGCCGGCAAGACCATTCTGCTGGAGGGCCAGCTGGGCTCCATGAAGGACCCGGATCTGGGCATCTTCCCCATGACCACCTCCTCCCACACCCTGGCCGGCTTCGGCTGTGTGGGCGCCGCGGTGCCTCCCACCGCCGTGGAGGACGTGATCTGCGTCACCAAGGCCTACTCCTCTTCCGTGGGTTCCAATAAGGAGCCCTTCGTCAGCGAGGTCACCGGCGAGGACGGAGACGAGCTGCGCCGCCGCGGCGGTGACAAGGGCGAGTTCGGCGCCACCACCGGCCGTCCCCGCCGTGTGGGCTGGTTCGACGCTGTGGCCACCAAGTACGGCTGTATGGTCCAGGGCGCTACCCAGGTGGCTCTGACCTGTCTGGACGTGCTGGGCTATCTGGACGAGATCCCCGTGTGCACCGGCTATGAGATCGACGGCCAGGTCACCGACAAGTTCCCCACCACCCCTGCGCTGATGCGGGCCAAGCCTGTGTTCACCACTCTGCCCGGCTGGCGGTGCGACATCCGGGGCTGCAAGGACTATAACGCCCTGCCTGAGAACGCCAAGGCCTATGTGGACTTTTTGGAGGCTCAGATCGGCTACCCCATCACCCTGGTCTCCACCGGCCCCAAGCGCGATGAGATCACCCACCGCGCCTCCAAGCTGTAATACGACTATCCACCACGCCGGGTGCCACAGTGTGGCATCCGGCGTATGTACGACCGCACTTCCCTTCCCCCACATCAAGGAGAACCAGCTCATGAAAAAACGACTCGCTTCCCTTCTCGCCCTGCTCCTCACCCTCGGCCTCTTCGCCTCGCCCGCCGCGGCGCTGGAGGTGGAGGACGCCCGGGACCTGCTCCAGAAATACTATGTGGACGAGATCCCGGAGGAGATCTTGTCGCTGGAGTCCCTGGACCAGATCCTGGCGGCTCTCAACGACCCCTACACCGTCTATCTGTCCGCCGAGGAGTACCAGAGCTTCCTGTCCTCGGTCAACGGCGAGGCGGTGGTGGGGATCGGCGTCTCCATCCAGACCGCCTTTGACAGCGGCTTTCGCATCATGTCCATCCTGCCCGACTCCCCCGCCCTGGAGGCCGGTTTGGAGGCCGGAGACCGGATCGTGGCGGTGGACGGCGTCACACTGACCGAGGGCTCCGACGTCCGCTCCATGATCTCCGGTGCGGAGGGCACCTCCGTCACCATCACCGTGGCCCGTCAAGCCGACGGCGCCCTGAGGGACTACACCCTGGTCCGCCGCGCCGTGGTCATCCCCATCGTCACATATGACAAGTTGGACAACGCCGGCCTCATCGACTGTCTCAGCTTTGGCGACAGTACCGTGGATACCATTCAGGAGGCCCTGGAGTCACTGGACCAGGACGTGTCCGTCTGGATCATGGATCTTCGCAGCAATCCCGGCGGTACCAGCGAAGCCGCGGCCGGCTCCGCCGGTCTGTTCGCGGGCGGCGCCATCATGGTCTATTTCCGGGACTCTGCGGGAAACTATAACTACGTCTTTACCCGCTCCTCTTTCCCCGATCTGACCGACAAGCCCCTGATTATCCTCACCAGCCCCCACTCCGCCAGCGGCTCGGAGCTTTTTGCCGGCGCGGCCCGGGACCACGGCTTCGGTATTGCCGTGGGACAGCGCACCTTCGGCAAGGGCATCGCACAGGTCATCTTCGACGAGAGCAATACCGGCGGAGATATCTTTGATGGCGACGCGCTGAAGATCACCACCTACCGCTTCTTCTCCCCTGACGGCACCACCAACCACATCGTAGGGGTCCTCCCCACTCTGATGCTCTCCCCGGAGAACACCGCCGCGGCCGCCCTGCTGCTGTCCGGCAAGGAACCCCGTATCTCCCAGCGGGAGGACTATCTGAAGCTGGAGCTGAACGGCTTCTCCTTTTACATCGACCTGGACCGGGCCATGGAGAAGGAAAACCAGCCCGCCTTTACCGAGCTTTTGGAATCCCTCCCCCCCGCCTTTTCCGCCCTTTACCGGGGGAATGGGAACTGCTGGCAGGCCGTCTCTCCCGAGACCGCGACCCGGGAACTGGGGCTTCCCTATGCCAGCCGCTGCCCCTTCTCCGATCTGACCGGCGAGCCGGCTCTGGAGGAGCAGGTCGCCACTCTGGCCAGCTATGGCCTGGTCTCCGGCTATGAGGACGGCACCTTCCGCCCCCAGGAGACCATCACCCGGGCGGAGTTCTGCGCTCTGCTGGCCAACGCCCTGAATCTGCCCGCCGGCAGTCAGGCCCCCGCCTTTTCCGACACCAGCGCCGGCGCCTGGTACGCCCCCTATGTGTCCGCTATGGCCTCCAAAGGCTTTATCGCCGGCTATGAGGACGGCACCTTCCGGCCTGACGACACCATCACTTACCAGGAGATCGTTACCATCCTCTCCTCCGCCTCCGCCTGGATCAGCATGGACGGCTATGAACTCAGCCAGCAGCCGCTGACCATCGGGGATTGGGGCAAGTTCCATGACTTCGCCCTCTGGGCCCAGGTCCCGGCACGGAACCTGACCGAGCTGGGCGTCACTCTGGACCTGTCCCAGCCCTCCGCTCCCGCCGACCGGGGACAGGCCGCGGGCCTACTGTATCAGCTGATGGACGTCACCCACCTGTTCTGGTGCGGCGCCTCTCAAAATTCGTAACCTAATTATGGAAAGGAACTGACCATTTTATGACTAAAGTTGACATTATCTCCGGCTTTCTCGGGGCTGGCAAGACTACCCTGATCAAAAAGCTGCTGGACGAGTCCTTCAAGGGCGAGAAGATCGTCCTCATCGAAAACGAGTTTGGTGAGATCGGCATTGACGGCGGCTTTCTGAAGGACGCCGGCGTGGAGATCACCGAGATGAACTCCGGCTGCATCTGCTGCTCCCTGGTGGGCGACTTTGGTACCGCTCTGAAGCAGGTGCTGGTCGACTACGCCCCCGACCGTATCGTCATCGAGCCCTCCGGCGTGGGCAAGCTGTCCGACGTCATCGCCGCCGTGGAGCGGGTCCAGAAGGACACCCCCGACCTGCATCTGAACAGCTTTGTCACCGTGGTGGACGCCACCAAGGCCAAGGTGTATATGAAGAATTTCGGCGAGTTCTTCAACAACCAGGTGGAGCACGCCTCCGCCATCCTCCTGTCCCGGACCCAGAAGATGGACCAGGGCAAGCTGAACGCCGCCGTCCATCTCCTGCGTGAAAAGAACGCCAAGGCCGCCATCCTCACCACTCCCTGGGACCAGCTCACCGGGGCCCAGATCATTGCCGCCATGGAGGGCGGCCACTCCCTGGCCCAGGAGCTGATGGAGGAGATCGAGCACCAGCACCACCATGAGCACGACGAGCACTGCGACTGCGGCTGCCATGACCATGACCATGAGCACCACCATCACGACCATGAGCACGACCATGAGCACGACCATGAGCATGAGCATCATCACGACCACGATGAGCACTGCGACTGCCATGATCACCACCACGAGCACGAGCACCACCATGACCATGAGCACGACCATGATGCCTGCGGCTGCGGCCACCACCACACCCAGGAGGAGCTGGACGCCATCCACGCCGAGCTGGGCTGTGAGGGCGCCTGCAATGACTGCGACCTGTGCGACAGCTGCCTCCACTCCACCATGCACCATCACCACCACGCCGACGAGGTGTTCACCTCCTGGGGCCGTGAGACGCCCCGGAAATACAGCCGTGAGGAGCTCCAGGACATTCTGTCCGTTCTGGCCATGAGCGAGGACATGGGCATCATCCTCCGCGCCAAGGGCATGGTGCCCAGCGAGGAGGGCGAGAGCTGGCTCCACTTCGACCTGGTGCCCGGCGAATTCCAGATCCGGGAAGGCGGCGCTGACTACACCGGCCGCCTGTGTGTCATCGGCTCCGATCTGAAGGAAGCGGAGCTGGAAAAACTGTTCCTGCTGGCGTGAGGTGAATGAGGATGAAAGATTCCCGTATCCCCCTGTACCTGATCACCGGCTTTCTGGACAGCGGCAAGACCACCCTGCTCACCGACACGCTGAACATGGACTACTTCAACGACGGCCAGCGCACCGTTCTGCTCATGTGCGAGGACGGCGAGGAGGAGTATGACCAGCAGCAGCTGTCCCACCGTAATTGCCGTCTGATCCCCATTGAGAGCCAGGAGCAGCTGAATACCGCTTTTCTCCAGGAGATCGACCGCCGCTATCAGCCCGAGCGGGTGTTGATGGAGTACAACGGCATGTGGCCCATCCAGATCCTCCGGGACCTGAAGCTGCCCAAAAACTGGGGTCTCTATCAGGCCATTGACGTCATCGACGGCACCACCTTTGAGACGTACCGGAACAACATGCAGTCCATGATCATCGACATGGTCACCGAGGCGGACATGGTCCTCTTCAACCGCTGCACCGCCGACATGCCCATGTCGGGCTGGAAGCGCTCCATCCGGGCGGCCAACCGCATGTGTGAGATCGTCTTTGAGGACGACCGGGGCGAGGAGCTGGAGGTGGAGGACATCCTCCCCTACTCCCTGGAGGAGCCCCACATCACTCTGGAGGACCCGGATTACGGCATTTGGTATCTGGACATTCAGGAGCACCCGGAGCGCTATGTGGGCAAGACCATCACCTACAAGGCCCAGGCCATGACCGGGATGCGGCTGCCCAAGGGCTCCTTCGTCCCCGGCCGCAACGCCATGACCTGCTGTGCCGAGGACATCCGGTTCTTTGGCTTTTTGTGCAAGTACGACAAGGTCCGGTCCCTGAAAAAGGGCGAGTGGATCACCGTCACCGCCGAGATCAAATGGGAGGAGGCCGCCGTCTACGAGGGCGAGGGCGTTGTCCTCTATGCCCAGAGCGTGGAAAAAGCGGAGCGGCCCGAGGACCCTCTGGTCTATTTCAGATAAAGACACAAAAAAGTTCCCGGCACAACGTGCCGGGAACTTTTTTGGCTTTGATTCAGAAAATACTCAGATACATCCGCTTGGACAGGCGTTCCAGCACCTGGATGCCCGCCAGACTGTTGCCCTTGGAATCCAGGCCGGGTGAGAAAATGCCGATGCCCATGCGGGTGGGCACCACGGCCATGATGCCGCCCCCCACGCCGCTCTTGGCGGGGACGCCCACGTTGACGGCGAAGTCGCCGGAGCCGTCGTACATGCCGCAGGTCATGAGGATGGCGTTGACATAGTTGGCGTAACGGCTAGGGAAGATCCGCTCGTCGGATTGGGGGTGCTTGCCCCGGTTGGCCAGGACGAAGCCGATATTGGCCAGATCCTTGCTGTTCACCGAAATGGAGCAGGCCTTGAAATAGCAGTCCAGCACCTCTTCCACATCGTCCTGGAGCAGACCGTAGCTCTTCAGCAGGAAGGCCAGGGCACGGTTCTTGTTGCCCGTCCGCTTTTCCGAGAGATAGACCGCCTCGTCCAGCTGGATGTCCGGGTTGTTGGCCAGCTTCCGGGTCAGCTCCAGCAGGCGCTGGAAGCGCTCGTGATAGTCCGCACCCTTGAGCAGGCTGCACATGGCGATGGCCCCCATGTTCACCATCGGGTTCAGATGGTCGCTGAGCAGGGTCTGGTCTGTGACATTAATGGCGTCAAAGGGTTTGCCGGTGGCCTCCACACCTACCCGGGCACGGACGTACTCCTCCCCATTGTCCATCAGCGCCAACAGCAGCAGAATGGGCTTGACCACGCTCTGGATGGTGAAACACTTCTGATAGTCGCCTGCCTGGTAATGTCTTCCGTCGCTGCGGAGCACATAGATGCCAAGATCGTCGCGGTTGCCCTTTGCCAGCTCCGGAATATAGGTGGCCACCTGGCCCTTCTGCGTGTAGGGACGGCACTCCTCCAACAGCTGCTCCAGCAGTTCTTCCATATCAAGTCCCTCCTTGGACCTTTTTTCCGGGACCCCATTGTCCCTCAAAAATATTGTATCTTATCCCCGGAAGAATGTCAAATAACAGAGAAAAAGGGGGCTGCCGTATATACGGCAGTCCCCTTTTTGTGAACAAAACGGATCAGGCAGCGGCTCGGACTTTTTTCCACTTCTTCACGTTGATGAGGAGCATCAGCGCGATCACGGCCAGACCGGCGATATCGGTCATGGTGCCGGGGACAAACATCAGCAGACCTCCGGCCACAAAGACCGCCCGCTCCAGCAGATTCAGCTTCCACAGCAGCCAGCCCTGGAAGCCCATGGAGATGACAACGGTACCGATGAGGGCGGAGATACACACGGAGATGATCTCCATCGGAGTGCCCCGGAGCAGCAGCGCCTCGCTGTAGCAGAAGGCGAAGGGGGCGATAAACCCGGCAAAGCCCAGCTTACAGGCCTCCACAGCGGTGGTCATGGGGCTGCACTTGGCCAGACCGGCGCCGGCGTAGGCGGCCAGAGCCACAGGAGGCGTGATGGCGGACAGGCAGGCGAAGTAGAACACGAACAGGTGCGCGGTAAGCGTCTCCAGACCCAGGGTCACCAGCGAGGGCGCCAGGATGGAGGCGGCGATGACGTAGGCGGAAGTGGTGGGCAGGCCCATGCCCAGGATGATACAGGCCATGGCGGTAAAGACCAGAGACAGGAACAGGTTGCCGCCGGCGGCCTTGATCATCATGTCGCCGAAGACCACGCCGATGCCAGTCAGGGAGGTCATAGCCACCACGATACCGGCGCAGGCACAACCCATGACGATGGACATAGCGCCGAAGCCGGACTTCACCATAGAGGTGATGATGTGCTTGGGACGGAACCGCTTCTTCTTGTCAAACAGCATGACAATGGGAACGGCGGTGGACGCGTACAGGGCGGAGCGCAGGGGGGACAGCTGAGCCACCAGCAGGCAGTAGATCAGCACGCCGATGATGACCAGATAGATCCAGCCGTCCTTCAGCACATCCCGGGCTCTGGGAATATCCTTGGGGTCCACCTTCTCGATCTCCGCGATCTCAGACTGGGAGACCACGGCGGTGCCGGCGCCGATGAAGTACAGCAGAGCGGGCACCACGGCGCAGATAACAATGGAAATGTAGGGCTCATTGGTAAAGGCGACCATCAGGAAGGCGCCCGAACCCATGACCGGGGGCAGGATCTGACCGCCGGTGGAAGCCACGGACTCCACGCCGCCGGCAAAGGGGGCTTTGTAGCCACGGGACTTCATCAGAGGGATGGTAAAGGTACCGGTGCCCACCACGTTGGCCACGGCGGAGCCGTTGATGGTGCCCATCAGAGCGGAGGCCACCACGGCGGACAGAGCCGCGCCGGAGCGGATCTTACCTGTCAGGGAGAAGGCCATGTTGTTGATGAAAGAGCTGGCCCCCGACTGCTCCAGGAAAGAGCCAAACATGACGAACATGAAGATGACCGTGGCCGACACGCTCATTGTGGTACCGAAGATACCGTCCAGGTCGGTGGCCAGGAACTGGAAGATGCGGGTCCAGGAGTAGCCCCGGTGGGCAATCGCCAGCGGCAGATAGGGACCAGCCAGGGCATACCCGATAAAGATCAACGCCAGGATGGGCATGATCCAGCCCAGGCAGCGGCGGGTGGCCTCCAGCACGATGAACAGCAGCAAGGCGCCGGCCAGGGTCGCCATAGGCGTGACCACGCCCAGGCGGTCGGAGATCTTGGAGACCTCGTCCTGTGCCATGAAGACAGCGGCCCAGACCGCCACGATCAGCAGCACGTCCAGGATGCGGGAGAACACCGCGAAGGGCTTGACGTGGGCGAATTTTTTCTTGAAGAAGTGCTCATGCAGGGGATTGGCCAGCAAAACGATGGTGATACCAAAGGCCAGATGGTAGCCGCGCTGCTGTACATAGGACAGCTGGCCCAGATAGCCGGTAAAAATATGAAACAGGCTCATGAGGATGGCGACCAGAGAGGCTGCCTTGATAAACGGCGAGCCCTTCCCCTCCTCCAGTGTTTTGGCGGCGGCCAATTCACTGTCAAGGCTGGTCACATCAATTTCCTTGACCTTTTTTTCCTTAGCCATATAGTTCTCCTTTAATTCCACAAATGCGGTAAGCTATAAAGAAACTGTTAAATCCTCCCATTACCCCGTACTGCCGTTTGAGCAAATACTCAAACGGCAGTACGGCACAAGGCTTGACACTATTTTAGCTTCGAGACCGCAGCCTATTACTTCAGCATGCCAGCGTCCTTATAGTAATTGGCAGCGCCGGGGTGCAGCTCGATGGGCAGATCGTTGCAGATGAAGTCGGGGTCCTTCATGGAGGTCATGGAGGCGTGGGCGGCCACCAGATCGTCCACGTGGGTGGCGATGGCCTCGGCAAAGGCGTAAGCGGTCTCATCATCCAGGCTGGCGTTGACGCAGACCAGGCACTTCACGCCGAAGGTAGCCACGTCCTCAGTCTGGCCGGGGTAGGTGTTGGCGGGGATGACGGTCTTGTAGTAGGAGGGGTTGCCCTCGATGACCTTATCCAGCTCCTCATCGGTATAGCCCAGGAACACGCAGTCCTTGGTCTGGGCCACAGACAGCTGGCCGCCGATGGGCACGCCGGCGAAGCCGTGGGAGGCGTCGCGGACACCATCGCCAACCTCGTTGGCGCCGTCGCCCAGGCCCAGGTTGACCTTCTCAGCGGGCTCCACGCCGCAGGCGGCCAGACCGGCCAGACCGGCGATCTCAGTGGTGGAGGCCTCAGGACCCACGGCGACGTTCTTGCCGGCCAGGTCATGGACCATGGTCAGGCCGCTGTCCTTCAGGGCGATCCAGTTGGACAGGGAGGCGTACACGGCGCACAGGGCGCGGATGTCGGGGCAGGCCTGGCCTTCAAACTTGCCCTTGCCCTCAACGGCCTGCAGGGCGGTATCGCCGGCGATGGTGGCCAGCTGGACGTTGCCCTGCTGGATGTTCACGCAGTTGGCGGGAGAGCCCTTGGAGGTCTCAACGTTGACCTTGAAGCCGGGCACATTGTCGTTGATGACGGAGGCCACGCCGGCGCCCACGGGATACATGGTGCCGGTAGAATCGGCGGTTCCGATGGTCAGGATCTGAGTCTTTCCGGAGGGGGCCGGAGCCGCACTCCCGGAGGCAGCGCCGCCGGAAGCCGCACCGCCGTCAGTCTTGCCGCCGCAGCCAGCCAGGCAGGTCAGCAGCATCGCAGAAGCCAGAAGGGTCGCAAACACTCTTTTCATACTCTTTTACTCCTTTTTTCCCAAAATTTTGGTTCGTACCTTGTAATGGGCAACGAGTTCAGCACCGTCCCTCCCATGGACGGCCGGAAGCCGCGCGGCTCCCCGAATTTACACACCATTCAATTAACACGGCAAATTATACTATATTTATTTGCCTCCCGCAACAAAAAACCATTTCGATCCAAAAACTTTGTCAATCCTCACAAGGAACCTTTCCCGATTGCGAATGTTCCGCCTTCCAGACGCGGCTGGAATTTCCAAGGAAATTTTCCATAAAATAGATATTTTCGTTTCGTTCTTCCCATGGGCAAACTGTTTTGTCCCGAAAAATTACCTATTTTTCTTTTCTATGCCGTCCCATTTCCAATTTTCAGATCGTTGTGATTTTGACGAAAACACAGGTAAATTTCTGTTGAAATCAACCAGTCTCCGCTGTCTCGCCTGTGTTCTCCCCTCATGGACCTCCTCAGCCGCCAAACTGGTTCCAATAGCCCATGACAAAGATGAACAGCACGATCAGGGGCAGGATATAAGTCACATAGAACCGCACGCCCTTGGGGAACATCAGGCCATGGCCCGTATTGGCCTCCGCCAGAAAATGATCCCAGCCCCAGCCCTTTTTGCTGACACAGAACAGCACAAACAGCAAAGAGCCCAGGGGCAGGATGTTCTGGCTGACCAGAAAGTCCTCAATGGTGGAGATGTCCATACCCAGAACGGTAAAGCCGGACCAAAGGTTAAAGCCAAGGGCGCAGGGAGCGGACAGGAGCAGGATGGCCACAAAGTTGACCAGCACCGCCTTTTTCCGGCTCCAGCCCAGCAGATCCATGGAGAACGAAATAATATTCTCAAACACGGCGATGATGGTGGACATGGCGGCAAAGGACAGGAATACGAAGAACATGGTCCCCCACAGCCGTCCCATGGGCATCTCATTAAAAATATTGGGCAGGGTGATGAACACCAGCGAGGGACCGGTGCCGGGGGCCACCCCGTAGGCGGAGCAGGCGGGGAAAATAATCAGTCCCGCCACAAAGGCCACGAAGGTATCCAGGGCGCAGATCCGCAGGGCCTCGCCGCCCAGGGAGTGCTCTTTGCCAATGTAGCTGCCGAAGATGGTAATGGCGCCGATGCCCAGAGAGAGGGTGAAGAACGCCTGGCCCATGGCGGCGAAGATGACCTCTCCCAGGATCCACTTTCCATCGGCGTCGTACACCAGATTACGGAAGTTGGGCTGAAGGTAGAACCGCAGTCCCTCTCCGCCCCCCTCCAGGGTCAGGGAACGGACGGCCAGCACCAGCATCAGCGCCAGCAGGCACAGCATCATGGGCTTGTTGACCTTCTCCACGCCGTTTTGCAGGCCCCGGAGACAGACCGCCATACCCAACACGATGACGATGGTCATAAAGAGCAGCATGGTGATGGGCTGGCCCATCAGACCCCCAAACTCTCCGGCCACGCCGTCGGCATTCAGGCCCACAAAGTCGCCCTTCGCCATCTTGATGCAGTAAAGCACCAGCCAGCCGGCAATCACGGTATAGAACATCATCAGCAGATAGTTGCCGGCAAAGCCCACCCAGCGGTAGCAGTGCCACTTGGAGCCCTTGGGCTCCAGCACATCGAAGGAACGGGCGATGCTGCGCTGGCTCCCCCGGCCCACGGCCAGCTCCATGACCATGACGGGCAGACCCAAAATCACCAGGAACATCAGATATACCAGTACGAAAGCGGCGCCGCCGTATTGCCCGGTAATGTAAGGAAAGCGCCAGACATTGCCCAGTCCGATGGCGCATCCCGCCGAGATCAGCAAAAATCCCAGGCGCGAGGAAAATGTTTCTCTTTTCTCCATTCGGAGAACCTCCTTTTTCTATCCAGCCGGCCCAAGGCCGTGCATTTTACAACGGGTCCATTGTACTAAAATTTTCCCTGACGGTCAACCATTCTGTCAAGGATTGCCCGATTCTGGCACCGATTGGTCTTGTTCCCCCTTTTGGAATATGATATAGTATGTTAATGAGAAAAAGAGGATCAGGCGGCGGTCGGCCGCTGTCGATCCTGTAAATTTTGAGAAAAGGAGGAGTCTGATATGCCCGACATCACCGCCATCGGCGAGATTCTCATTGATCTGACCCAGATCGGGACCGATTCCCAGGGGGTCGGCCTGTTCGCGGCCTACCCCGGCGGCGCTCCCGCCAACGTGGCAGTGGCCGCCGCCAGACTGGGGGCCTCCTGCGCTTTTCTGGGCAAAGTGGGCCGGGACGGCTTTGGGGATACCCTGATCCGCACCCTCCGGGACAACGGCGTGGACGCTGACGGCGTCTGCCGGGGCGACCTGCCCACCACCATGGCCACGGTGACCGTCTCCCCCCAAGGAGAGCGGTCTTTCCGGTTCCTCCGTGGCTCCGACCAGACGCTGGATACCCGGGAAGCGGAGGACCACCTGCCGGAGCATACCACCTTTCTCCACTTCGGGTCCGTCAGTCTGACCGCCGGGCCGTCCCGTTCCGCCACCATCTTTGCCGCCCGGCAGGCCCGGGCCAACGGCGCTCTCATCAGCTTTGACCCCAATTACCGCCCCGCCCTCTGGCCCTCGCAGGAGTCCGCCGTTGAATGGATGACCCTCCCCCTGCCCCTGGTGGACATTATCAAGCTGTCCGATGAGGAGCTGTCCCTGGTCACCGGCACGGAGGATCTGGAGATAGGCTGCCTAGCGCTGGCCCGCAAGGGCATCCGTCTGGTCCTGGTCACCCTGGGCGCCAAGGGGGTCTTTTACCGCTGGCACGGGAACACAGGCCTGGTCCCCGGCGTTCCCGTCCAGGTGGCCGACACCAACGGCGCCGGCGACACCTTCCTGGGGGCGGTCCTCAGCCGGCTGGCACGGCGGACTCCAGGGCCTTTGGAGGGCCTCTCCCTCGCCGAGCTGGAGGAGATCCTCTTCTTTGCCAACCGGGCCGCCGCCCTGACCTGCTCCCGCAGCGGAGCCATTCCCGCCATGCCAACTTTGGCCGAGCTCAGCTACCCGGAGACATTCGCATCAGGAGGCGTATCACTGTGAAGGAATTTTCCTATACAATTACGAATCCCGTAGGAATTCATGCCCGTCCGGCCGCTCTTTTGGTGGAGACGGCCAGGGGGTTGACCAGCGCGGTCACCGTTCGGAAGGGGGAGCGCTCCGCCTCCGCCGACCGGCTGATGGCGCTGATGCTCCTGGGCGTGGTCCAAGGGGATCAGGTCACCGTCACGCTGGAGGGGCCGGAGGAGGAGCAGGACGCCGCCCTGCTGGAAGCCTTTTTCCGGCAGAACCTGTGACCGTGCTCCGGGAGGTATGCGCATGGAACTGATCACCGGCCGTCCCATCTCCCCCGGCATGGCTGTGGGACCCATTCATATTCTTCAGCGGGACGGGGAGCAGGCCTCCCCGTCCTCTGCGTCCACCATACCTCAGCGGGAGCTGGAGCGCTTTCATCTGGCCTGCCGCCAGACGGCGCAAGCCCTCCGTACCCAGGAGGACAGCGCCCGGACCCAAGCGGGCCAGACCGGAGCCGACATTCTCCACATCCATGCCATGCTGCTGGAGGACCCGGACTTTCTGGAGGCCGCCGAGGCGCTGATCCGCGGGGGAACTCCCGCCCACCAAGCCGCTCTGGAGGCGGGCCGGTGCTTCGCTGCCGCCTTTTCCGCTCTGGAGGACCCCTATCTGCGGGCCCGGTCGGCGGATGTGACAGAGGTGGCACAGCAGGTGGCCGACCATCTGACCGGGCGGCAGGAAGACCCTCTGCCCCCCTCCCCCGTCCTGCTGGCAGCGGAAGCTCTGGCCCCGGGCCAGCTGCTGCGTTGGGGCAAGGAGCGGCTGTTGGGACTAATCCTGACCGCCTGCACCCCCACCAGCCACACCGCTATTCTGGCCCGGACTATGGGGCTGCCCCTGATCGTAGTCCCCACTCTGTCCCAGAACTGGCAGGGCCAAAGGGCCGCTCTGGACGGGTCCGCCGGGCAGCTGTGGCTGGACCCGGACGAAGCTGTTCTCGACCGCTTCACCGCGGCGCAGGCCAGCTGCCAACCACCGGATCAGCTGGCCACCCTGCCGTCTGTGACCCAGGATGGCCGTAAGGTGATCTTACTTGCCAATATAGGAGGCCCAGCGGAAGCGTCCGCCGCTCTGGAGCAAGGCGCCGAAGGGGTTGGACTGTTCCGCAGCGAATTTCTCTTTCTGGATTGGGAGCGTTGTCCCGACGAGGAAACCCAGTTCGCCCTCTACCGTCAGGCGGTCCAGGCCATGGCCGGACGCCGGGTGGTCATCCGCACACTGGACGCGGGGGCGGACAAGCCCCTCCCCTATCTGGACCTGCCTGCCGAGGAGAACCCCGCATTGGGCTGCCGGGGCATCCGTCTGTCCCTGGCCCGCCCCGAGCTGTTCCGTCCCCAGCTGCGGGCCATCCTCCGCGCCGCCGTCTACGGCCCCGTCTCTGTCATGTTCCCCATGGTGTCCGCTCCCCAGGAAGTGATCCGGGCCAAGAAGCTGCTGGAGGAGTGCCGCCGGGCTCTGGAGGCGGAGGGGACTGCCGCCGGCCCCCTGGAGATCGGGGTCATGATTGAAACCCCCGCCGCCGCCCTGATGGCTGACCAACTGGCCCAGGAGGTGTCTTTCTTCTCCATCGGCACCAACGACCTGACCCAGTACACCCTGGCCGCCGACCGGCAGAGCGCCGGCTCCTACGACCCGCACCACCCGGCGGTGCTGGAACTGATCCGAATGAGCGTGGAGAGCGCCCACCGCCACGGCTGCCGGGCAGCCGTTTGCGGCGAGCTGGCTGCCGACCTGGAGATGACCGCCCAGCTGCTCCGCCTGGGGGTGGACGAGCTGTCTGTCTCCCCCTCCACCCTGCTCCCCCTGCGGCGGCACATCCGGCAGCTGAATCTGAACTGAAAGCCTTCTGACACAAAAAAGTCCCCGCTCAAGCGGGGACTTTTCGCGTCCTTTTAATCCTTTTCCTTCAATGCGACCTCGGGCATCAGCTCTTGGCCCACCACCTGGAGCATCCGGTCCAGCTGGCTGGCCTCCTCCGGGGTAAACCGGTTCTTGATCCGGTCCATGACCTCCTGGAGGTAGTTGCTGCTGATGTTGTAGTAGTCCATATACTTCTGAGTGGGACGAAGATGATACTCCCGCCGGTCCTTGGGGGACTGGATCTTCTCCACATACCCCTTCTGGATCAGGCTGTTCACCTTATAAGCGGCGTTGGGGGAAGAAATATGGACGAAGGAGGCAAATTCATTGATGGTGGGCTCCTTCAGCGCCAGGATGATCTCCATGCAAAAGGTCTCCACCGCCGTCAGCGTAGCCTCCCGGCTTTGAAACCGGGAAAAGATCTCCTGGTAAAAATGAAGCTTGAATTTGGTGTACACCTCAGCAAAGCTATCCTCCAGCAACGTTCTTCCTCCCTCTCCGGCCGATCTCCCATTTGGAGCCGCCCTTCTCCTTGTCTTGAAACCAGTATACCAAAAGTTTGACCGTTCAGCAAGGGGAGGCAGGATTTTCCGTCAGCGCGAAGGTCAGCTCCGCCTTGCAGACGGTCTTTCCGTTCACCGCGGCGGTCGCGGTGCCAAAGCCCACCGGTCCACGCTGGGCGGTGAGCTCACATTCCAGCTCCAACACGTCGCCGGGGCGGACCTGCCGCTTGAAGCGGGCGTTCTTGATGCCGCCGAAGAGTGCCAGCTTGCCCCGGTTCTCCGGCACGGTGAGGATGGCCACCGCCCCCACCTGAGCCAGCGCCTCTATGATGAGGACTCCGGGCATCACCTTATAGCCCGGGAAATGGCCCTGGAAGAAGGGCTCATTGGCAGTCACGCACTTGAGGCCCCGGGCGCTCTGTCCGGACTGGCAGTCGGTGATCTTGTCCACCAGCAGGAAGGGGTAGCGGTGGGGCAGCAGGGCCTCGATCTGGTCGATGTTCAGTTCCATCCCGTCACACCTCCCATTTTCTCAGGACAATGGCGGCATTGTGGCCCCCGAAGCCCAGGGAGTTGGACAGGGCGACCCGAATATCCGCCTTACGTCCCTCATTGGGCACAATGTCCAGGTCGCAGGCCGGGTCCGCTTCCCGGTAACCGATGGTGGCGGGGACGAAGCCCTCCTTCAGGGCCAGTGCGGTGAAAATGGCTTCCACCGCGCCGGCGGCCCCCAGCAGGTGGCCGGTCATGGACTTGGTGGAGCTGACCAGCAGTTTCTGGGCATGACCGCCGAAGGTGCTGTGGATGGCAGCCGTCTCGCAGGCGTCATTCATGGGGGTGGAGGTGCCGTGGGCGTTGATATAGTCCACCTCCTCCGGGGCGATCCCCGCGTCGGCCAGGGCCTGCGTCATGCAGGCGGCGCCCCCCGCCCCGCCGGGCGCGGGAGCAGTGATGTGGTGGGCGTCGCAGTTGGCGCCGTAGCCGATGACCTCGGCGTAGATTTTGGCGCCCCGGGACTTGGCGTGCTCATACTCCTCCAGCATCAGGACGCCCGCTCCTTCCCCCATGACGAAGCCGGAGCGCTGGGCGTCAAAGGGAATGGAGGCCCGGGCCGGGTCCTGACTCTCGGTGAGTGCCTTCATGGAGGTGAATCCGCCCATGGCCAGGGGGGTGATGGCGGCCTCGGCGCCGCCGCACAGCATTACCTCGCCATAGCCGTCCCGGATATGGCGGAAGGCGTCGCCCAGGGCGTTGGTGCCGCCGGCGCAGGCGGTGACCACGCAGGAACACATGCCCCGGAAGCCATAGCGGATGGCGGCGTGGCCGGCGGCCATGTTGGAGATGATCATGGGGATCATAAAGGGGGACACGGAGTCAAATCCCCGGGCCAGGCCCCGTTCATAGGCCTCCCCCACCGTTTCGAAGCCGCCGATCCCGCTGGAGATGAGGACGCCGCAGCGGTCCAGATCCTCTTTCTCCAGGTCCAGGCCGCTGTCGGCCACGGCCTGATCGGCAGCAATGAGGGCAAACCGGGTAAAGGGGTCCATCCGCTTGCTCTCCCGCTTGCCCAGCAGGCCGTCCACGTCCAGATTTTTCACCTCGCCGACCAGCTTTACCTTCTGGTTGGCGGTGTCGTAACGGGTGATGGGGGCGATGCCGCACTTGCCCGCCTTCACCGCCTCCCAACTCTCGGCCACTGTGTTGCCGATGGGGTTCACCGTGCCCATGCCGGTGATGACTACTCTGCGCTTTTCCATCTTCTTCACCTCGTCAAACGGCCATGCCGCCGTCTACACACAGCACCTGGCCGGTGATATAGGCGGAATCCTGTTCCGCGAAAAAGGCCACCGCCCGGGCCACGTCCTCCGGGGCACCGGGGCGGGCCATGGGGATGGTGGACAGCATAGCCTCTCTGGCCTTCTCGGGCAGAACGGCGGTCATATCTGTGTCGATGAAGCCGGGGGCCACGGCGTTGACGGTGATCCCCCGGGCGGCCAGTTCCTTGGCCGCGGACTTGGTCAGGCCCAGGATGCCCGCCTTGCTGGCGGCGTAACTGGTCTGGCCCGGGTTACCCCGCAGGCCCACCACGCTGGACAGGTTGACGATCCGGCCGAAGCGCTGGCGCATCATCAGCTTGGAGGCGGCCTTCATGCAGAAGTAGGCCCCTTTCAGGTTTGTGTCCAGAGTCTGTGTAAAGTCACTTTCCTTGGCGGTCATCAGCAGACCGTCCCGGGTGATCCCGGCGTTGTTGACCAGGATGTCCAGTTTACCGAAGCGGTCCTTCACCGCCTTCACCAGCTCCTCACAGGCCTCCGGTTGGGACACGTCGGCCCGGAAGGGCTCCGCCTCCGCCCCAAGGGCACGGCAGGCCTCCACGGTCTCCCGGGCCGCCGCCTCATTCCCGGCGTAGTTGACGGCCACAGACGCCCCCCGGCAGGCCAGCTCCAAACAGATAGCCCGGCCGATCCCCCGGCTTCCGCCGGTGACCAGAGCCACAGATCCCTTCATGGTCATAGGTCTTCTCCTTTCAGCGCCGCCGTCACCCGCTCAAAGTCGTCGGCGGTGTCGATGTTGTAAGTCTTGATGGAGGGGGCGGTCTTTTTCACAAAGGAGGACAGGGTCTTGCCCGGCCCGATCTCCACGATGGTATCCACCCCGTCCGCCTCCATGCGGCGGATAGTGTCCTCCCAGTAGACGGAGGACTGGACCTGCCGCTCCAGCAGTGCGGGAATGGACTCCTCCTCCGACTTGGGCGCGCCCTTGCAGTTGAAGTAGACAGGCATCTCCATTTTATGGAAGGAAATGGTCTGAAAATGCCGGTTCAGCACGTCTCCCGCCGGCTTCATCAGCCGGGTATGGAAGGGGCCGCTGACCTTCAGAGGCATGCAGCGCTTGGCACCCAGCTCTTTGGCGATCTCGCCTGCCCTGTCCACAGCGGCCCGCTCGCCGCCGATGACCAGCTGGCCGGGACAGTTATAATTGCAGATCTGGACCACACCCAGCAAAGAAGCTTCGTCACAGGCCTGCTGGAGCTTTTCCCGGTCCAGCGCCAAGACGGCGGTCATACCGCAGTCCAGACCGGCGGCGGCCTCCTCCATGGCCCGGCCCCGGAGGGCGACGGTGCGGATGACGGTGTCCCGGTCCAGTACCCCGGCGGCATACAGGGCGGAGTACTCCCCCAGAGACAGGCCCGCCGCCGCCTGGGGATAGACGCCCCGCCGGTACAGCAGGTCGGTAACTCCCACGGCGAAGGCCACCATGCAGGGCTGGGTATACCGGGTCTGGGCCAGCTTCTCCTCCGGTCCCTGGAAGGACAGCTCCTTCAGATCGAAGTCGGCAGGGGCGCTGTTGAGGACGGTACGGAAATCCGGATACCGCTCATAAAAGTCCCGGCCCATGCCCACTTTCTGGCTTCCCTGGCCGGCGTATACGAACGCGATCATACTGAGGCGTTCCTCCATTCTTCCATAATTTGATCCATCTGGGCCCGCACCGTGGACATGCTGGTGACGTCTTCCACATGGGCGCCGCAGAAAAACAACCCGTTTTCCCAGTCCCCCCGGTGGGCCGCGACCAGGGCCCTGGAGATACAGTAGGGGGCATTCCCCGGGTCGCAGGCCGCCAGACAGCGGATACACCGCTCCGGCTTGGGCTGGACGCCCGCCTCCACCCGCCGGATCAGCGGACTGTGAAGGGCCCGGCCGGGCAGCCCCACGGGGCTTTTGACAATGACCACATCCTCGGACGTGGCCTTCAGCAGGGCCTGCTTGTATCCCTCGCTGGCGTCGCACTCCTCGGTGGCGATGAACCGGGTGGCGAACTGCGCTCCCGCGGCGCCCTCCTTCATGTAGCGGGCCATCTCGCCGCCGTTACGGACGCCGCCGGCCACAAAGACCGGGATGTCCCGCCGGTATTTCTCCTGAAAGGGCGCCAGGGCCTCCCGCACCTCCCGGAGCAGGACGTTGAGAGACTTGGGCCGTCCGGCCTGGGCCTGGCTGGCCTCTTCCGGGGAAAAGCCCAGGTGCCCTCCCGCCAGGGGGCCCTCCAGCACCACAAAATCCGGGACCCTGTGGTAGCGGCGGTCCCACACCTTACAGATCAGTCCGGCGGCACGGCCGCTGCTGACTACCGGGGCCAGGGCGGCGGGGTTTTCCGGCACCTCGGCGGCGATGGCGGGCAGATCCATGGGCAGGCCCGCGCCGCTGACCACCGCGTCCACCCCGGCCCGCAGGGCGGTACGGATGCTGTCGGCATACTGGGTGGTGGCTACCATGGCATTGACCGCCACCAGTCCCGCCCCCTTGGCCATTTCCCTGGCCCTTCGGACCTGTCTGGCCAGAGCCCGCAGGTTGGCTTCCCTGGGGTCCCGGTCAAAGTCCGGTTCCTGGAATCCGCAGGCGGCTGTGGAGATGGTCCCCATCCCGCCGCAGGCGGCCACGGCCCCTGCCAGCCGGTCCAGACTGACGCCCACGCCCATTCCGCCCTGCAAAATGGGCAGGGGGAGGGTCTTGCTCCCGATCGTTACCGCCATGTCTCCTCCGCTGTCTTTAAAACAGACGTTCCATCCCGGTACAGCTCCTCCAGGATCTGGCGCAGGGGACGGATCTCATGGAGCATTCCCGCCACCTGGCCGGCCATGAGGGAGCCGGTTTTGGTGTCGCCCTCAAAAACCGCCCGGCGCAGGGAGCCCAGCGTATATTTTTCCAGCTCCATCTTGTCGGCGCCGGCCCTCTCCCGGGCCAGGTACTCCCGGGCCATCTTGTTTTTCAGAATACGGACGGGAGCTCCCACGGAACGGCCGGTCACGGTGGTGTCGCTGTCCTTGGCTTTCAGCAGGGCCTGCTTGTAGTTGTCATGGATGGGACACTCCTCGCTGACCAGCAGGCAGGTGCCGATCTGAGCGCCGCAGGCCCCCAGGGCGAAGGCGGCGGCCAGCTGCCGTCCGCTGGCAATACCGCCGGCGGCGATGACGGGCAGGTCGGTCATGTCACAGACCTGAGGCACCAGGGCCATGGTGGTCAGTTCCCCCACATGGCCGCCGCTTTCCGTGCCCTCGGCGATGAAGCCGTCCACACCCAGGGGGGCCAGACGGCGGACCAGCGCGGTGGCGGACACCACAGGGAATACCTTGATGCCGGCCTCCTTCCAGGCGGGGACAAACTGGCTGGGGACGCCGGCGCCGGTGGTGACCACCTTTACGCCCTCCTCTACCACAACTTTGGCCATTTCGGGGGCAGCGGGGTTCATGAGCATAATGTTGACGCCGAAAGGCCGATCCGTCAGCTCCTTGCAGCGGCGGATGTGCTCACGCAGCATGTCGGCGTTCATTCCGCCCGCGCCGATGAGGCCCAGGGCCCCTGCGTTGGACACGGCGGCGGCAAACTCTCCGGTGGCGATGTTGGCCATGCCGCCCTGGATCAGTGGGAACTCAGTCCCCAGCAATTCGTTCAGCTTCATAATTTTTCTCCTTACGGATGATTCCGTTGGTTGAATGAGTGGACGGTAAATTTTAGTTTATGGATGTATTATGGGGCGTCGGGGACGCCGCCCCCTACGCACGGTTCACAATATGGCTTCGTAGGGGGCGGCCTCTGGACGCCCCGCCCGTAGGGCGGCCCCTTGGGGCCGCCGCCAAAATACGGCGGGGGCAAGACGCCGCCAAAATACGGCGGGGGCAAGCCCCCGCCCTACCAAGCCCTCACCCTACATGAAACGATAAACTAAAATTTACCATCTCAGCAGGGCGCCGGCCCAGGTGAGGCCGCCGCCAAAGCCCACAGTGAGCACCCGCATTCCGGGACTCAGACTCCCCTCCTGGACCAGCTCGTCCAGAGCTATGGGGATACTGGCCGCCGACGTGTTGCCGTAGCGGGCCATATTCTTATAAAAGAGCCCCTCCCGAGCCTTCAGCTTTCTGGCCACATGGTCGATGATCCGGGCGTTGGCCTGGTGGCAGACCACCAGGTCCAGATCGTCGATGGAGCAGCCCTCCGCCTCCAACAGCTGCCGGATGGAAGCCTCCACCACCTCCACCGCGAAGCGGAACACCGCCTTGCCGTCCATATGAACGGCGGAAGGGACGGGACCGGGTCCCTCCACCATGATGCTGGCCGGGTCTCCCCGGGAGCCGAATACAGTGTGCCAGACGGCGGACTCGTCCCGCTCCATGACCGCCGCGCCGCAGCCGTCCCCAAAGAGGACGCAGGTGTTCCGGTCGGTCATGTCCAGCACCCGGCTGATCACCTCGCAGCCCACCACCAGGGCATAGGGCCGGGCGGCCTCGGCCAGCAGGGCGTGGGCCGTTTTCAGGCCGTACAGAAAACCGGCGCAGGCGGCATTCAGATCAAAGCAGAGGGTATCCTCCTTCAGTCCCAGCCGCTCTTGCAGCAGGCAGGCCATGGAGGGGCTGGCATAGTCGGGGGTAAAGGTGGCCACCAGGCACACCCCCACCTCCTCCGGCTTCAGCCCCGCCCGGTCCAGCGCCTGACGGGCCGCCCCCGCCGCCAGGTCCAGGCCCGACTCTCCGGTACAGAAGCGGCGGCTGTGGATGCCGGTGCGGCTGAACACCCACTGGTCGCTGGTGTCCACCTGCCGGCTCAGTTCTTCGTTGGTCACCACCCGGCTGGGCAGACACCGGCCGGTGGCGAGGATCTTGGGTGCGCTCATGGTTCCTCCTTTCCGGCCGGGGGCAGGCCCTGCCCCATGGCGCGGAACATTTGATAGCGCTGCTGGGCCAGAGCGGGGCCCTTCAGCTTGTCCAGGGCGGCCAGCTCCTTTTTCAGGGCCGCGTCCACCGTGTGGAAGGTGGCCTGCCAGTCGGTATGGGCGCCTCCCTCCGGCTCCCGCAGGACCCCCTGGACGATGCCGCCCCGGCGCAGGTCCTGGGCGGTAAGCTTCATGACGGCGCAGGCCTCCCCGCTGCGGGAGGCGTCCTTCCACAGGATGGAGGCGAAGCCCTCGGGGGACAGGACCGAATAGACGGCGTGCTCCAGCATGAGCACCCGGTTGGCCACGGCCAGAGCCAGAGCTCCGCCGCTCCCTCCCTCACCGGTAACAACGGCGATGACCGGGACGGTGAGGGAGCTCATCAGAGCCAGACACCGGGCGATGGCCTCGCCCTGGCCCCGCTCCTCAGCTTCTTTCCCCGGGTAGGCCCCGGGAGTATCCACAAAGGTGATGATGGGCCGGCCAAACTTTTCCGCCTGGGCCATCAGACGCTGAGCCTTCCGGTAGCCCTCAGGCCCGGGCATTCCAAAGTTGCAGCGGAGGTTCTCCTCCAGGTTCTTTCCCTTCCGGTGGCCCAGCACCGTGACAGGACGGCCATGGAACCGGGCGATGCCGCCCAGGATACTGCCGTCCTCCCGGCTGAGCCGGTCCCCCCGCTGCTCAAAGAAATCGGTAAACAGCGCGTCGATAAAATCCGCCGTTCCCGGCCGTCCCGGGTTCCGGGCGATCTTTACCTTCTCCTCCGGCGTGTACTTGCTCATCAGCCGCGTCCCCCCTTCTCATGGAGGGCCAGCAGCCGGCCCAACACAGGCCGCCACTGGCTCCGGGGGACGATCTGGTCCAGAAAGCCGTGGTCCAGCAAGTACTCGGCCCGCTGGAAGCCCTCCGGCAGCTTCTCCCCGATGGTCTGCTCGATGACCCGGGGGCCCGCAAAGCCGACGAGGGCCCCGGGCTCCGCCAGCATGATGTCTCCCAGAGAGGCGAAGCTGGCGGTCACCCCGCCAGTGGTTGGGTGGGTGAGGCAGGAGATGTACAGCCCGCCCCCGCTCTGGAACCGCTGGATGGCGGCGGCGGTCTTGGCCATCTGCATCAGGGAGAAGATCCCCTCCTGCATCCGTGCTCCGCCGCTGGCGGAAAAAATGACCAGGGGCAGCTTCCGCTTTTCCGCGTACTCCGCCGCCCGGGTCACCTTCTCCCCCACCGCCGTTCCCATGCTGCCCATGAGAAACCGGCTGTCCAGAACCACAAAGACCGCCTTGTGGTCCTCGATCCTGCCCAAAGCCGCCACGGCGGCGTCCCGCAGGCCGGTGTCCTCTCTCAGCGCCGCCAGCTTCTCCGGATAGCCGGGGAAGTCCAGGGGATCGGCGGGAGCAAGCTTTTCCTCCAGCTCCCGGAAGGAGCCGGGGTCCAGGATCATGGACAGGCGGTAGTAGGCTCCGATGGGCCCGTGACAGCCGCACCGGGGACAGACCTGTCCGTTGCGGCTCCAGTCCAAGGCGCCGCTCTCCTCTCCGCAGCCGGGGCAGGACACCCGCCGGGAGGAGGCAGTCTTTCCCTCCCGCATGGCCTGATAAGTCAGCAGCCGGTCCCGGCGCTGGCTGAATAGTCGATTCACCGCTTACTCCTTTCGTCGTCGCAACGTCCACGCAGTTCCGTCTTATCCGTCCATCAGATGGTCACAGGTCCGGGCCAGCTCCAGCAGCTTTTCCAGATTTCGGTCCAGGAAGCTGGTGTCGTACTGGCCCCGGACAAACTCCGGGTCGTGCATGATGAGATGGGCCAGGGCGGCGTTGGTGGGGTAGCCCTCGATGACCAGCTCCTCCAGCGCCCGGCGCATCCGCCGGATGGCCTCCAGCCGGGTAGGGGCGTGGACCAGCACCTTGGCCACCAGGGAGTCGTAATAAGGCGGCACCTCATAGCCGGTGTACAGGGCGGTGTCCACCCGGACCCCCGGTCCGCCGGGAAGGTGGAGGAACTCCGTCTTCCCCGGACAGGGATGGAAGTCGTGCTCCGGGTCCTCGGCGTTGATACGGCACTCGATGGCGTGACCGGACACCCGCACGTCCTCCTGGGTGAAGGACAGGGGCAGGCCCGCGGCCACCCGCAGCTGCTCCCGCACAAGGTCCACGCCGGTGACCAGCTCGGTGACCGGGTGCTCCACCTGAATACGGGTGTTCATCTCGATAAAATAAAAGTCACCCTCCGGGGACAGGACAAATTCCACTGTGCCCGCCCCCACATAGCCGGCGGCCCGGGCGGCGGCCACGGCGGCCGCCCCCATCCGCTCCCGCAGCTCCGGGGTCAGGGCCCGGGAGGGAGACTCCTCCACCAGCTTCTGGCGGCGGCGCTGGATGGAGCAGTCCCGCTCCCCCAGGTGGACCACATGGCCCTGGCCGTCCGCCATGATCTGGAACTCGATGTGCCGGGGGTGGAGGATCAGCTTCTCCAGATACATCTCCCCGTTTCCGAAGCAGGCCACCGCCTCGGCCTGAGCGGCCTGGTAGGCCCGCTCCAAGTCCTCGGGGCCATCCACCTGGCGCATCCCTCTGCCTCCGCCTCCGGCCGAGGCCTTCAGCAGGACGGGATAGCCCACCCGGTCAGCCAGTTCCCTGGCCTGGACCACCCCGGAAAGAGGGCCGTCGGAGCCGGGGACCACCGGCACCCCGGCGTTCTGGGCCAGGGTGCGGGCAGCGGCCTTGCTGCCCATCTTCCGGATCACGTCGCCGGAGGGGCCGATATACCGCAGGCCGGCCTCCACACACCGGTCGGCAAAGTCCGGGTTCTCCGACAAAAAGCCATAGCCCGGGTGGATGGCGTCGCAGCCGGTGGCCTTTGCCGCCGTCAGCAGGGCCTCCTGGTTCAAGTAGCTGTCCGACGCCCGGGCGGGTCCGATACACAGGGACCGGGTCGCCACCTGGGCGGCCAGGGAGCTCTCGTCGGCCTGGGAATAGACGGCCACCGTCTCCACGTCCAGCTCCCGGCAGGCCCGGATGATCCGCAGAGCGATCTCGCCCCGGTTGGCGATCAAAACGCGCTTCAGCATGGCCTTACACCTTCCGAATCCGGAAGAGCGGGTCGCCGTATCCCACCAGCTCCCCGTCCCGGGCCAGGACCTCCTCCACCACGCAGTCGGCAGGGGCGGGGATCTCGCTCATCATCTTCATGGCCTCAATGAGGCAGAGGGTCTCCCCCTTTTTCACCTGGGCGCCGGGAGCGACAAAGGGAGCCTCTCCCGGGGCGGGGGCGGCATAAAAGACGCCCACCAGCGGAGCCTTCACCAAATCGTTTTCCTCTCCCCGTTCCGCCGGGACAGGGGCGGGGACGGGTGCCGCGGCAGGGGCGCTCTCCCCCCGGACTCCGGAGGCCGGAGCCCGGCACAGACGGACCTTCCCGTCCTCCCGCTGCCACTCCAGCTCCGTCAGGCCGGAAGAGGCAAAGCGCTCCATCAGACCGTAAAGTTCCTGTAATTCCATGGACAACTCCTTATCCTAAAAACGCAAATATCTTCGACCCGCAAAGAGCCGAACGGGAGGGCAACGCCACGCCGCCCCCGCGTTTCCGCATTACTGCTTCTTGCTCGCCAGATAGGCCACAATGTCGCTGACGGTCTGGATCTTGGTCATGTCCTCGTCGGCAATGCCCACGCCGAAAGCCTCCTCCAGCGCCAGAGACAGCTCCACCGCCTCCAGGGAGTCGGCGTCCAGATCCTCGAACAGGTTGGTCTCGGCAGTCACCTGCTCCGCGTCGCAGCTCAGGGTGTTCACAATGATGTCGCGTACAGTTTCAAAATTGATCTCCATAGGTCAAACTTCCTCTCAAATTTGTTCAAGCATTTTAGTTAAAATATTTTAGGTAAAATGCTTGAGAATTATTATAGGAACTTTCCGTCAAATGTCAAGCTGAATTTTTGGGGGTTTGGCTGCTTTTCCCATTCTCCACAAAGCAGACTGCTGCCTTCGCCCATTTTTACTTCATTTTCCACTTGACATATCAAACGTTAGTTCTATAATAGTAGTACAAATGTTTGTTTCAGACGTGGGGGTCATCCTATGGAACTGCTGGACAAGCTGAACATTCTGGCTGACGCCGCCAAGTATGACGCCGCCTGCACCTCCAGCGGCCTGGACCGCGCAGGCAGGCCCGGGGCCATCGGCAGCACCACCATGGCCGGCTGCTGCCACTCCTTCTCCGCCGACGGGCGGTGCGTCTCCCTGCTGAAGGTGCTGATGACTAACTTTTGTGTCTATGACTGCCAGTACTGTGTCAACCGCCGCTCCAACGACGTGCCCCGGGCCGCCTTTTCTCCCAGGGAGCTGTGCGAGCTGACCATGGGCTTTTACCGCCGCAACTATATCGAGGGTCTGTTCCTCTCCTCGGCGGTCATCCAAAATCCCGATCACACCACAGAGCTGATGATCCAGACCCTGCGTCTGCTCCGGGAGGAGTACCGCTTCGGGGGCTACGTCCACGCCAAGGCCATCCCAGGGGCGGACCCTCTGCTGACCCGGCGGCTGGGGCTGCTGGCTGACCGGCTGTCAGTGAATATTGAGCTGCCCAGCTCCCCCAGTCTGGCCCTCCTGGCCCCGGACAAGAAAAAGGAGGCCATTCTGGCCCCCATGAAACAGATCCGGGACGGCATCGCCGTCTCCCAAGAGGAACTGAAGGTGTACCGCCACGCCCCCCGGTTCGCCCCGGCGGGCCAGTCCACCCAGATGATCGTGGGAGCCACCCCGGAGAGCGACCGCCAGATCCTGACTCTGACCCAAAACCTATATGATAAATTCCACTTGAAGCGGGTGTTCTACTCCGCCTATATGCCCGTGTCCTCCAGCCCCCTGCTCCCCGCCC
>NZ_JADYTU010000016.1 GCF_021531375.1 Pseudoflavonifractor phocaeensis
CCATCATGCCACATCCCTCCCTATAGTTATTGTACCATAGAAAGGGTTTATACGCCACTTTGTCAACAGGTCCTTTTTATTTCAGAATCGCAGCCATTCTCATATCACCTGCCAAACAGCTTTGTCGCTTCACATCTTTTCATGTTCTAATTCCGTTTTCTCTCTGAACGATGGATCTCCTGTCAGAGCAGTAATCTTTTCGGCAAAGATGGATCGCCAGTTCCTCCAAAGACGCGGCAAGGGCAAGCACACAAACCGCCCAGCTGTATCCAACACCTGTTGACACCGCAAAGACATAGGGCAGCAGGAAAATGCCAACGCCCGTCAGCTTATTCAGCCAGGTATGCAGGGAAGCAAAACGATGGTATTTGATTGCCGCCACAGCATAGGCGGCCAACCGCGCAAGCAAAATACCTGCCACAACATACCAGATCGCCACCGGCAGCGTCCGCCATAAAAGCGGGAAAAGCCGGAGCAGCAAAACGGCGTAAAATACTAAGTCCGCAATACTGTCCAGCCTTGCGCCGAAGTCACTGGCCGTCCCTGCTTTCCTCGCCAGCCAGCCATCCAGTGCGTCCGTCAGACCGGCGAGGGTATAAACCCCAAGAAACCCGGCAGAGCGCAGAGGGAGGAAAAGCAGGAAAAGAGAAGCGGCGATCCGCACAGATGTTATGGTATCTGCTGTATTCCATTTGTGGACTTGCTTAACATTCCTTTTCACAGACTTTCCTCATTCCTGATTTTGATTGCGCCCGATTTATTCTTCCCCGTCAGAAATCAGGGAGCGCTTTCCTTCCTCCAGCTCTGCGCCGTACCGGAAGATCAGAGAAGCCAGGATCAGAACGATGCCGGTGGCCACACTGGGGAGATTGCTGATATCGCCGCTTCGTTCCACGCCCAGACAAACCGTGATGACAGATGCGATCACCACTGCTACGATGGGCATATAGATGCAGCGGATGCCCAGCTTCTTGATGAGATTCGCACCGTTTTCCGTAAAGGGGGTACCCTCGGCCTGTTCGGTTTTGAGATACCGTCCGGCGAGGGCCAGCAGGATCGCTTCGGTAGACAGCAGGATCAGATCAGACAGCAGCACTGCCAGCATCTGATTCAGGTTCTCGCCGCTGGCAAAAATCGTTATCGGTTCACCAAAGAGGCTGAATACCTGTCCTCCGGTGTACCATGCCATAGCGCACAGAGCGCCGACAGCACAGATGGACGCACCGACGATGGAAAGGACCCAAGCAATTTTTGTGAGAATTTGAAAGACCCGAAAGGTCTTTTGGATGGTTTGCAGAGATTTCATGTTGTTTCCTCCTCAAGTTGAAATATGAATGGTTCCTTTTGCGTGCCGGGCTTCCACAACAATCGTGTAGACACCGCTTTCCCGGATGTTCACCGTAAACTCGGTAGTTTCTTTCCCGTTCCCACGGTAAATGGTTGTCCCGTCCGGCGCTTTGATCTCCATGTACAGAGAACCTTTCTTTGTTTCAAATTCGATCTGAAGGACGTCCCCCTCGTGCAGTTCCAAAGTATGCAGATCGGTGCCGTCCATCCGCTGAAGGTCCAGCAGATAGGCGTCCGGATTTTTGATGCAGCTGCCCGTGAAGCCCTCCTGATTGCAACAGAACAGGAACACGCCACCCCCTGCAAGAAGCAGCAGGGGAAGCATGATAAGAACAGCTCTTTTACTTTTGGTCATTGTCCTCGCCGCGATTCTCTTTCTGGATGCAGGTTCCGATGACCAACCCGATCAGCATACCGAGGGACAGCCCAATCCCAATGCTGACAGCGCCTGATGCTCCGATTGCCGAGCCAAGGCACATTCCCAGACACATACCCTCGGTTCCATAATCACTGGTTTGTTCTTCCTTCTTTTTCTTCCCTGCACTTCTTGCAAAAAACACCGCGAGGAGCAGGCCCACCGCGATCCACGGCAGGGCCGCATGAACAAAATCAAATACATCTTCCATGATCAGACGCTCCCTCCTTAACGCTTCAAAAAGCCGCCCTTTTCCTGGAGCAGCAGCCCATAGCTGTGCTCATAGTTTTCAGCGAAGTAGAAATCGGCGCACCGGCCCAGCGGGCAATACACAATGCTCCACATGGTCTTTTCATAGCTGCTGTCTGTCTGCGGGTAGTTCTTCTGCGCCACGGATTCCAGCATATCCCGGACATCCATTTCATCGGCAGAGCCGGTGTAGGCGGAAAGGGTATCAAACCGGAGATGGGACTGCTCCGAACCGACGCCCTGCTTTTCGCAGTCGCTGAGATAGTGGTTGGTGACTACCTTCGTCTCCGCGACCAGCATCTCGCCGTCCACATACTCCACCACCACGCTCTTTCCGCTGGCGTCCGCAAGGGAGAGATGGTGCGCCGAGCCGACGGAGGAGTTCATATCGTACTGCTCCAGCAGTGCAATTGCTTCATCCACATCTGCCGCCCGGTCCAGCAGAAGGCGAATGGCGGTTGTTGTAGTCAGATCAGGCTTATCGGTCCGCTGGTGGGTCTCCTCCGTGTCTCCAGCCATCAGGTCGGCGACCACCAGGCCTTTTTCGTTCATTCCGTCCAAGGGAACATAGATGGCAGCCAGGGTCTGCATCCGATCCATCATGGAGCCGTCGGGAGCATAGCCCTCGCCGAAACCCAGAAAGTCAAGACAGCAGGTGGACACGGACTCATAGCCGTCTTTTGGCTTGGTATGTACGATCATGGTCTGGCATTCTTCCCAGTCATAGTTGCGCCCAAAGAAGATAGTGCCGTGCTCATCCTGTGTACAAACCGTGGAGCAGCCAAACTCCCCGGTCTGTACATCACTTTCGATTTTGTAGAAGCCGCGGGACAAAAACGATACCAGATAATCCGCCACTTCGCCGTCGCTGGCAGCACCGCCCCGGGCCAGAAAGTCATCAAATCCGTAATCCCCGTTGTACTCCATGGAGTACAGGCCGTCCTCCAGCTTTTCGATGCTGTTTGCCGCTGTAATGAAGGTGCCGAACATTATCCATGCGCCTGCGGCGAAAATGACAAGAAGTGCGGCGACAATACCGCAGATCCATCTGAGAATGGTTTTCTTATTCCTGCCCATGTTCTGTCTCCGCCTCCTGATTCTCATTTTTTGTTTGATCTTCCGCAATGCGGAAATTGCGCGCCGCAAAGAACATACAGGCGGCCGCCGCGAACAGGATACCGCCATAGGCGATTTGTGCGCAGATGGCGATAAGAATGCCGGATATACTGATCAGCGCTCCGGCGCAGATGAGCATTCGGGAAGTAAAATGCTTATCCTTCATAATCTTTGTCCTCTATGATTTTGCCGTCTGAGGTGACGGTCAGATACATTTTTTCCATATTGGCATCAAAGGAGAATTTACCGGACGCTACCACGACTCCGCCTGTGTCTTGTACGGTAATGGTAAAGGGCACCGGGGCGTCCGCAGCCTTGGAGGCCATCATGATATCGTTATCCATAAAGCAGTATTCTCCGCTGTCCATGGCTGTGTAATCCGCGCAGCGCACACCTCCGCTGAAGCCGTCGTAAGACATGGAGACGGAATACACATCGTCTCGCTCCAGCTTCACATAGACGCCGTATTGCTCCGATTGGGGGAGGAAGTCGGTCCGCGCGTTCCAGACAGAGATTTCGTTCATGCTGGTTTTCAAGATCACCTCGGTGATCTCGCCCTTGACCGGAATGGTGACATCAAAGTCACCTGTCTCAAAGAAACCAAACACTGCGCTGAACCGGAAGCCCACATAGAGTTTGCCGTCCTGCTCCTTGGCATAGTAACCGCAGAAACCCTCCGGGAAGGAGCCTGGGTAGAAACCTGTGATATGCACGGCCTTCTCGTTGACTTCCACAGAGGTGATCCCCGCGCCCTGACAGGCGCGAAAGCCGCCCAGCTTCCATCCGTAGCGTCCGGCGAGGAACACCGCCGCCAGAATGACTGCAATCACCAACAGCACAGTCACGATTCTTTTCCATGCTTTCATTTTCGTTTTCTCCTATGTATGGAATCGGCGTTGGGAATCAAGCGTCGATGCGACTTGTCAGGCCTGATGCCAGGGCCTGTCTTTACCATGCCAGTTCTGCTTTTCCCAATAGCTGTAATCCGGCTCCATGGGAGGGAAATGCTTGTGGGCAAAGCGCATTAGATAAAACCACTTTTTTGCCCGGCCATTACAGCCGCGCTTGCCTACGTTTTTTCGGATCCGGCAGGCCAACCGGTCCGTCTTTCTGTGGATCTTCCGCAGGATCCCTTCCGGGATCTCCTCCGCCTTGGTCGCCTGGACCCCAAAACCCAGCTTATATACCTTGTGGATGCCCCACATTTCCAGACTGTCGGCCATATCCCGCACGGTGCTTTTCATCCCGCCGCCGGCCGCGGTTGCTATGGCGACTGCCTGTTTCCCGCTCATTTCCGGCAAAGGCCTGTGGACCATCCACCAAGCCCCAAAATGATCCAGAAAGCTCATCATCGGGCCCGTGGCATGATACACATATACCGGACTTTCCAGAATCAGCAGATCCGCATCCAGAATCGCCGTCACCAGCGGCTCCAGCTCTTTGTAATGCGGACAGTTGGATAAGTCTGTTTTGAAGCAAGTATAGCAGCCAAGGCAGGACTTGTTAAAATCCCGCGGCAGAAAAAACTCGCGGATTTCCCCGCCCACCTTATTCGCAAGCTCCCTTGCCGCCATACAAGTGCTTCCCTCATGGCTCTGTCCGTGAATGATGGCAATTTTCATCCTAGCAAACCTCTCTAAATCACTTCAGTTTTCCGCTCCAGCCTTTTGCACCGGGTCAGCGGTTTACGGCTGGACGCGTGATGGTGTTCCCGGCAGGCTGCGCAGTCACCGTGTCTGGGACAGTTTGTGCGTTTACAGGGACAGGTTGCCTGCAACATCTTTCCATTACCGTTTCTCCAGCATGGAGATTCCGGCACAGGCAAGTCCGATGCCAAGCAGGGTAACAGCGGTCTGCGGTTCCAGACTGCCCAGGCAGGACAGCACCACAACGGCGACGCCCATGGCCAGGGTCACCGCTTTGAAAATGACAGAGATAATCTCGTGAATTGACTTCTTTTCCATAGCTTTTTCTCCTTACATAATTCAGTATTGGTGAGTTCCCAATTTACATCATCTTACGCTCTATAGTTTACAAGAGAATTCCGGCTGCATATAGGTGGTTTTTACATCTGAATGTGTCAATTTTACAGATTTGCGCTTATCTCTTTCCAATTCTTCTGTTACGCGTTGTCAGTCCCACTTGCGGGGTCCTTTTGATCTCCATAAACCCAATAGATCGTCATATCCTCATAATCCATTTCCAGCTCTGCCGTTTCATTTTCTATGGCGATACGGAAGTCCCAGAGCCGTGTGGACTGCTCCAAATCAGAGGTCAACTGGGCGTGAATTACCCCATCCTCCAGGGTATAGGTTCCGTGCCAGCCCTCGGCTCCGATGTACCAGCTCATTTGCCCATCGCTCCGGATCTCCATACTGGCGCCCCATTCCCCGTAGCCAGGGAACAAGTCCAGTGAATCCGCAAATTCGGCCAGGTCATTCCTCTCCCTGTCCAGATGCCACAGTCCGGCCAATTCGATGCTTTGCTGTACAGGTTCTTCTGACTTTTCTGCCGCGTTTCCGCTGTGGGAGGAACTGTCGCTTTGCTGCTGCATCTCCTCAGTTCTTTCTCCTGTTTCGGTCGCTTCCGTATGGGTTTCCTGCGGGCTTTGCTCGGGTTCAGGCTCTTTGCTGCACGCTGCCAGGCACAGGCAGAGGATCGCTGCCAGAAGCAGTACGGTTATTCTTTTCATATTAAAACAATCTCCCTTTACATGACCCGGTATCCTGATTTCGCCAGTCCGGATATAAAGTCCCAAAACAGGCTTTCCGCTTTTCTTATCATTTTTCCGTTATCAATTGCATGGAACGACACAATTTTGTTTTCCTCATCGATCCATGCCGTCTTTTCTTCTGCGTTCATATTCTTAAATTCCTTTCAAAACCGGCCAGAGAAATGCTTCCTATCGTTCGGTAGGAAGCGCTTTCAAAATGAAGCGGCCATGCCGCAGCGGACACAGCCGCAATTTTTGCAAATGGTCAGTAATCCTGCTCTATAAACTGAACGCTGTCAACCTATGTAGTCTATCCTCTCAAATTGTTCAGAGCTTCGGGATTATTTGAGATAATCATTCCAACCGTCTGACATTTTTCCATGTCTTGGCAGTCACCACATGTCGTCACACCTTTTTTCAACGCACACTGACGAATCCCGCAAAGACTATCGCAGAATACAGTTTTAATCCCATCCACACGACAGCCTTGGCATTTGATATGTTCAGGCAGAATGGGAGCATTATTTAACTCCGCCCATAATTTTGCAGTTTTTTCACGCAACGCTTGATTGTCATTGATCGTTGCAAGATATGCGTCGCATTTTTCACAATCCAGCCCGCAGTAAGCAATCATATCTCTCATGGTTATGTGCCTCCTCAAATTCCGATTTATACATCAAAAGTCCTCAATCCAGCTTCTGAAAAAAGGCCGTCTGCTCTTTCGGCCGATAGAGCCTGAAAAACTGCTGAATGTGCCTGCTTACCAGTTCCATGACCTCTGGCTCCCGGTCCGGCTCCCGGTCACAGAGGTTGATCCACACGGAAATAGGGAGGCAGAATTGAGCCGCCATGATCTCAGGGTCATCGTCCGACAGAATACCCTGCCGGATCAGAACCTTGATAAGCCCGGTAAAGTATTGCATCACGTCGGAATAATTTTGCTTGCTCTGCAGCTCCGCCAGCTCCGGATTCTGGAACTGTTCGATGACCAGCATTTTTCGTGCCCTGCTGATAGAGGGGTCATGGAGGATATAACGGATCTGTCCCAGGATCATTTGCACAGCCGCATCGGGAGTCCGAGGAAGGTTATCCGAATCCTTCTCCCAATTGGTCTTCGCAAAAATAGAATGCGTCGCATACTGGTCCAAAACATCCTTGACAAGTGCGTCCAGAATTGCCTGCTTGCTCTCGAAATGGCTGTAAAGTGACGCCTTCCGAATGCCGACGGCACCCGCAATCTGGGAGATCGAGGTGGCCTCAAATCCCTGTACGGAAAACAGATTCAGCGACGCTTCCAGGATCTCCCGCTTTGTGTTTCCTCGATCCATAACCACTTCTCCTTCATTGTAACCAAAGTATTCTGCCATCTGCATGAAGAATGGCATATCAGTTGATAACTATTTACAGTATAACTACCTATCGTTCGGTAGTCAATAGTTTTTGGGGATTTTATATTGTGGCGGAGGATGACCCCGTCATCACCTGGGCCGTGCAGCGGCATCTGGAGCGCTGGGGGTATCAGGTGGTCTATGCGGAGCAGTTTGACAACGTGCTGGCAGAGTGCGCAACCTTATCTCCATCTGGTATATCTCCCTCCCCTTTTTCAACGGCTGCCACTGGTGCCGGGAGAGCCGAAAGGTGTCCAAAGTCCCCATCCTGTTTCTCACCTCTGCCTCCTTCCATGCCAGATACAGCGGCAACACGCTGGTGACGGACATACGAAAGAACCAAAAAATGTGGGAAGCTCATCTCGCAAAGGCAACAATAAAAATACTGATGAAGTCACCTTCCACTGGGAATCGGCAAACCATTCAAACAAACTATCTCTACCGAAGATTTGAAGAAAGAAGTTTTAAATGACTGATATGATATAAGAACACCTCCTCATTGAGGAGGTGTTCTTATATATCTTAATATGCGTAAATATTCGGTAGAATGAATGAGGGGCACTGCGAAAACACCTGAACACAAACTTCTGTTCGCGATAGAGTCTCAAATCAACACATACCCACACCTGGCATCACAGGTGCAGCACCCGGGCCTTGATCTCCTTGGTCTTACCCACGTTCCAGTAGTTCTCACCCAGGTAACCGCAAGTTCGGCGGGTGACGTTCATCTTGGAGCGGTCGGTGTTATGGCAGGCGGGGCACTCCCACTGGTTATCGTCGTTAATAATGATCTCCCCGTCGAAGCCGCAGCACTGGCAGTAGTCGCTCTTGGTGTTGAACTCGGCGTACTGGATATTGTCATAGATAAACCGGACGACCTCCTTCAGGGCCTCCAGGTTGTTGCGCATGTTGGGGATCTCCACATAGGAGATGCAGCCGCCGGTGGAGATCTTCTGGAACTGGCTCTCGAAGGTGAACTTCTCAAAGGCGTCGATATGCTCCCGCACGTCCACATGGTAGCTGTTGGTATAGTAGCCCTTGTCGGTGACGTCGGGAATGGTGCCGAAGCGCTCCTTGTCGATGCGGGCAAAGCGGTAGCACAGGGATTCGGCGGGCGTGCCGTAGAGGGCGAAACCGATGTTGGTCTCGCGCTTCCAGTCGTCGCAGGCCTTACGCAGCCGGTTCATCACCTTCAGGGCAAATTCGGTGCCTCCGGGCTGGGTGTGGCTGACTCCCTTCACCAGCTTAGTCACCTCGTACAGGCCGATATAGCCCAGGGAGATAGAGGAATAGCCGCCGTAGAGCAGGGGCTCGATGGGAGCGCCCTTGGGCAGACGGGCGATGGCGCCGTACTGCCAGTGGATGGGGCTGGAGTCGGACTTCACGTTCTTCAACGCGTTGTGGCGGCACATAATGGCCTCGAAGCACAGCTGGAGGCGGTCCTCCAGCAGCTCCCAGAACTTCTCCTCGTCGCCCCGGGCCAGGATACCGATCTGGGGCAGGTTCAGAGAGACCACGCCCTGGTTGAAGCGGCCCTCGAACTTGTAGTTTCCGTTCTCGTCCTTCCAAGGGGCCAGGAAGGAGCGGCAGCCCATGGGGGAAAACACGTTGCCCTCGTAGTTCTCCCGCATCTTCTTGGCGGAGATATAGTCGGGGTACATCCGCTTGGCGGAGCACTTGACGGCCAGCTCGGTGATATAGTCGTACTTACCGCCCTTGAGGCAGTTGTGCTCGTCCAGAACGTAGACCAGCTTGGGGAAAGCGGGGGTGATATAGACGCCCTTTTCGTTCTTAATGCCCTCCAGCCGCTGGCGGAGCACCTCCTCCACGATCATGGCGTTCTCCTCCAGATAGGGGTCGCCCTCCTGGAGGTTGAGGAACAGGGTGACGAAGGGAGACTGGCCGTTGGTGGTCATCAGGGTGTTGATCTGGTACTGGATGGTCTGGACGCCGGACTTCAGCTCGTCCCTCAGACGGTCGTTGACCAGCCGCTCCACGGTGGCGTCGTCAGCCTGGCCGGCGCACTCGTAGGCGATGTGCTTGCGGAATTTTTCCTTGCTCCGGCGCAGATACTTACCCAGGTGCCGCAGGTCCACGGACTGGCCGCCGTACTGGTTGGAGGCCACACAGGCGATGATCTGGGTCATCACGGTGCAGGCCACCTGGAAGCTCTTGGGAGACTCGATGAGCTTTCCGTTCATCACGGTTCCGTTGTCCAGCATGTCCCCGATGTTGATGAGGCAGCAGTTAAAAATGGGCTGGACGAAGTAGTCGGCGTCGTGGAAATGGATGGTCCCCTCGTCGTGGGCCTTGGAGATCTTCTCAGGAAGCAGGATGCGGCGGGTCAGGTCCCGGCTCACTTCGCCGGCAATATAATCCCGCTGGGTAGCGGCGATCATGGTGTTCTTGTTGGAGTTTTCCTCCGCCAGCTCCTGATTTTCGTTACGCAGCAGAGACAGAATGGACTCATCGGTGGTGTTGGCCTTCCGGACCAGGGCCCGGTTATAGCGGTAGATGATGTAGGTCTTGGCCAGGTGGAACTTGTTCTCCGCCACCAGCCCCTGCTCTACCAGGTCCTGAATGTCCTCCACCAGCATCCGGGGACGCTTCATCCCCTCAATGCGGTCGATGATGGCATCAATGCGGTCCCGGCTCAGCCGGTCCTCCTGGGGGACCTCCGCATTGGCTTTTTCAATGGCTGTGACGATCTTGCTCCTGTCGTAATCCACGATGGTCCCGTCTCGTTTAATGACCTTCATTGCACGATCTCCTTTCCTTAGCGAGGGTATTTATCTATCATCGGCGCAGCGCCCGCCGAAATACATCGGAGGTTAGTATAACACGGGCGCTCTCTTTTGTCTATTGTATTTCTACACAATATATTGTGCTGTTTTTTGTCTCTTTAGAATTTTAGATACAATATTATGTTCTTCCTTTTCATGCAGATAAATGTCGGATTTCGCCGCTTCCGTCCGTTTTTCGCCCCTTTCGGTTGCCCTTGGGCATAATATGTGGTATACTTTCATTTGAATTTCAGCGAATTGACCGCGGCGCTCGCCCGCCGCGGGAACAGGGAGGGATCTGCCAATGTGCGCCCGCGTTGCCGTCGCTATGAGCGGCGGCGTGGACAGCTCCGCCGCCGCCTTTCTTTTGCGGGAGGCCGGCCATGATCTGATTGGGATCACCATGAAGCTCTTTGACAACGGCGACGCCGGTATTCAGGGAGAAAGCGCCTGCTGCTCCCTGGATGACGCCGAGGACGCCCGGGCGGTGGCCCGGCAGTTGGGCTTCCCCCACTATGTCTTCAACTTCTCCCGGCCCTTCCGCACCCAGGTCATGGACCGCTTTGTGTGCGCATACGAGCGGGGCGAGACCCCGAACCCCTGCATCGACTGTAACCGGTACCTCAAATTCGGCGCACTCCTCCAGCGGGCCCGGGAGCTGGACCGGGACCAGGTAGCCACCGGCCACTATGTCCGTCTGGAATTTGACGGGGGCTCCGGCCGCTGGCTGCTCCGCAAGGCCCTCCACCCGGAAAAGGACCAGAGCTATGTGCTGTACAGCCTGACCCAGGACCAGCTCTCCCACAGTCTGTTCCCCCTGGGCGGACTGTCCAAGGAGGAGATCCGGACCATCGCGGCGGAGCACGGCCTGATCAACGCCCACAAGCGGGAGAGCCAGGATATCTGCTTTGTCCCGGACGGGGACTATGCCGCCTTTATCCGCCGGCACACCGGCCGGGACTACCCTGCCGGCCCCTTCCTGGATCAGACGGGCCGCCAATTGGGCACCCACACCGGCATCGTAGACTACACCGTGGGACAGCGCCGGGGTTTGGGGGTATCCTCCAACCAGGGCCGGCTCTATGTGAAGGAGCTTCGTCCCGAAGACAACGCGGTAGTTCTCTCAGACAACGCCGGCCTCTTTGCCCGCTCTCTCACCGCCGACCAGCTGAATCTCATCCCCGTCTCCCGGCTGGACGGGCCTCTCCGTCTACGGGCCAAGATCCGCTACCGCATGGCGGAGCAGCCCTGCACCGTGGAGCAGACCGGTCCGGACACTATCCGGGTCACCTTTGACCAGCCCCAACGGGCCATTACCCCCGGCCAGGCCGTAGTCTTCTACGACGGCGACCTTGTGGTCGGCGGAGCCACCATTTTGAAAGGAGAACCTTGACCCATGAGCCAGAAGAAGCATAAAAAACGTCACTCCCAGTCCACCATCAACGCCAAGCGCCAGGCCAACCAGGCCAAGTTGGCCGACGAAAAGGACCGGATGCAGAAACGCATGGACCCCACCGCCCGTAATCTGCTCCTGGGCGACCTGGTCTTTCTGGCCATCTGCCAGCTGCTGTACAGCAACGGGATCATATCGGAGACGCTCTCCGCCATCAGCAGCATCATTGGCTTGATCCTGCTGGTCATCGCCCTCTGGTTCCAGTTCGGGAACAAGCGCGGCGGAAACTCCGGCGGCTGGTCTATCTGACGGGTTCTTCCCGCATATCGGCCGTCATGGCCCTCCATATGTCCTATCATCGCAAGGAGGATGCAGTGAATCGCTGCATCCTCCTTTTATATCTATTATTCTTCGCCGCTTTGGCATCGGGTCAGGATCAGATCGCACAGCCGGATCAGGGCGGCGGCCAGAACAAACAGAGAAGCCCAGGCGTTCCGGTCCGCGGAACCGCGCGCAGCACAGTCCCCAGACCGGCTCTCCTCCCAGGTATCCAGAGCCAGGCCAAAAAAGTAGGCCAGGCACCCGACCACCAGTGCGCTGGCCACCAGACGGATGGAAAAGACGTCAGGGACCTCCTCTTCCTCCCCCCGCAGGATCCGGCACAGCCCGTCCCGCTGGATGGCCGTCCCCTTCCAGGACAGACAGATGGATAAGATCAGCAGGACCAGGAAGGCCAGCGACGTGTCCGCGATCCCCAGCTGACGGCACAGCTCCCGCTTTTGCGCTTCATTCATAAAGGGCACCCCCTCTGTCCATCTTATCCAAGGGCGCGCCCCTTGGTGCCTCACTCCTCATGGACCTGCCCAGGAGCTTTCCCGGTCCGGTCAAGGAGCGGCTTGAGCAAAAAATCAATTTTTATGCCGCTAGCTCTGACAGGCGCAAAAAAAGGACGCTTTCGCGTCCTTTTTTGACTTTATGCTCCAAACCACTGACTCAAAACCTGGGCTACGCCGTCCTCCTGGTTGGAGGGGGCCACCAGGTCCGCCTCCGCCCGCGTCTCCGGCGCGGCGTTGGCCATGGCCACCCCCACCCCGGCACACCGCAGCATGGTCCGGTCGTTGGTGCCGTCTCCGAAGGCAACCGTCTCCGCCGGGTCCACGGACAGCGCCCGGCACAGCGCCAGGAGCGCCTCCCCCTTGGTAGCGCCGGGGGCGTTGACCTCCAGATTGTACGGCATGGAGATGGACAGCACCAGCTGGGGGAGCTCCCGGTTCAACATCTCCATCACCTTGGGCCGCAGCTCCAGATGGGGCGTGTAGATCTGGATCTTCTGGACCGTTTTTCCCCCGGTCCGAATCTCCTCCCGGAAATTGTCCAGGGGGGTCCGGGTCCGCCGGGCCAGCTTGCGGGCCTCCAGATCGGGAATATAGTAGTCCAGCCGGTCGTAGTACTTCCGGTCTATCAGCCCCCGGTCGTTCTGGTAACAGTCCATGCTGGCGTCCAGAGGCTCCAGCAGGTCAAAGACCCGCTCGGCCGCGGCCATGTCGAGCTCGGCCCGGTACAGCACCTTGTCCTCCGCCCGGTCATAGGCTTTGGCCCCATTCATCAGGATGAAATAGCGCAGGAACGGCAGGTCACGCAGCTCCACGGGGATGCCCTCGTAAAACCGGCCGGTGGCGATGACCACCTGTGCCCCCTGGGCAGCGGCCCGCTCCAGAGCCTGCCGGTTGGCGGGCGAGAGGCTTTTGTCGTCCCGGAGCAGGGTGCCGTCCAAATCGGTCAATATCAGCTTTGGCCTCATTTCGGCCTCACTCCTTTAAAACCTGGCCCCACCGAACTCGGCCAGCTGCAGTCCCTTGTTCCGGTCCTGGACCCACTGGATGGACCACTGGGAGGCGAACAGCAGCAGCTGGTTGCCCTTGTAGTCCTCCACCAGCTTGGCGTCGTTGGGCAGCAGCAGGTCCTCCTCCTTCAGGGCGGGGGCGTCCTCGTCCTCCTTGACGATCCACCGCAGGTACTCGTAGGGCAGGCCCTCCTTGTACAGCTCCACGTTGTACTCGCTGCGTAAGCGGTACTCCAGCACGTCGAACTGCAGGGTGCCCACCACGCCCACAATGACCTCCTCCATGCCGGTATAGGGGGTCTTGAAGATCTGAATGGCTCCCTCCTGGGCGATCTGCTCCACACCCTTCAAAAACTGCTTGCGCTTCATGGTGTCGATGGAGCGGATGCGCTGGAAGTGCTCGGGGGCAAAGGTGGGGATGGGGTCAAAGGTGAATTTTTTCCCGGGGGCGCAAAGGGTGTCTCCGATGGAGAAGATGCCGGGATCAAATACGCCGATGATGTCGCCGGCGTAGGCCTCCTCAATGATCTCACGCTCGGCGGCCATCAGCTGCTGGGGGCGGGACAGACGGATCTTTTTGCCGCCCTGGATGTGATAGACCTCCTTGTCCGCCTCGAACTTGCCGGAGCACACCCGCATGAAAGCGATGCGGTCCCGGTGGGCCTTGTTCATATTGGCCTGGATCTTGAAGACAAAGGCGGAGAAATCGTCGTCGAAGGAGTCAATGACCTCATCCCCGGCCCTGCGGGGCAGGGGGGCGGTAGTCATGCGCAGGAACTCCTCCAGAAAGGGCTCCACGCCGAAGTTGGTCAGGGCGGAGCCGAAGAACACGGGGGACAGCTTGCCGTGGCGCACCCGGTCCATATCGAAGTCGCAGGAGGCCCCGTCCAGCAACTCTATCTCGTCCACCAGCTGGTCGCGCTTGGCCTGACCGATCAGGTCGGCCAGGGCGGGGTCATCGGGCTCGATCTCTGTGGCGGTGGCAGCCTTGGCATTGGTGTTGGAGGTGAAGTGGATGACCTTCCGGTTCTGCCGGTCATAGACGCCCTTGAACTCCTTGCCGCAGCCGATGGGCCAGTTCATGGCGTAGGTGTCCAGACCCAGCTCCTTCTCCAGCTCCTCGCACAGCTCGAAGGGGTCCCGGGCCTCCCGGTCCATCTTGTTGATGAACGTGAAAATGGGGATATCCCGCATGGCGCAGACCTTGAACAGCTTCCGGGTCTGAGCCTCCACGCCCTTGGCCGCGTCGATGACCATGACGGCGGAGTCGGCGGCCATCAGGGTGCGGTAGGTATCCTCGGAGAAGTCCTGGTGGCCCGGGGTGTCCAGAATGTTGATACAGAAGCCCTCGTACTGGAACTGCATGACGGAGGAGGTGACGGAAATGCCGCGCTGCTTCTCGATCTCCATCCAGTCGGAGGTGGCGGCCCGGGTATTCTTCTTGCCCTTGACCTGGCCGGCCTGGGCGATGGCTCCGCCGTAGAGCAGGAACTTTTCCGTCAGGGTGGTCTTGCCGGCGTCGGGGTGAGAGATGATGGCAAAGGTCCGGCGGCGGTTGATCTCAGATTCGTATTTTGACAAAGGGTCCACTCCCTTACAAAAAATCTCAGTTAGCTCATTATTTTACCATACGGACGGCCATCCCGCAAGGGGAAAGGTTGACAACAAAGCCGTTCTTTCGTAATATTTGAGGTATAAGCTCATACTGGCAGCCATTCAAAACGGCATTGTGGCAGGCAATGCCCACCCAATCAAGCATGTCCACATTTCATTGGATAACACCATTCCACAAACGGCCGAGCCCATCCGGATAACTGCCCGGTCTTTCGTTTCAAAGAAGGGAGCCCACCCATGAAAAAAGTCCCCACCCGTCTAACGTCCCTGTTCCTGGCCGTCGTCCTGACCCTGTCCGCGGTTGTTCCGTCCCTGGCGGCCGGGGCGGACTGGACCCAGGCCCTGGACCAGGCCGCCGCCTACGTCAAAAAAACCGTCCCCGACCCGCAGCCCTCCTCCACCTTCGGAGAGTGGGCTGTCATCGGTCTGGCCCGTGGGGAACGGCTGGATTCAGCCCAGCGGGACCGCTACCTGGAAAACCTGGAGGCCGTTCTTCGTGAAAAGCAGGGAGTCCTGTCCAGCCGGAAGCACACCGAGTATGACCGGGCCATCCTGGCTCTGACCGCCCTGGGCGAGGACCCCCAGGAGGCGGCGGGCTATGACCTGCTGGCCCCTCTGGAAGATTTTGACCGGACGGTGCGCCAGGGCCTCAACGGAGCCATTTTTGCCCTCATCGCCCTGGACAGCGGCGGCTATGACGCCGCCCCCGGCCTCCGGGAGCAATATCTTCAATATATCCTGGATGCCCAGTTGGCCGACGGCGGCTGGGCTCTGTCCGGCAGCAAAGCCGACCCCGACGTCACCGCCCAGGCGCTCCAAGCTCTGGCCCTCTACCGCGCAGACCAGGAGAAGGCCGTGGCCTCCGGTCTGGCCTGCCTGACCACCCTTCACAGCGCGGGGGCCTACTCCACTTCCGAGGCCTACGCCCAGACCGTCATCGCCCTGTGCGCCCTGGATGAGCCCGTCCCCGACGATTTGTTGGCGGAGCTGCTCTCCTTTCAGCGGGCTGACGGCGGTTTTGCCCACCTCCCGGGGGGCGGCACCGATCAGATGGCCTCGGAACAGGCGCTGTGCGCGCTGACTGCCCTAGAGCGGGCGGAGGCCGGCCGGTCCTCCCTGTACCAAATGGAAGACGCCGCCCGGGGCGCGTCCGCCTCCCTGCCGTTCCAGGTGTTGGCCGTCCCCCTGCTGGCCGCTCTGGTCCCCGCCACCCTGCTGCGCCCCGGCTTTCTCCCCCTCCCGGTGAAGTGACAGGACGGGACACGCCGTCGGATCAAAGGACCCAATCATTTCGAAAAGCAGTATAAAGGCCGGATGGCCCTCCTGAGAGGGCCGTCCGGCCTTTAAAACACTTTGGGCCCTGCCGGAAGCGGCAGGGCCCAAAGTGTGAGTATAAAAGAGTTTGGATTAGAAAATACCCTGAGCCATCATGGCATCGGCGACCTTCTGGAAGCCAACGATGTTGGCGCCAGCGACCAGGTCGTAGCCCAGGCCATAGCGCTCGGCGACCTCGACGGAGGAAGCGTAGATGTTCTTCATGATGCCCTGCAGCTTGGCATCCACTTCCTCAGCGGACCAGTACAGACGCTCAGCGTTCTGAGCCATCTCCAGCTCGGAGACGGACACGCCGCCGGCGTTGACAGCCTTGGAGGGAGCGACCACCATGTGCTTCTGGCCCTTCAGGAACTCCAGAGCCTCGTTGGTGGTGGGCATGTTGGCGACCTCGATGTAGTACTTCACGCCGGACTCGGCAATCTTCTTGGCCCAATCCAGGTTGACGTCGTTCTGGGTAGCGGCGGGCATGTAGATGTCCACGTCCTTGACGCCCCAGCACTTGGTGTTGGGAACGAACTCGCAGCCGAACTTCTCGGCATAGGGAGCGCAGTGCATGGGATCCTTGGCGCGCATCTCCAGGATGTAGTTCAGCTTCTCCTCGGTGACAACACCGTCGGGATCGTGGATGTAGCCGTCGGGGCCGGCGAAGTAGGTGACCTTGGCGCCCAGCTCAGCGGCCTTCTTCATGATGCCCCAGCCCACGTTGCCGTAGCCGGAGATGGCGATGCGCTTGCCCTCGATGGACTCGCCGTCGTGCTTCAGAGCCTCGACCAGATAGTAGACAGCGCCGTAGCCGGTAGCCTCGGGACGCAGGATGGAACCGCCGGTGCAGACAGCCTTGCCGGACAGAGCGCCGAACTCGGCATTGCCCTTGATGCGGCGGTACTGGCCATACATATAGCCGATCTCACGGCCGCCCACGCCCAGATCGCCGGCGGGGCAGTCGATGTCCTGGCCGATGTGGCGGGCCAGCTCGGTGACGAAAGCCTGGCAGAAACGCATGACCTCAGCGTCGGACTTGCCGCGAGGATCGAAGTCGGAACCGCCCTTGGCGCCGCCGATGGGCAGGCCGGTCATAGCGTCCTTGAAGACCTGCTCGAAGCCCAGGAACTTGATGATGGACAGGTTGACAGAGGGGTCAAAGCGGATGCCGCCCTTGAAGGGGCCGAGGGCCGCGTTGTACTGAACGCGGTAGCCGCGGTTGACCTGCCACTCGTGGTTGTCATCCTCCCACACAACGCGGAACTCGATGACGCGCTCGGGCTCGACCATACGCTCCAGCAGAGCGGCCTTCTCGTACTCGGGGTGGGCGTTGATGACAGGCTCCAGAGAGGACAGAACCTCTTCGACGGTCTGCAGGAACTCGGGCTCGTTGGCGTTCTTAGCCTTGGTATCGGCCAGGACGCGCTCAATGTACTTGTTCATTGGAATCTCCTCCTTCAAAATATGAAACGCAAGGTGATTTTGACGGAGCCCCTTCATTTTTTGAAGGAAACTAGGAAAACTCCCAGGAAAAGGCTCCGTTTTTGCTCTTTATATGTATATCATAACATAAAAATTGGAAGAGTAAAGCACCAATTTTGTGGGGGTCTCCACAATCAAATAGCTGTGGTGTCCAACTCCCTTATGACGAAAGTCCGGGTAACTGCAAAAAAATGACCGTTCTCACAAAAAAGAACGGTCATTTTTGTCATATCATGCAAGTTTTCAGTCAAATGCAAGGCCCAGGTAGGCGGTGGAGTTCCAATCCCAGCGGGTCTGCCGCTCCGGGTCCAGCCATTTCAGCATGGCAAACTTCCAGCCTTCGGATTCTGCTCCGTCCTCAGTCATGGGCCGCCGTACCAGCCATCGCTCCGCCGGGGCCGCCTGGGGCAGGCCGGGGAGGGCCAGACGCCGGGCGGCAGGGGCGCCCAGATACTCCTTCACCACCATCAGCCCGCCCCCGGCCCCCTCGGCGCACAGACAGACCGGACCGGCCTGGGTCTCCCCCACATACATCCCTCCGCCCGACAGCGCGCAGCAGCCGGCCTGATAGGCCAGGGCGTCCTCAGGGTAAGCAATGTGGGGCAGATGGGCCAGCAGCCCTTCCCGGACCGCCCCATACTCCGCCGGCGAGGCGGGACGCAGCGGACTGGCGCCGTTCAGCGCCGGGACCTCGGCCGGACTCAGCTCGCTCTCAACCAGCCGAAAGCACTCCCGGAAACCGTTGGCCCCGAAAAAGTCGTGGAGGGAGGGTTCGGCAGGCACCGTGGTCACGGCGGGGATAGACAGGGAACGGAAATAATCGTCCGCCCCCGCCAGCAGTTCTCCCGCCAGTCCCTTCCCCCGGCAGTCCGGGTGGGTGGCCACGGCGTACAGATAGGCCGCGCGGTACTTCCCCTGGCCGGGAACCACAAAGGTAGTGTCGAACCAGGCGGTCATGGAGCGGACCCGCCCCTCCTCCTCCAGCACCAGCACCCGCTCCGGGCGGTAGTAGGTATCATAAAAGTTGTCGAGGTAGGCCGCGGGGTCTCCGAAGGCCAGGGTCCACAGCTCCCGCTGTGCGGGGATATCCGCGGGGGTGGACGGACGGACGGTACGCATTGAAGTCTCCTCCCTGAACATGAAATATAATGGGTAATCTGCCGTTTCCAAGAGCTGGCGGGATAAAAAACGGGGCGGACGGGGCCGGCCCGTCCGCTCCTGGCTTTGTTTTGACGTTTCTCAGCAGCCGGGGTACACGTCGCTCTTCTTGGGCATGATGATGGCGCAGATGAGATAGGCCCAGAAGCCGACGGAGCCCAGGAAGGCGGCGATGACCCAGGCCACCCGCACCAGGGTGGGGTCGATGTCAAAGTACTCCGCCAGGCCGCCGCACACACCGCAGATCATTTTGCAGCCGCCCTCGGTCCGGTACAATCTTTTTTTATCCATACAGATCCTCTCCTATTCCAAAATGTAGTGTCCAATTTGTTCTTCTGGATACAGGATACGCCTGGAGGACTAAAAAATCCATAGGGAAAAGATTAAAAAACGATAAAATCCCGGAAAGCTGCCCCTTATTTTCCCACGGTGGCCACCAGATCGCCCCGCTCGTTGAAGCGGACCGTGCGGATATCGCTGCCGGTGATCTTCTTGATCTCGTCCAGCCGGATGCCCTCGGTGACAGAGGACACCAGGGAGAAGGCCACGCCGTGGCGTTTTGCCCGGCCGGTGCGGCCGATGCGGTGGATATAATACTCGTTCTCGTCGGGGACGTCATAGTTGAACACCGCGTCCACATCGTCGATATCCAGGCCCCGGGCGGCCACGTCGGTGGCTACCAGCACCCGGATCTGCCCGTCCCGGAACTTCTTCAGCGTCTTCTCCCGGGCGGACTGCTGGATATCGCCGTGGATGGCCTGACAGGAGATGCCCCGCATCCCCAGCAGTCCGGCCAGCCGGTCGGTCATGTTCTTGGTGTTGCAGAACGCGATGACCCGTTCGTAGTCCCCCATGTCCAGCAGCCGGGCCATGGTGTCCGCTTTCTCGCTGCGCTCCACATCCAGCCGATACTGGGCGATGTCGGGCCGGTTCTCCTGGTCGGCGGGGACGGTGATCTCCACCGGGTCCCGCTGGTACACCCAGGAGATATCCATGACCTCCCGGGAGATGGTGGCGGAGAACATGCCCAGATTCCGCCGCTTGGGCATCTTGTCCAGAATGTGGGTCACGTCCCGGACGAAGCCCATGTCCAGCATCCGGTCGGCCTCGTCCAGCACCACGGTCTGGACCTTCTCCAGCCGGACGGTGCGCCGCTTCATGTGGTCCATCAGGCGGCCGGGCGTGGCCACCACGATCTGGGGAGACTTCTTCAGCTGGGTAATCTGCCTGTCGATGGGCTGGCCGCCGTAGAGGCACACCACCCGGACCCCCTCCTTGAAGGCGCACAGGTCCCGCAGCTCGTCCTGGATCTGGATGGCCAGCTCCCGGGTGGGGGCCAGCACCAGGGCCTGGACCTCGCTGCTCTCCGGGTCGATATGCTCCACCATGGGGATGCCAAAGGCAAAGGTCTTGCCGGTGCCGGTGGGGGCCTTGGCGATCACGTCCTTCCACTCCATAAAGTAGGGGATGGCCCCCGCCTGGACGGGAGTGGCCTGAACGTAGCCCTTCTTCTCAATGGCCCGCATCAGCTCGGCGGAGAGGCCCAGCTGGGCGTACTCCACCGTATCGTTTACCGTCTGTCCGTTGATTTCCATCGTCTTGTCGTTCCTTCCTTGCAGTCTCTTTGGATGCGATCCAAGGCCTCCCAACTGAACGATGTTCTCAACGCCTCTCCCGGCGCGGCCCCGAATCAAGGGACGGTTCTCTGCCGCCCCGTAATATTCCATGTTACATTATACCGCGTTTTCCCCGTTTGTCCATCCCTTTGTCCCAAAAGGCGTCGATTTTACCCAGCGAGCCGGGCGGGTGGAGAAGCCCGTTCCTGCCCAACGCCTCACGGCGCAAAAAACCGCCCGCGGTCCTGCCGGATCGCGGGCGGAAGGCCTGGAAGAGGATGGATCACCAGGGGAAGCCGCCGAAGGGCCACTGGTAGTAGTAGCCGCTCTGGCCGTTCTGGTTCTGCTGCTGTTGCTGCTGGGTATCCTGCTGGAGCTGGTTGTTAGCCTGGGTCTCGGCGTTCTTCTCGTCAAAGGTGATGGTCAGCTTCTGCTCCTGCTGGGAACGGATGACGGTGAGGGTGGCGGTGTCGCCGGCCTTATAATTGCTGGACAGGGCGGCGGTCAAGGCGGAGGGGGAATCAATGGCGGTGTCGTCGATGGCGGTGATCACATCGTTCACCTGCAGGCCGGCCTTCTGGGCGCAGGAGCCCTCCGCCACATAGGTGACCGCGGCGCCGGCGGGAATGCCGTAGCGCTGGGCGTCACTGGAGACGGCGCTCACCTGGATGCCCATATAGGGCTTTCCGGTGACGTAGCCGTGCTCGATCAGGTCGGCAATGATGTCCTTCACGTCGTTGATGGGGATGGCAAAGCCCAAGCCTTCGGCGGAGACGCCGGAGGAGGACTGGGTGTACTTGGCGGTGGTAATACCGATGACGTTGCCGTAGCTGTCAAAGAGGGGGCCGCCGGAGTTGCCCGGGTTGATATCGCAGTTGGTCTGGAGCATGTTCAGGGTCACGTTGTCCCCGGTGGAGATCAGGCGGTCCAGAGCGGACACCATGCCGTTGGTATAGGTGAAGGTCAGCTCGCCCAGGGGGTTGCCAATGGCGTAGACGGCCTCACCCACCACCAGCTTGTCCGAGTCGCCCAGAGTAACGGGGGTCAGGCCGGTGGCCTCGATCTTCAGCACGGCCACGTCGTTATCCTTCTCGCCCCCCACCAGCTTGGCGGTATACTTGTCGCCGTTGGCAAAGGAGACCTCAATGGTTACGGAGCTGTCCTCCGCAGCCTCTTCAATGACGTGGTAGTTGGTGACGATGTAGCCGTCCTCGGTCAGCACAAAGCCGGAGCCGGATGCGGCGGAGGTGGTGGTCTGACCGAAGATGTTCACCGACGTGGTGGAGACGGTGATGCCCACGCAGGAGGGCAGGTTGGCGGCGTACAGTTCCTGGGGCTCCATGGGCTGGCCCTTGTTGGTGTTCACCACGGTCTGGACTTGGGGCCGCTCCTGCTCGTAAATGGTGGTCTCATTGCCGGAGCCGCTCAGCCGTCCGTACAGGGCCGCGCCTCCCGCGCCGGCGCAGCCGCCCACCAGAACGCAGGCAAGCAGGGCCGCGGCGATCCGCTTCCCGTTTCCCTTTTTCTTGGGAGGCTGGCTCTCGGGACCCACGTGGCCTCCGCTGGTGGGGATGGGGTCGGTGTAATCGCCGAAGCCGCCCCTATAGCCGTCGTTTTCGCTGTTATAAAAATTGAAGTCGCTCATAATATTGTGCTCCCTTCAAAATATGTTGTCCATATTTTTCTTCTCTTTTCGAACTGTGGATATGATAGCGCGGAATTATGAAGAAAGCATGAAGAAAACAGGACTTATTTTTAAACTTTCCCCAAAATTTTCTTGACCTCAACGCCGGTCCGGACGTTCGGACAGAATGGCGGCCACATCCTGGGCCGCCGCAGCCAGGTCCAGCCGCAGTCCCCGGAACATGCCCATCCCCGCCAGGTTGAGCAGCACCAGCAGCAGGATGGGACCCAGGACCATGCCCAGCACCCCCGCCAGCTTCATGCCCACATAGATGCTGACCAGGGAGAGGATGGGGGACAGCCCTGTCTGGTCTCCCACAAATTTGGGTTCCATCACCCGGCGGAACATGGCCACCACACCCCAGATGACCATGATCTCCACAGCCGCGGGGAAGTCCCGGGTAAACAGGGCGATGACCGCCCACGGGACCATTACGGTCCCCGAGCCCACGATGGGGATAAAGTCCAGCACCGCCAGCCCCAGGGCCAGCAGCAGACTGTAGGGCTGTCCGATCACAAAAAAGCCGGCCAGCAGGATGAAAAACACCCCTACTGACAAGCAGACCTGGGCTCTCAGATAGCCGCCGAAGGCCCCAAGGGCCACGGTCTTGACCTGGCCCAGGAAGCGCAGCAGGCTCTCGTCCATGCTCTGGACGGCCCGGGTGCGCAGATAGGGGTAGTCTGCCGTCAGAAAGTAGGTGGCCATGACAAAAATCACCAGCGCTACCACAAAGGAGGGCAAGCCCATGGCCTTGTCCTTGGTATAGTCCAGCACTCCGTTCAGCAGGGTGGGGGTGGCGGTGCTCAGCCAATTGAGCAGTCCGTCCAGCACCGACTGCACCGACTCGTTCAATTGAGGGGGCACCAGGGTCCACAGGCGGGCAAAGAGGGCTTCCGTCTGCTCCAGGGCCGACTGCAGGCCGGCCAGCAGGCCGTCCCAGTTCTGGAGCAGCAGGGCCGCCTCATTGCCGGCGGCATAGACCAGAAGGGCCACCGCCCCTCCCGCCAGCCCGAAGAGCAATATCAGGATCAACAGGGCCAGCGTCTGCCGGGACCAGCCGATCCGGCGCTGGAACCACTTGACCGCCGGATTCAGCAGGACGGCCACCGCCAGAGCGGCAAGAAAGGGCGCGAACAGGGACAGCAGCGGCCGGCCGAATCTGGCCCCCAAAAACAGGACCAGCACCGCCAGAATCAGCCGGATCCCCAGCCGCAGCCACAGCCAGCCCCGCTGGCGCCAGGTCAATTGTCCAGGTCTCATTCGTTTCGCCGCCTTTGTTTTTTTGAGTATCCTATCCCACCTTACCACAAAAAGCATGAATAAAATGTAAAACTTGGAAGCCCTTCTGTGTGAAGGCGTGGCGTACAGGCTGGTCCGACACAAAAAACAGGACTCCCCGGCATGGAGCCGGGAAATCCTGTTTTGTCTGTTTGATTCAGTCCCAATACAGCAGGCCCACCAGATTGGGGCCGGCGTTGATGGCGATCACGCCGCCGATGCAGTAGGTCAGATCCGGCTCCCGGCCCAGCTCCTGACGGCAGGCCTGAGCCAGCTTGTCCGCCTGCTCGTCATTGTTGCCCCGGATGAGCAGGATGGGGCTGTCGGGCCGGCGCTCCTTCTTACACAGCTCTACGATAGCGGAGATCACATTCTTCTCGCCCCGCACCTTGGACAGGATCTTGGACTCCCCGTCCTCAAAGGTCATGACGGGCTTCAGCCCCAGGGCCTCCCCCATGAAGGCGGCAGCCGCGGAGATCCGGCCGGACTTTTTGGCAAAGCGCAGGTCCAGAGCGGCAAAGATCACCCGGGCGTGGTCCACCCAGTCCTGGATGTAGGACACGATCTCCTCCGCTTCCTTTCCGGCGGCGGCCATACGGGCTCCCTCCAGCACCGGCCAGCCGTAGCTCATGGTGTAGTTATGGGAGTCAATGATATAAATGTGAAAGGTATCCCTGGCCTCGGGATGGTCCTCATAAAACTCCTCCCGGGCCTGAAGGGCGTTGCCGTAGGTGGCGGAGCCCTTGGAATTGATGGAGGTATGGATCAGATCGGTATAGCCCTCCTTCCAGGCCTGCTCGAAACACTGGGTAAACACATAGGGATTCAGTTGGGCGTGGGTGGGCGCCTGGGGGGTGGAGAGCAGCATCCCATAAAATTCCTGGGGCGCAAAATCAAAGCCGTCGTTCAGTTCCTTCTCTCCCATGGCAATGGGAAAGGGCAGGACCTGGATGGACAGTTCCTCCCGCAGGGCGTCAGGGATGTCGGCGGCGGAATCGGTGGAAAACTTGATACGAGCCATAGCAGCCTCCCTTAAGCGGGGCGAGCCCCGTTTTCATAAGCATTATACGGAGTTATTATGGCAAAAAAGTCCTTGTTTGTCAATGCGCCGCCCCGTTCAGAACGTCTTCAGATTTCGACAGTTTTGGCAGTTTGTGCTGAAAATGGACCCGCCGGGAGAAGCGCGCGTCTCCTGCGGCGGGTCCTTCTTTTCATCCTTTTTTCTCCAGCTTCCGGCGGGTCCCGTCGGGGTACTGGATGTAGGTATTGTCCAGCTGGGCGGTGAGGCTGCGCTTGTAGGCGTCGATATACTCCCGGCGCAGGGCGTCCCGCTCGGCGGTCTCCTCCGGGGTCAGGCCCTCGGGGCTCTTGGCCTTTTTGGCCAGGGCGTTGATGCGGTCAAGCTTGGATTGTTCCATGATATTCTCCTTAAATCTGATTTAGGATCGTGGGGCGATCCGGTGCGATCTCCCATATATCCGAGGACGGGCGGCGGTGTCCAAAGGCGGCATTTACCAAAGCCGCTTCCCTATACATACCGCTCCAGCACCAGCATGGTGCGGCCCTTTCTGGACTGGCCGGGGACCTCTTTCACCACGCACTTGCCCAGACCCCGGCAGGTGAGCACGTCCCCCTCCTCCACCTGCTTGTCCCCTTTCAGGCAGTCCCGGTGGTTGACCGCCACCTTGCCGGCGGAGATATAGGCCGCCGCCTTGGACCGGGACAGAGAGAACCCGGCAGCCAGCACCGCGTCCAGCCTTGGGGCGGCCACCGTGTCCCGAATCGTCTTCACCTGGGCGGGTCTGGGGGCCAGGTCGGACAGGGGAATCTCCCGCAGCTTCACCTTCCAGCGTCCCGCTCCCTCCCACTGGGACAGGAGGATAGGCGCCGCCTCCCGGAGGACCACCACCTGGCACCTGCCCTCTTCGGGCAGAAGGATATCCCCCAGCTTCTCCCGGGCAAGCCCCAGACCCATGAGGGAACCCAAAATGTCCCGGTGACCCGGGGCGGCGTTCTTTGGAAACTCTCCCTCCACGGCGGCGAGGGGCCCTTCCGGATCGGCGAGAAGCTCCTCCGCCTCCTGCCAGTCGGGCAAAAAGGCGCAGACGGTCCGCTCCGCCCCCTCACAGCCGCCCCAGAACAGGTGCCGGGGCCGGCCCCAGGCGTTGAGCAGATCGGTCACCGATGCCCTCTCCCCAGGGGACAGGAAGGGAGTATGGGCGGGGACGCCCCGGCTTTGGGCCAGCTCCAGCTTGTCCAGCACCCGGGCCAGCAGCACCCGTTCCTCCTCGCTGTGGGCGCAGCGGTCCAGCAGTTCCTTTTTAGTCACGGCCTCGCCCCCCTTTTTATTGGTATCCAGTATAGGCGGAGCGGTGGACCTTTGTCAATCAAAAGCGTGGAAAGTCCCGGCGCCTCCCTTGACAATTTTGGACCGGGGTGATATAGTGTCAGGCGTGAAATCGGCGTTGACGGAGAAGAAACCGTTGGAACCGCCCAGAGAGGGACGCGTTTGGTGGGAGCGTCCCGCGGGGAAAGCGGCCGTACCACTCCAGAGCCGCCCGGGATGACCGGGACGGGACCCTCCCGTTACAGAGGACACGAGCGACGGCCACAGGCCGTAAGCAGGGTGGAACCGTGGAATACGATTGTTCGTATCTCACCCCTGATGAGATCAGGGGTGAGATTTTTCTTTTTCACCCCTCAATACAAGGAGGATATCGTGTGATGTTCCCACGATATCCGAATTGCCCATCGCCTCGCCGCTGACGCGGCAACCGGCGATGATGGCGAAAATCCCCCATTTCGCCGGGGGGAAAATCATTTTATTTGTGCCGCGTACAGCGGCGGAATGGAGGATTATAAAATGTCCGAAGAAAACAACCAGTATACCTTTGAGAACGAAGAGTACCGCCGGACCTACTGGCACACCTGCTCCCACGTGCTGGCCCAGGCCGTGAAGCGTCTGTGGCCGGAGACCAAGCTGGCCATCGGCCCCAGCATTGACAACGGCTTCTATTACGACCTGGACAGCGAAGAGGCCTTCACCGCCGAGGACCTGGAGAAGATCGAGGCCGAGATGCGGAAGATCTGTAAGGAAAAGCTGAAGCTGGAGCGGTTCGAGCTGCCCCGGGAGGAAGCTTTGAAGTTTATGGAGGAGAAAGGCGAGCCCTACAAGGTGGAGCTTATCCACGACCTGCCCGAGGACGCGGTCATCTCTTTCTACAAGCAGGGCGACTTTACCGACCTGTGCGCCGGCCCCCACCTGGACTCCACCGGCCGCATCAAGGGCAACGGCATCAAGCTGACCGCCTGCAATGCCGCCTACTGGCGGGGGGATTCCTCCCGCAAGCAGCTCCAGCGCATCTACGGCATCGCCTTCCCTAAGAAGGACGAGCTGGACGCCTATCTGGCCAAGCAGGCCGAGGCGCTCAAGCGGGACCACAACAAGCTGGGCCGCGAGCTGGAGTATTTCACCACCGTGGACTCCATCGGCCAGGGCCTGCCCATCATCCTGCCCAAGGGCTCCCGCGTCATCCAGACCCTCCAGCGCTGGGTGGAGGACACCGAGCAGAAGCGGGGCTATCTGCTGACCAAGACCCCCCTGATGGCCAAGCGGGACCTGTACCGCATCTCCGGCCACTGGGACCACTATCTGGACGGCATGTTTATCCTGGGCGATCCCTATGACGAGGAGAAGGAGTGTTTTGCCCTCCGGCCCATGACCTGCCCCTTCCAGTACCAGGTCTATCTGAACCGCCAGCGGTCCTACCGTGACCTGCCCATGCGGTTGGGTGAGACCTCTACCCTGTTCCGCAACGAGGACTCCGGCGAGATGCACGGCCTCATCCGCGTCCGCCAGTTCACCATCTCTGAGGGCCATCTGGTCCTGCGCCCCGACCAGCTGGAGGAGGAATTCAAGGGCTGTCTGGATCTGGCCAAGTACTGCCTGGGCACCGTGGGTCTGCTGGACAAGTGTACCTTCCGGTTCTCCCAGTGGGACCCCGCCAACCCCAACAACAAATATGAGGGGACTGCCGAGCAGTGGGAAGAGGCCCAGCGGGTCATGGCCCAAATTCTGGACGATCTGAACGTGGAGTATACCATCGGGATCGACGAAGCCGCTTTCTATGGACCCAAGCTGGACATCCAGTACCGGAACGTCTACGGCAAGGAGGACACTCTGGTCACCATTCAAATCGATATGCTGTTGGCCCAGCGGTTCGGCATGTACTATATCGACGAGAACGGCGAGAAGAAGTTGCCCTATATCATCCACCGTACCTCTCTGGGCTGCTATGAGCGGACCCTGGCCTACCTCATTGAGGAGTACGCCGGCGCCCTTCCCACCTGGATGGCCCCCGAACAGGTCCGCTTCCTCCCCGTCACCGACCGCGCCGCCGACTACTGTGCGGAGCAGGCCAAAAAGCTGTCCGACCTGGGCTACCGTGTGGAGGTGGATTACCGAAACGAGAAGATCGGCAAGAAGATCCGGGAAGCCCAGTTGGAGAAGATCCCCTACATGGTGGTCGTGGGCGACCGGGACATGGAGAACGGTACCGTCTCTCCCCGCCACCGCGCCGACGGCGACTTGGGCGCCATGTCTATGGACGATTTCACCGCCTTGCTGAAGGACGTGGTGGATTCCAAGGCTAAGAAGTGATCCCCACCCAGAATCTCCATTCCAAAAACCGCCGGAAGCTCTTCCGGCGGTTTTTTTATCCGTCTCCGGCCAAACTACTGTCCCTGACCGAAAAATAAATAAGAATAATTCCTATTTAGTCTGGACTTTTCGCTTTTCCTGTGGTATACTTGGCCACAAGAAACCCGCTCCGCGCCAACCACCGCAAAGAATAGGAGGATCGCCATGAAAAACCCGAAAGCCATGTACGCTCTGAGCTACGGCCTGTTCGTCCTCACCGCCCGTCAGGGAGAGAAGGACAACGGCTGCATCATCAACACCGCCGCCCAGGTGACCACCACGCCTAACCGCATCACCATCACCGTCAACAAGAGCAACTACACCCACGACATGGTGCTGGCTACCGGCCAGTTCACCCTGTCCATTCTGTCTGAGCAGGCGGATTTCGCCCTGTTCCAGCGCTTTGGCTTCCAGTCCGGCCGGGACACGGACAAATTTGAGGGATTCCAGCAGCACACCGCCCGGGGAGAAAACGGGATCCTCCGGGTGACCCAGGGGACCTCCGCCTGGCTCTCCTGCAAAGTGGTGTCCACGCTGGACCTGGGTACCCACACCCTGTTCCTGGCCGACGTGGTGGACGGCGACGTGCTGTCCAACGTGCCCAGCGTCACCTACGCTTATTATCAGGCCAATATCAAGCCCAAGCCCCAGGCGGCTGGCGCCGCTCCCGCCGCCAAAAAGCGCTGGGTGTGCACCGTCTGCGGCTATGTCTACGAAGGCGACTTCCTGCCCGACGACTTTATCTGCCCCTTGTGTAAGCACCCCGCCTCGGACTTTGAGCCCCTGGCGTAAATCTTTCTAAAAAACATGGCCGGAGGCGCAACCTCCGGCCATGTTTTTCGTCCTGACAGACGTAACTTGTCTTCTCTCGGGGAAGGGGCTAAAATAGAGATACCTTACCGGCCCAGCCACCGGGCGTAGCTCTGGGCGCTTCCCACCCGGCCCACGGCGGACAGGGAGGCCCGGTCCATCTGAAAGATCTCCCCCGCCAGGTCCCGCAGCTGCTCCCGGGTGACGGCGTCATAGAGCCCCAGGATCTCGTCCAACTCCCGGACCCGGCCGTACAGCAGAGCCGAGGAGCCCAGGTGGCTCATCCGGGTCTGGACGGATTCCGAACCCATAAGCAGGTTGGCCTTGGCCTGTTCCCGGACCCGGTCCAGCTCCTCCTGGGTGGGGCCGTGGTCAGCCAGTTCGGACACCACCCGCCGGACGGTGTCCAGGGCCTGACCCTCCTGCTCCTTGTTGACGGCGGTGTACACCCCTAAAAATCCAGTGTCCGCCTGGTCGGAAACATAGGAGTACACGGTATAGCACAGCCCCCGCTTCTCCCGGACCTCCTGAAACAGCCGGGAGGAGCAGCCGCCCCCCAGCAGGGAGTTGAGCAGCAGCAGCTGAGGCCGCCGCTCGTCCAGATAGGACAGGGCGGGGCAGGCCAGGATCAGGTGGTTCTGCTCAATGGCCTTCTTCCGGGTGGTGACGGCGGGGCGGTAGGAGACGGGCTTCTGGACCGGGGCCCCGCCGGGCTCCAGGGCGGCCAGGCAGTCCTTCAGCGCCTCCACCTGCCGCTGGGAAAAGCTGCCCGCCAGGGCGGCCACCACTGCGCCGGCCCGGTAGTGCCGCCGCTGCCACTGGGCCAGCCACTCCCCGGTCATCCCCTCCAGGGTGGCCTGGGTGCCCAGGATGGGCCGGGCCAGGGACGTTCCCTTGTAGACGGCAGCGGACAGCCGCTCGGCCACCAGGTCCTCTGGGGTGTCCTCGTACATGCCGATCTCCTCCAGGATGACGCCCCGCTCCGTCTCCACATCCTCTTGAGCGAACCGGGAGTGGAAGAGCATATCGCTTAAAATATCCAGGCTCCGGTCCAGATGGTCGTCCAGGCTCCGGGCGTAGAAGCAGGTGTGCTCCTTGGTGGTATAGGCGTTGATCTGGCCGCCGATGGCGTCCATATCCCGGGCCAGCTGGGCGGTGGAGCGCCGCCCGGTGCCCTTGAAGAGCATATGCTCGATAAAATGGGCGGCTCCGTTCTCTCCGGCCTGCTCGTGCCGGGAACCGACCCCTACAAAAAAGCCCAACGCGGCGGAACGGGCGCCGGGTACCTCCTCCGTCAACAGACGGGCGCCGTTGGGCAGCTTGATCTCCTGATACATGGGGACCTCCTGTCGAATGAAGTCCCATGCAGTATAACACAAAACCCACCGTCCGTCCACGGGTCCGGACAACAGGGCCCCGCCATTTTTACAGCGAGGAGGACCGCCATGGAAGACCACAAGATCATTGAGCTGTACTGGGCCCGGTCCCAGCAGGCCATTGCGGAGAGCGAGGCCAAATACGGCCCCTACTGCCGCTCCATCGCCCGGGGCATTCTGGACCGGGCGGAGGACGCGGAGGAGTGCGTCAACGACACCTGGTTCCGGGCCTGGAACGCCATGCCGCCCCAGCGGCCCAATATCCTGTCCGCCTTTTTCGGCAAGCTGACCCGAAACCTGTCTCTGGACCGCTGGCGGAAGGAGCGGGCGGCCAAGCGGGGCGGCAGCCAGGTGGAGGTGGCCCTCCACGAACTGGAGGGCTGTCTGCCCGACCACCGCCGCCCCGACGAGGAACTGGAGGCCAGTGAGACGGCCGCCCTCATCTCCGCCTTCCTCCGGGCCCAGCCCGAGCTGGACCGGAGGCTCTTCATCCGGCGGTATTTCCATTTGGAGTCCATCGCCGCCCTGACGGAACGCTTCGGGCTGACGGAGAGCCAGGTCAAGTCCCGGCTCCACCGCACCCGGCAAAAGCTGAAACTGGCGCTGGAAAAGGAGGGGATCGCGGTATGACAGCGGAATACTTATTGGAGGCCATGGGGCTCATCGACGACGACCTGATCCGGGAGGCGGAGGCCCCTGTCCGCCGCCGTCCCGCTTCCGTCTGGCAGAAACAGTGGGGCGCTCTGGCCGCCTGCCTGGCTCTGGTGGCCGCCCTGGGCTACGGAGCCACCCACTTGCCCGTAACGTCCGGCAACAGCAACAGCGCCGCGCCCGCCGCTTCCGCCGGCGCTTCCGAACCCTATCCCGGCGGCTCCTGGGACGCCGCCAGCGGCGGCAGTGCCAGCTCCGCCTCCGCAGCCGAACCCGGAGCGGCAGATATTACCCGCAGCGCTTCCATCTTTACCGCCGGGGGCGAGTACCGCCTGACCGGAGAAGTCAGGGACGACCTGCCAGAGGACGCCCAGGCGCTGGAGGCCCTGTCCGGGCTCTATCCCGACACCCCCTACCCCGCCACCGATGCAGAGGAATATGTGGGCTGCGCCCTGTTTGAAGGCCCCGACGGCAGGCTGTATGTCCAGCTGCCTGACGGCGGCTACGCTGTGGCGGAGGCGGTACAGCCGTGACCAGGCGGAGCGGATACGGCAAGCCGTGTCTCTGCAAGGCCTGAGGCCAGCAGGTTCCCTCGACATACGCAAGGCGGCCGGTCCCCAGAGACCGGCCGCCTTGTTTTCGCTTGGCTTATTTGGATTCTTCTTCCATGACCCGTACCTTGATCTCCAGCACCCGGCGGTGCTCCACCTTGGTGACGGTGACGTCCAGACCCTCGGCCTGGAAGTGGTCCCCCACCTCGGGGACCCGGCCCACCTGCTCCATGACCCAGCCGGAGACGGTGGCCGCGTCGCAGGTACCCTTGACCTGGAACAGGTCATACATGTCGTCCAGGTCGGCGGAGCAGGCGATGAGGTAGCTGCCATCAGGCTGCTTCTGGAAATTCTCGATGACCTCGTCGTGCTCATCCCAAATCTCGCCCACCAGTTCCTCCACAATGTCTTCCAGAGTAGCGATGCCCTCGGTGCCGCCATACTCGTCCACCACCACGGCCATATGGGCCTTGTTCTTCTGGAGGATGCGCAGCAGCTCGGAGATCTTGGTGTTGCCCGTGGTATAAAACACGGGAGCCTTGATGTTGGACACCATGGTCTCCCCCCGGTAGCGGGCGGCGTAAAAGTCCTTCTCGTGGACCACGCCCACGATGTTGTCGATGGTCTCGTGGTAGATGGGGATGCGGGAGTAGCCGCTTTCGGCAAAAAGGGCGGCCACCTCCTCCATGGTGCTGTCCTCCTCGGCGGCCACCAGGTCTACCCGGGGGGTCAGGATCTCGGACACCTCCAGATCGTTGAACTCAATGGCGTTGCGGATCAGGTCGCTCTCGTGCTCGTCCAGACCGCCCTCGGTCTCCGCCTGGTCCACCATGCCCACCAGTTCTTCCTCGGTGATGCCGTCGTCCCCGCCGCTGCGGAACACCCGGCCCAGCAGCCGCTTCCACTGGGTAAACAGGAAGTTCATGGGGGTCAGCACCACCATCAGCAGCTTCAGCAGGGGATAGGCGAACATGGCGCAGCGCTCCGGCATCTCCTTGGCCAGGCTCTTGGGGGTGATCTCCCCGAAGATGAGGATGATGACGGTCAGCGCTACAGTGGACACCGTGGGACCATACTGCCGGAACCACTTGGTACACAGTACCGTGGCCACAGTGGTGGCGGTGATGTTGACAATATTGTTGCCGATGAGGATGGTGGACAACAGCTTGTCATACTCCTCCGCCAGTTCCAGGGTCTTAGCAGCCCGGAGGCTGCCGTTGTCCGCCTTGGTTCGCAGACGGATGCGGTTCAGGGAAGTGAAGGCGGTTTCGGTGGCGGAAAAGTAGGCGGACATGGCCACCAGGACCACCAGTGTGACCAGCATGCCTATACTGGCACTGTCAAGTTCCATGTTGGAAAGATCAACTCTGCTTTCTTGAAAAATTTCGGTTCAACCGCTTTCAGTCCATTTTATGTCCTGAAAGCTGCTCCGACCGGCAAAACAGGCTTTTTGCCAGCCTGAGTATATCATACCAAAGTCGGGATTGCAACGGATTTCCCCCGGCCTCGCTCAAGCGCATTCGGAGTGTTTGCGGTTTCCGCCTCATTTTGCAAATTTTTTGCGAAAAAATATAAAAAATATCTTGACTGCGCCGTGGGGATTGTGGTACAGTGATTCTACCTGTGAAAGGGGCTTTTTTTCGTGCGCATTTTTACGGTGTATGACGCAGGAACCCCTTCCTCCGCATTGCGGACGCAGGGAGGCAATTTGCCGGGTCCCACCGTAGCGCCGACGCTGTTATTGCGTCTTTCTGTCGCTGGATCCGGCTGTATGGGCCGGGTCCGGCGTTTTGCTTTTCTGGCGGCGTCCGCAAATGGCTCAACTAACTCAGCGTCCCCCCCACCGGGGAGGCTGCCACATTAAAAGGAGGTGCCGAACAAATGGCAAGTAAGGCCGGCGCGCGCATCAAGATCACCCTGCGGTGCTCTGAGTGCAAGCAGAGAAACTACAACACCATGAAGAACAAGAAGAATACCCCCGACCGCCTGGAGCTGAACAAGTACTGCCCCTTCTGCAGAAAGCACACTGTCCACAATGAGACGAAGTAATTCGTCCCAAGGCTGAAAGGAAAGAAGGGTAACAATGGCTGAGAACGAAAAGCTGGAGCAGGCCGCCCAGGCCAGCTCCGACAAGGCCGATAAGGCCAAAAAGGACAAGAAGAACGCCAAGCCCGGTCTCTTCGCCCGTGTCGGAAAGTGGCTCAAGGAAATGAAGAGCGAGCTGAAGAAGGTCCAGTGGCCCACCCGCAAGCAGACTGTCAACAATACCCTGATCGTCATCGCCTGCGTCATTGTGGTCGGCGTTTTTATCTGGGTCTTTGACTTTATCGCCGGCGGCGCCATCGACGTCCTCCTCACTCTCCTGAGGTAAGCGAAATGGCGGACAATGCGAATTGGTATGTGGTACACACCTATTCCGGCTATGAGAATACGGTGAAGGCCACCATCGAAAAGTATGTCGAAAACCGCAACATGCGGGACCTGATCCACGAGATCAGCATTCCCCTGGAGACCGTCACCGAGATCACGGACAACGGCCCCAAGGAAGTGGAACGCAAGGTGTTCCCGGGCTATGTTCTGGTCAAGATGATCATGAATGACGAGACCTGGCATGTGGTCCGCAATATCCGCGGCGTCACCGGCTTCCTGGGCGAGGGCAACAAGCCCATCCCCCTGTCCGATGCCGACGTGGCCGCCCTGGGCGTGGAAAAGCGCGAGGTCGTGGTCAGCTACCAGGAGGGCGACACCGTCCGGATCACCGACGGCGCGCTGGAGTCCTTCCTGGGCACCGTGGAGGAGATCGACCTGGAGCGCAGCAAGGTCCGCGTGGTGGTGTCCATGTTTGGACGCGAGACCCCCGTGGAGTTGGAGCTGGACCAGGTGGAACCCGCCAACGAATAAGAAGCGTCCGAGCCGTCGTGAGCAGCGACCCTGGACCGGAGCGAGGAATACAAACCAAGAACCGCGAAGCGGGGCTGTTTGTGTTCCGAGTCGGCGGGAAGGGGAGCGTCGCGAACAGGCGAGGCGTGACAACAAGAAGCGCCCGCTCTGCCGTGGGCAGACGGGCTGCCGAAACCAAACAACAAATCCTATGCGGCACAAGCCGCTCCGTGGGAGGAGCCGCAGAGGCTCCGCCAAACAACCACATTTTTCTAATGGAGGTGCTCTTTCGTGGCACAGAAAGTAACTGGATATGTAAAACTTCAGATCCCCGCCGGCAAGGCGACTCCCGCCCCCCCTGTTGGTCCCGCTCTGGGCCAGCACGGCGTGAACATTGCCGCTTTCACCAAGGAGTTCAATGAGCGCACCAAGAACGACGTGGGCATGATCATCCCCGTCATCATCACCGTGTACGCCGACCGCTCCTTCACCTTCGTGACCAAGACCCCCCCTGCCGCCGTCCTCATCAAGAAGGCCTGCAACATCGAGTCCGGCTCCGGTGTGCCCAACAAGACCAAGGTGGCCACCATCAGCAAGGAAGATGTCCGCAAGATCGCCGAGACCAAGATGCCCGACCTGAACGCCGCCAGCATCGAGGCCGCGATGAGCATGATCGCCGGTACTGCCCGCTCCATGGGCGTCGTCGTGGGCGAGTAAGGAGGGTGCAAGAATGTTTAGAGGTAAGAAATATCAGGAGAGCGCCAAGAAGATCGACCGGAACACCCTGTACGATACTGCTGACGCTATGAAGCTGGTGGTGGAGACCGCCACCGCCAAGTTCGACGAGACCGTCGAGCTCCACGTCAAGCTGGGCGTTGACTCCCGTCACGCTGACCAGCAGGTCCGCGGCGCCATCGTGCTGCCCCACGGCACCGGCAAGACCCAGCGCGTGCTGGTCTTCGCCAAGGCCGCCAAGGCTGACGAGGCCCGTGCCGCCGGCGCCGACTACGTGGGCGATATGGACCTGGTGGAGAAGATCCAGAAGGAAAACTGGTTCGACTTCGACGTGGTCGTTGCTACCCCCGACATGATGGGCGTTGTGGGCCGTCTGGGTAAGGTGCTGGGCCCCAAGGGCCTGATGCCCTCCCCCAAGGCCGGCACCGTCACCATGGACGTGACCAAGGCCGTCAACGAGATCAAGGCCGGTAAGGTGGAGTACCGTCTGGACAAGACCAACATCATCCACTGCCCCATCGGCAAGGCTTCCTTCGGCGTCGAGAAGCTGACCGAGAACTTCAACGCCATCATGGGCGCTATCATCAAGGCCAAGCCCGCCGCCGCTAAGGGCCAGTATATCAAGAGCTGCACCGTGGTGTCCACCATGGGCCCCGGCGTCAAGATCAACGGCGCCAAGCTGGCCTAAGAAGCGCCGAATTCCCGAGCAGGGGGCATAACGACAGAGCGCAGGGCAAAGCCCGGGAGCGGCGCAGCCGGTCCGAGTTTGCCCGAAGTCGTCGGAGTTATCACCCCCGCCCGCGAGGGAACCAAGGCGTGACAAAAACGCCTGATCTATTTTGTTTATCGTTCCCGGACAGGTTTTGCTTGACAAAACCTGTCCGGGGTGATAAAATACCGCTTGCGTTCAAAGACAGCAGGTTTCCGGTCCGCCGGAAGTAAGTCCTGCCGAGAGTGCTTTCAAAAGAATACTTTTGATTGTACTGTCCTCCTGTCTGTTGACGCGGAGGATTTTTTTGTTGCGCACAAGCAGTAAAACCCAATCTTTTCTGGAGGTGAATCCAAAAATGCCTAACGCAAAGGTTCTTTCCGAGAAGCAGGCCATCGTTGCCGCTCTGACTGAGCAGCTGCAGAATGCTGCCAGCGGCGTGCTGGTGGACTACAAGGGAATCACCGTGGCCGAGGACACCGCTCTGCGTGTCGAGCTGCGTCAGAACGACGTCCAGTACGGCGTGGTGAAGAACACCCTGGTCCGCTTCGCTATGAACAACGTGGGTCTGAACGAGCTGGATGATGTGCTGAACGGCACCACTTCTCTGGCCACCAGCGCCGGCGATCCCATCGCCCCCATGCGTGTGGTCAACAAGTTTGCCAAGCAGCTGAACGGTAAGTTCACCATCAAGGGCGGCTTTATGGACGGCAAGGTCCTGTCCCTGGACGAGATCATGGCTCTGGCCGAGCTGCCCTCCAAGGACGTCCTGCAGGCCCAGGCTCTGGGCATGATGCTGGCTCCCATTACCAGCCTGGCTATCGTCCTGAAGGCCATCGCCGAGAAGAACGGCGAGCCCGCCGCCGAGGAGGCTCCTGCCGCCGAAGCCCCCGCTGCCGAGTAAGTCCCGGCATTCCGCTCCCATCAGGAGCAAAACAAATTTTTAATTTTAAAAAAACCATTATTTAGGAGGTATTTCATCATGGCTAGTGAGAAGATTACCGCTCTCATTGAGGAAGTGAAGGCTCTGACTGTTCTGGAGCTGTCCGAGCTGGTTAAGGCTCTGGAGGAGGAGTTCGGCGTGTCCGCCGCCGCTATGGCCGCCCCCGCCGCCGGCGGCGCTGCTGCTGAGGCTGTCGAGGAGAAGACCGAGTTTGACGTGGTCCTGGCTGGCTTCGACGCCGCTGCCAAGATCAAGGTCATCAAGGCCGTCCGCGAGATCACCGGTCTGGGCCTGGCCGAGGCCAAGGCTGCTGTCGAGGGCGCTCCCAAGACCCTGAAGGAGGCCGTGTCCAAGGACGAGGCCGAGGAGCTGAAGAAGAAGCTGGAAGAGGCCGGCGCCAAGGTCGAGCTGAAGTAATTTCCGCTTCCCTCAAAAGCAATGATAAACCGGCCCGAGGCAGTGCCTCGGGCCGGTTTTTTGCAGATATGGAAAGAGCCTGCCGCCGGAAGCCGTCCCATAGGACGCTATCCGGCGGCAGGCAGTTTTTATGCTCTGATTCCGCCCCCGACAGTTTTCACAGCAGCAGTCCGATCAGGGGAATGGTGACGACACACAGCAGGCTGGACAGACACACCGCCCGGGCTCCCAATTGAGTACAGCCGCCGTACTGCTCGCCCATCACCACAGAGGCCGCGGCGCTGGGCATCGCCATGATGACCAATGCCACGCCAACCACCAAGGGGTTGGAGATCGGCAGCAGAGCCAGCACCGCCCCGGTCAGCAGCGGCAGGATGAGCAGCCGGGTCGCGGTGGCGGTAATCGCATCCCGGTCACAGACCATGTCCCGTATCCGGCTCTTCGCCAGATTCATTCCCGTTATCATCATGGACAGCGGAGTCGTCACATTAGCCAGGTGCTGTAAGGGCCCGCGGATGGCCTCCGGCACCGGGATCTGAAGACAGTAGAGGAACAGGCTCAGCACGATGGCCAGATTTATCATGCTGAAAATCACTTTTTTCCAGGATACCTGTGCCCCTGCCCCGTCCTTGTTATCCGCAGCCACCATCTTGGCCCCCAGGGTATAGACCAGCACATTAAAGGGGATGCCCAGCATCGCCGCTAGGGCAAGTCCCTCTTCGCCGAAGACTGCGTAAGCCACGGGATACCCCATAAATCCGTTGTTGCAGAAGGCGCAGCACATCATCCACATGCCTTTTCTTCCCTCGGGCACCCGGAACAGCCGGATCAGCAGCACGCAGATCCCGATATATCCCAGATGCAGGACGACGCCCAGGCAGCAGATCACCGCGGCATCCCGCAGGAAACTGGGATCAAAGGGCCGCAGCATGGAGCAGATGATGGTGGCGGGCAGCGTGATCTTCATCAGCAGCGACGTCATCGGCCCCGCAGCCGAGGGGCTCAGCACCTTGGCCTTCACCGCCAGAAAGCCCACCCCGATCAGCAAAAACAGCCCCACCAGATTGGTGAATAACACAGAGACAGACATTGACTTTTCTGCACCTCATTTCGGGCCGGAGGACCTGAAGGACCTCCTTCTTGGCCAGCGACCCTCTCCCTCAATATAAGACCGGTCGAAATGTAGGAGCATTATACCAAAGGATCATACTTTTGTCATCTGACAGACTAAATAAAACCGCCTGCCGTTTCCGGCAGGCGGTGGGGACAATCGACGGCCACAGGGCACGCCGGCTTCTGTTTTCTTACCGGCAGCCTGTGCCAAGGGATAAACGCCCTCAGCGGTTCTTGAAGGCGGTGACCTTTTCCTTGTTCAGGAAAGCCTTCATGGCGTCCTTCTGGTCCTCGGTGGCGAAGCACAGACCGAAGGCCTCGCTCTCATAGGCCGCGCCGGTGGTCATATCGGTCTGGAGGCCCCGGCGGATGGCGGCCTTGGACTGGCGGACGGCCACCTGGGCGTTGGCGGCAATGGCATTGGCCAGCTCCATCGCCTTGTCCATCAGCTCCTCGGGGGCGTAGACATGGCTGACCAAGCCGATCTCCAGGGCCCGGGCGGCGTTGATGGTCTGGGCGGTGAGGATCAGTTCCATAGCGTTGGCCGTGCCCACGATGCGGGGCAGCCGCTGGGTGCCGCCGAAGCCGGGGGTGATGCCCAGGCCCACCTCGGGCTGGCCGAACTTGGCCTTCTCGCTGGCCACCCGGATGTCGCAGGCCATGGACAGCTCGCAGCCGCCGCCCAGGGCGAAGCCGTTGACGGCGGCGATGGTGGGCTTGGACAGGTTCTCCAGCTTCAGGAAGACCCGGTTGCCCAGCGCGCCGAACTTCTTGCCCTCCGCCGCGGTGAGGGTGGACATCTGGCCGATGTCGGCCCCGGCCACAAAGGACCGGCCCGCGCCGGTGATGACCGCTACCAGGATCTCTTCATTCTCCTCCACCTGATCCAGCACCGCGTCCAGGTCCCGGAGCACCTGGTCGTTGAGAGCGTTGAGCGCCTCGGGGCGGTTCATGGTAATGACCCCCACGGGGCCCTTCTGTTCCAGTGTTACGAAAGCCATATGTAAGCTCCTCCTTCAATATCGAAATACCGGCTTGGATTTCGCTCTTGTTCTTTTCTATTATAATGCGTAACGTACAAAGCCGCAAGTCTTGTCAGCCAATGTCTTTTCTGCAAGCCGCTCCTATTTGACGGCGCGGCCCCGTGTCCCGCCCCGCCGCCGGATTTCAGGCATGTTTTTCCCGCCGCCGGAATAGAGTAGCCCGAAGGGGGGATCGGTTTGTCCAAGCAGACATTATCCGCCGGGAAAGGGGCCCTGTTCCTCACGGTGCTGGGGGTCCTGTCTCAGGTGCTGAGCTTTGGCTATCGGGTGGCCCTGTCCCGTCTGGTGGGGGCAGAGGTCATGGGGCTGTACCAGCTGCTCATGCCGGTGTACTCGGTGCTGTTGTCCCTGACCGCTGTGGGACTGACCGCGGTGGTGTCCAACCTGACCTCCCAATATCTGGCGCTGGGGAACCGCCGGGCGGCGGCCCAGACCCTGTCCACCTGCCTGCGCGCCTTCTTTCTCCTGCTCCTTCCCCTGGGCGCGGCGGTCATTCTGGCCTCCGACCCCATCTCCGTGGCTCTGCTGGGGGACGCCCGCACCCAGTTGGGACTGATCCTCCTGGTACCCTGCGTTGCCCTCACCGGCGTGGAAAACGTACACAAGCACTATTTCTACGGGGCGGGGCTGGTGGTCCCGCCCGCTCTGGTGGAGCTGGCCGAGCAGCTGATCCGGGCCGCCGCCGTACTGGGGCTTTTGCTGCTCTTTCTTCCCCAGTATCCGGAGCGGGCGGCGGGGCTCATCGTGGCGGGCATGGTGGTCTGCGAGGTCTTTTCCGCCCTTACTCTGGCCGTCCTGTACCGCGTCCATCTCCGCCGCAGGGGATGTGCCGGTCCGGGAGAGCCCGGACGCATCCGCTGCCGGCGGCTGGCCTCCATCGCCCTCCCCGTGGGTGCCAACGCCCTGCTGGGCAATCTGATGGGAGCGGCCAACGCTACCCTGATCCCCCAGAAGCTGGTGGAGGGGGGCATGGACCGCAGCGCCGCCGTCTCCCAGCTGGGGGTGGTGTGCGGCATGACGCTGCCCATGCTGGCCCTGCCCACGGTGTTCCTGGGGGCTCTGAATCTGATCCTGGTCCCCCGGTTGGCCCGGGCCTCTGCCCTGGACCGCCCCGGAGAGGTCCGCCGTCTGACGGACCGGGCCATAGCCGCCGTCTCCGTGCTGGCCCTGCCCTCCATGTCCCTGATGGCGGTACTGGGCCCCGACCTGGGCACACTGCTCTTTGGCCGGGAGGACGTGGGGCGGTTCCTCATTCCCCTCTCCCTCACCATGGCGCTGAGCTGCTTCTGCTCCGTCCTGGGCTCGGTGCTGAACGGGATCGGCCGGCAGAAGGCCGTGGCTGTGGTCTCTCTGCTGGGGGGCGGCGTGCAGCTGCTGGGCACCCTGGTCCTGGTCCCCCTGCCCGGCGTGGGGATCGCTGGATATGTGGCCGGGTCCCTTCTCTCCGCCCTGCTGGAGGCGGGGCTCTGTCTGTGGCTGGCCGCCCGGTACACCCGTCTGAAGCCGCCCCTCTTTTCCTGGCTGATCGCCCCCGGTCTGTCCGCCCTGCTGGCCGCCCTCACCACCAACCTGTTGCTCCGGGAGCTGAAGGCGGCCGGAATCCCCCTTCTCCCCGCCGCTGTGTCCAGTCTGCTCTTCGCCGCCATCCTGTATCTGGCTGCCCTCCACGCCCAGGGCATCCGCCTCCGGACGGTCTTGCGGGTGCGGTGGTAGAACGCCGTCCCTCCTCCTCCGCAGATTCCTCTTGTCTCCCGCTCCTCCCGGTAGTACAATGGGTACAAAGCTTCATCCGCAATACAAACACACTGAACCGGAAGATTTCGTTGCGCAGGAAGCTTTTGTGCATCATTTCCCGTCGTCCCACAGTGGTCGGGGAAGTGCCACATCATGAATTTTACTATTCTCGCGCATAGCAAAACGCGACAGGAGGCCCCATCTATGGACGATGTGAACAGACCCATTACCAACCCGGAGCTGACGGCGGCGGTGGAGCGGATGCGCCGGGAGAACAGCCGGGAGAGCCGGGAGGCGGTGCTGGACCTGGTCATCACCACGGCCCGGTTCCTGGCCCCGGTGACCATTACCCCGGCCCCGGAGGAGCAGGACCCCGGTGAGGCCGCGCTGGGCCAGGGGACCCAGATCCAGTTCCAGCTGCTCACCAACCAGGAGGGGCAGCCCTTCTTTCCTGCCTTCACCAGCTGGGAGGAGCTGCGTAAGCTGTGCGGCCCCAAAAACCAGCAGACCCTGGTCCTCACTTTCGACGACTATGCCGCCATGGTGGTGCGGGACACCCGGGCCGCCGGGTTTGTGGTGGACCCCTTCGGGGCCTGCCTGTCCTTTGACCGGGCCATGGTGGAGCATCTGGTGGAGCGGAAGCGGCAGATGACCGGTAACTAATTCGGATCAAAGGCCCGGTGTGGGAGCGTTTTCACGTTCCCGCGCCGGACTTTTTCATGGGGTTTTCAATTCTCCCGTCCAGACGCTCAGTTGGTGCCAGCCACTCAGGTCCGTCGTACCCATGGGGCGAATGGATCCCGGGCAACACCCCCCAATAAACCATCCCAATGCTCCAGAACCATACCTGCCATCGGACCGGGAGAAATAGGTTGGTGCCAGGGCACAGCTTTACCGTTTTCTCCTTTCCCCATTTTTTACATACAGAAAAGTTCTTGACATTTTGGTTAGCTTATGCTAACCTATGTTCGGTTGGAGAAAGCCGTCCTCCCTCCTCAATCCTCCCTGCTTTCTTCCATCTATACATTGGCGTTTTCTCTGACCACCAGACGGTCCGGCGTGACAGGCATCGCGTCGGACAGCCCCGTCCGTGCGTATACACGCGGACGGGGCTTTATTTTATCTTTCCTCCGCCGGGGATCTGTGTTATAATCTGGAACATAAGCAATTTGTTATAAGGAGTTGCTTGCCATGTTCGTGAAAAACCCGAAATATTTTCTGACCATCGTCAAGGAGCACAGCATCTCCAAGGCTGCGGAGCGCCTCTACCTGTCCCAGCCCTATTTAAGTCAATACCTGGCCAAGCTGGAAAACAGCCTTGGTGTTGTACTGCTGGACCGCTCCCATACCCCGCTGAAGCTGACTCCCGCCGGAGAGGTGTTTTACGCCTATCTGGAGCGGCAGGATTATCTGGACCGTCAGCTGGTCAGCGACCTTCGGGACCTGCAGAACAAGAAGCGGCCTACCCTCCATATCGGGGTATCCCCCTGGCGTGGGTCCACGCTCCTGCCCGACGTGCTGCCCGCCTTTACCCAGCACTATCCGGACGTCCAGGTGGTTCTCCACGAGGCCCCGGTCCCGGAGCTGGCCCAGCTGGCCGAGGGCAGCGTCACCGACTTCTGCATCATGCATATCCCCGGGGATCTGACGGAGCTGGCCTACGAGCTGGTCATGCGGGAGCACATCTTCCTCATCGGCCACCGGGACCACCCCCTGCTCCGCGGACAGCAGAGCACCTATGACGCCCCCAAGCGCTTTGAGGATCTGAGGCTGCTGGAGCACGAGCGGATCATCATGCTGCCCAGCGACTGGCGGCTGTCCAAGCTGCTCCACAACACCTTCTCCGTCCTCAACGTGGAGCCCCAGAATATCCTCATCACCACCAACAACACCACCGCAATCAATCTGGCGGCGGAAAACATGGGCTTCGCCTTCCTCCAGGAGAGCGGCATTGCCCGCACCCCCTATCTGGACCGGCTGGCCTGCTTCACCATCGGGGACCCTCCCCTCACCTGCCCCATCGCGGTGGTATACAAGAAAAACGGCTTCCTCTCCCCCGCCGCCCGCACCTTTATTGACCTGACCAAAGAATACTACAGCCGGTTCGACCGGACCGCCTGTATATAAAGAGACAGCGGGGCCGCCCAAAGGCGGCCCCGCTGTTTCATTCTGACGAGGTATTGACGGCGCGGATAGCTCCGCGGCCTTACAGCTTTTCGATCTCCTCCTGCTCCACGACCTGGATGCCCTGGGCAGCCAGAGCGGCGGAGGCGGCGGCGTTGTCCGCCACACGGAAGATCATGTAGGCGTGGTCCACGTCCTTGCCGCCCAGGAAGGCGTACATATACTCCACGTTAACCTTGGCGTTGGTGAGGACCTGGAGGACCTTGTTCAGACCGCCGGGGGTGTCAGGGATGGCGACGCCCAGGACGGGGGTGACGGAGTGGACATAGCCCGCGTCCTTGAGGACGGTGGTGGCCTCGTACACATTGTCCACAATGAGGCGGACGATGCCGAAGTCCTTGGTCTCTGCCAGGGACAGGGCCCGCATATCCACGTTGTGCTGGGCCAGCACTCCGGTCATGGCGTACAGGGCGCCGGGCTTATTCTCCAGAAAGATGGAGATCTGCTTGATGCTCATGCTCTTTCCCTCCTTAAATCTTACGCTTGTCGATCACACGGACCGCCTTGCCCTCGCTGCGGACGATGGACTTGGGGGCCACCAGAGTGACCTTGGCGGCCAGACCCAGCATGGAGCGCAGGCCGTCCACCAGCTCCTTCTGCCGGCGGTTGATCTCGCCCAGATTGTCGGTGAACATCTCGGGGGTCATCTCCACCTGGACGTCCAGGGTGTCGGTGTTCCGCACCCGGTCCACGATGATCTGGTAGTTGGCGGGATAGCCGTGGTTGAGCAGGACGGTCTCGATCTGGGAGGGGAACACGTTGACGCCCCGGATGATGAGCATGTCGTCGGAGCGGCCCATGGGCTTGCACATCTTCACATGGGTACGGCCACAGGAACAGGGGGTGTAGTCCAGCTGGCAGATGTCCCGGGTGCGGTAGCGCAGCAGGGGGAATGCCTCCTTGGTGATGGAGGTGAAGACCAGCTCGCCCTTGGAGCCGGCGGGCAGCACCTCGCCGGTCTCGGGGTCGATGATCTCGGCAATGAAGTGGTCCTCGTTGATGTGCATGCCGGACTGGGCGGAGCACTCGAAGGACACGCCGGGGCCGGACAGCTCGGTCAGGCCGTAGATGTCATAGGCCTTGATGCCCAGGGTGTTCTGGATGTCCTGGCGCATCTCCTCGGACCAGGCCTCGGCGCCGAAGATACCCGCCTTCAGGGGGATCTGGTCGGGGGTCAGGCCCATCTCCTTCATGGTCTCGCCCAGGTAGGCGGCATAGGAGGGGGTGCAGCACAGGATGGTGGCGTTCAGGTCCCGGATGAACATGATCTGCCGCTCGGTGTTGCCGGAGGAGGTGGGGATGGTCAGGCAGCCCACCTTGTGGGAGCCGCCGTTGAGGCCGGGGCCGCCGGTGAACAGGCCGTAGCCGTAGGACACCTGGCACACATCCTCGTTGGTGCCGCCGACGGCCGTGATGGCCCGGGCGCAGCAGTCCTCCCACAGGTCGATGTCGTGCTGGGTATAGAAGGCAACCACCCGCTTGCCGGTGGTGCCGGAGGTGGACTGAATGCGGACGCAGTCCTTCAGGGGCTTGGCCACCAGGCCGTAGGGATAGGCCTCACGCAGGTCGGCCTTGGTAACGAAGGGCAGCTTGTGCAGGTCGTCCACGCCCTTGATGTCGTCGGGAGTCAGGCCCTTGGCCTCCATCTTCTTGCGGTAGTAGGGGACGTTGTCCCAGACGTGCTTGACCTGAGCCACCAGACGCTCGTCCTGCCAAGCTCTGATCTGTTCCCGAGAGGCACACTCGATCTCGGGCTGGTAATATCTTTCCATGGGGATCATTCCTTTCACTCCCGTCAGCTCACACGCGGGAAATAATTTGACTCATTCGCAGGCCAAGCGCCACGCCCGCCAGGCAGAGGGCCGCGCTCAGCAGCATGTAGGCGCCGCCCATCAAAAGGCGCCCCCGCTGAAACAGCCCCAGGCTTTCCAGCGAAAAGGTAGAAAAGGTGGTAAAACCGCCGCACACGCCGGTCTTCCAAAACAGGGTCCAGCCCCCGGAGAGGCGCTCCCGCCCCGCCAGCCCCGCCACCAGACCGATCAGGACCGCGCCCAACAGGTTGGTGGCCAGGGTCAGGATAGGGAACTCCCCCTTGACGGGCAACAGACTGATCCCGTAGCGGCCCATGGCGCCCATGGCGCCGCCCAATCCTACCAAAAGAAGATCTATCATATCAGGCGTTCTTGCCCAGGGCAAAGGCCTTCTTGTTCAGCTCCAGGAACTTGGGGGGCACCATGGCCTCCAGAGACTTCTGCCAGGCCTCCTCGGGCAGGTCGAAGTAGTGGGACAGCCGGCCCATGAGGACGATATTCACCGCCTTGCTGCTTCCAGCCTGTTCAGCCAGGGCAAGACAGTCCAGAGCGTCTACCTTGGCCCCGGCGGCGCGCATCTTCTCCACCAAATTTTCGGGATAGACCGCCGCCCCGGTAATGACGGGCATGGGGTCGATCTGCTGGGTGGAGGTGACGATCTGGCCGTCGGGCTTTAAGTAACTCAGCCACCGGGCGGCCTCCAGCAGTTCGAAGGAGACGATGTAGTCCGCCTCGCCCTTGTCAATGACGGGGGAGGCCACCTTGTCGCCGTAGCGGACATAGGTCACCACAGAGCCGCCCCGCTGGGACATGCCGTGGACCTCGGACACCTTCACGTCATAGCCCTGCTCCATGAGCAGATGGCCCAGCAGCTTGCTGGCCAGCAGGGAGCCCTGGCCGCCCACGCCAACGATCATAATATTTTTGGTTTCCATATCCTCAGCCCTCCTTCTTGGTGCTGTGGAAGGCTTTTACGCCGCACAGCTGCTCGCACACGCCGCAGCCCACGCACAGGGTGTTGTCCACATGGGCCTTGCCCTCCTTCATGGAGATGGCGGGACAGCCGATCTTCATGCAGTTCTTGCAGCCCACGCACTTGGCGGTATCCACCGCCAGGGGGGCCTCATGCTTGACATACTTCAGCAGGGCGCAGGGCCGGCGGCTGATGATGACGGAGGGCTCGTCGGCGGCCAACTCCTCCTTCACCGCCTGGTCACAGGCCTTCAGATCGTAGGGGTCCACCACCCGGACCCGGTTGAAGCCCATGGCCTTGCACAGCTGCTCCAGGTCGATCTTTCCGGCGGGGTCGCCCTTGATGTTATAGCCGGTGGTGGGGTTCTGCTGGTGGCCGGTCATGCCGGTAATGGAGTTGTCCAGAATGATAACGGTGGAGTTGGACTGGTTATAGGCGATGTTGGCCAGGCCGGTCATGCCGGAGTGCATGAAGGTGGAGTCGCCGATAACGGCCACCGTCTTGCCCTCGGTCTCGGCCCCGCGGGCCTTGTTGAAGCCGTGGATGGCGGAGACGGAGGCGCCCATGCACAGGGTCATATCCATGGCGGCCAGGGGAGCCACGGCGCCCAGGGTGTAGCAGCCGATGTCGCCCAGGACGGTGCACTTATTCTTGCTCAGAGTGTAGAACAGTCCACGGTGGGGGCAGCCGGCGCACATGACGGGGGGACGGGGCGGGATGGCGTCCTCCAGGGCCGCGCCGGTATGTACGGTGCCGCCCAGCTTGGCGGCGATGAGGTTCTGGGAGAACTCGTCCTCCAGAGGCAGCACGTCCTTGCCCATGACCTCCAGGCCCAGCTTGCGGCAGTGGTCCTCAATGATGGGGTCCAGCTCCTCCACCACGGCCAGCTTGTCCACCTTGGCCGCAAACTCCTTGATGAGCTTCACGGGCAGGGGGTTGACCATACCCAGCTTCAAAACGGAGACGGAGTCTCCGAACACTTCCTTCACATACTGGTAAGAGGTGGAGGAGGTGATAATACCCAACTTGGTGCCGCCCATCTCCACCCGGTTGATGGGGGCGGTCTCGGCCCATTCGGTCAGCTTGCGGGTGCGCTCCTCCACGAAGGGGTGGCGGCGCTTGGCGTTGCCCGGCATCATGACGTACTTGGCGATGTTTTTCTCGTAGGCCTTGGTCTCGGGCACCACCCGGTCGGACAGCTCCACTAGGGACTGGGAGTGGGCGATGCGGGTGCACATCTTCAGCAGCACGGGGGTGTCGTACTCCTCGGACAGCTCATAGGCCAGCTTGGCAAACTCCAGAGCCTCGGCGGAGTCAGCGGGCTCCAGCATGGGTACCTTGGAGGCGATGGCGTGGTGGCGGGAGTCCTGCTCATTCTGGGAGGAGTGCATCCCCGCGTCGTCGGCCACGCCGATGACCATACCGGCGTTGACACCGGTGTAGGACATGGTGAACAGGGGGTCGGCAGCCACGTTCAGACCCACGTGCTTCATGGCGCAGAAGGAGCGCTTGCCCGCCAGACAGGCGCCGAAGGCCACCTCCATGGCCACCTTCTCGTTGGGCGCCCACTCGCAGTAGATCTCGTCGTACTTGGCGGCCTCTTCGGTGATCTCGGTGCTGGGGGTGCCGGGGTAGCTGGAGATCACGCAGCATCCCGCCTCATACAGTCCCCGGGCAACGGCGGCGTTGCCCAGCATCAGTTGTTTCATGTTTTTCCCTGCTTTCTTCTCAGAATTCCGGCCCGGAGCCGGCTGTTCACGTTTCCTTCTCGGGGGTGCCCAAGCCCTCCCGGATGATGACTTCCTGCATGACGCCGCCGGCGCCGTTATCCAGCATGGACCGCCGGACCCGGCTGATGGTGGCGCTGCTGGCCCCGGTCTTATCCAGAATATCCAGATAGACCAGACCCTGCTGGAGATAGACCGCCACGTCGAACCGCTGCTCCAGAGAGCGCAGCTCGGTGGGCGTACACAAATCGTCAAAGAACCGGCAGCACTCGTCCAGATCCTTCAGCTTCAAGATGGTCTCGTACAGGGCCAGGCTGCGGGCCCGCTTTTCCGCTTTTGCCATACGTTCCGCTCCTCCTCAGGCAAATTGATTCAGGTCTCCGCCTGTCGCTTGCCTTAATATTAGCACATTAAAGCGTAAAGGTAAATAAAAACCTGAACTTTCCCTGAGAAACAAAAAACCTCTGGCCCCATTGGCCAGAGGACGAGAAGCTTCCCGTGTTACCACCTCTATTTACCGCCTTCTCACGAAGGACGGCCTCGCCGGGTGTCCAACAACACCCTCTCTCTGTAACGGGAGCACCCGGTACCGTTCTACTTGGCCCGCAGGCCGTTCCTCGGACAACTCAGGAGGTGAAATTTCAAGCCGCGCCGCCGTGCCCCTCGCACCGACCGGGAACTCTCTGAACCGGCAATCATCCGCGCTCTACTGTGCCTCCGTCTTCGTTTTTTTGCATTATATACACAACGCTCTCCGTTTGTCAAGGTCCGTCCCGGAATTTTTTTGCTCCTTTAAAGCCCTGAAGTCCTCCGGCGGTCAAGCCTTCCGTTCCCGCCGGGCTCTTGGACAACTGGCTTGCGGACAGCCCCAGTTTTCGGCAAACTTTTGTATCTTTCCCTTGACTTTTCCCTGAAAAACGATTATCCTGACTTTAATGGTTTAAAGGTCGAAATTCCCCCATGTGAGACCATGTACCCGGGACCTCTGTTCCCGGTTTGGAAAGGAACGTCGAGTATCATGCCCATTACCGATCTGCTGGAACGAAACAGCAAGCTCTACGGCGACGAGATCGCCCTGGTGGAGATCAACCCCGAGGTCCAGGAGGAGCAGCGGGTGACCTGGAAGGAGTACGAGCTCATCCAGCCCACCGCCACCGCCGCCTACCGCCGGGAGATCACCTGGTCCGTCTTTGACGAAAAGGCCAACCGGGTGGCCAACATGCTGCTGGGCCGGGGCATCCGCAAGGGCCAGAAGGTAGCTATCCTGCTGATGAACTGTCTGGAGTGGCTGCCCATCTATTTTGGCGTTTTGAAGTCCGGGGCCATCGCGGTGCCCCTGAACTTCCGCTACACCTCGGAGGAGATCGACTACTGCGTCAAGCTGGCCGACGCCGATGTGCTCTTTTTCGGCCCCGAGTTTATCGGCCGTGTGGAGAACATCGCGTCCACTCTGGGCAAGAACCGCCTACTCTTCTTCGTGGGCGAGACCTGCCCCTCCTTTGCCGAGGACTACCACCGGGCCACCGCCAACTGCTCCAGCGTGGCCCCCAAAGTCCTCATCGACGACGAGGACGAGGCCGCCATCTATTACTCCTCCGGCACCACCGGCTTCCCCAAGGCCATCCTTCTCAAGCATCAGGCCCTGCTCCAGTCCGCCCGGATGGAAGCCCTCCACCACGAGACCACCCACCAGGACGTGTTCCTGTGTATCCCGCCCCTGTACCACACCGGCGCCAAGATGCACTGGTTCGGCTCCCTGTTCACCGGCAGCCGGGCCGTCCTGCTGAAGGGCAACTCCCCCAAGGCCATCTTCGAGGCCGTGTCCCAGGAGCGCTGCACCATCGTCTGGCTGCTGGTGCCCTGGGCTCAGGACATTCTGGCCGCGCTGGACCGGGGAGACCTGAAGATCAGTGATTACCAGCTGTCCCAGTGGCGGCTGATGCACATCGGCGCCCAGCCCGTGCCCCCCTCCCTGATCAAGCACTGGCTGAGCTACTTCCCCCACCACAAGTATGACACCAACTATGGCCTGTCCGAGTCCACCGGCCCGGGCTGCGTCCATCTGGGGATGGAGAACGTCCACAAGGTCGGCGCCATCGGCATTCCCGGCTACGGCTGGAAGGTCAAGATCGTAGACGAGCAGAACCAGCCCGTCAAACAGGGCGACGTGGGCGAGTTGTGCGTCAAGGGCCCCGGCGTCATGGTGTGCTACTACCACAACCCCGAAGCCACCGCCGAGGTGCTGGAAAACGGCTGGCTCCACACCGGGGACATGGCCAAGCAGGATGAGGACGGCTTTATCTTCCTGGTGGACCGGAAGAAGGACGTCATCATCTCCGGCGGTGAGAACCTGTACCCCGTCCAGATCGAGGACTTCCTGTCCGCCTATCCCAAGATCCACGACGTGGCTGTCATCGGCCTGCCAGACAAGCGGCTGGGTGAGATCGCCGCCGCCGTCATCCAGGTGAAGGAGGGCATGACCTGTACCGAGAGCGAGATCAACCAGTTCTGCACCGAGCTGCCCCGGTACAAGCGCCCCCGGAAGATCATCTTCGCCCCCGTCCCCCGAAACGCCACCGGCAAGATCGAAAAGCCCAAGCTGCGCGAGCAGTATTGCGGCGTCCGCCTGGTGGAAGCCCAAAACCAGGGCTGACCGTTTCATCCGGCAAATCAATCTTTAAAAAATCACGGGAAACTGCCCGCAGGCTGTTTCCCGTGATTTTTATCTTCCGTTTTATCTGATCACGCCCGCCTTCCCCACCGTTCTGCGGCTGTGATCCGTTCCCAGTATCCCGCGGCAAAAAAAGCCGGGGTGAGGCTGTACTCCAGCCTCACCCCGGCTTTTTCGGTCCCGATCCGTACACCATAGCCTCCAGTTCCTTCCAGGACAGCTTCTGATCCTCGATATCCTGCCAGCAGGAGAACTTCCGCTCCAGCCCCTCCCAGGTAAGAAACCAGAAAAAATACTGGATATCCAGGTGAGGCGGGAGAATGTCCTCCACGATCCTTTTGATCTGCTCAAAGTTCTCCGGTACGCCGGCCACGCCAGGGAAGGAGACCTCCACGATCCCCACCCCCAGTTCTTCCACACTGGCCTCGATGCCGCAACCCGCGATGGTGTCATTGATGGCCTCCAATGTGAAGCTGTCTCCGCCGATCCGCAGCAGCGCCGCCAGAGCCGCTCCCAGCGCCCGGGGCGTTCCGGCCGCCGGCCGGCGGACGAAGAGCCGGGCCATCCGCTCCAGCCCCCAGCTCTCCGCCGTGGCCAGACTGGATTCCCGCAGGAGCTCTTCCAGCGCGCCCTCCACTCCGTCCAGAGCCTCCCCAGCCCCCTCCAATTCTCCTGCGTTGAAGGGGGCGTTCAGGTCACAGACCCCCAGGGGGCGCAGTAGATCTTTTAAATATTCGGTATAGCTGTCGTCAAAAAAGTCGTAGACCCGCCCCTCGGCGGCTACCCACTCTCCCAGAACGAACCGGCGGTAAAAGGTCCCCTCGAACATGGTCCGGTACCGCTCCAGCACCTCCTGGGACAGGCCGGGGTTGTCCGCCATGGTGAACCGCAGCCTCAAGGCCTTTTTTTCCTCCGCCTTCAGGATCCACTCCCGATAAAACCAGTGGGCTGGGGATTCGGGGTTGCAGGAGAACCACAGTTTACTGCCCGTCACCGAGCACCGGGCCACCGTCTGCTCCACAAAGGAGCGGGGCATCAGAGCCACCTCGTCCAGCAGGGCGCCCGCCAGCGTGATCCCCTGAATCAGGGCCGCGGACCCCTCGTCCTTGCCGCCGAATAGGTAAAAGGTGTTGCTGTGCCCGCCCAGCCGGACCTTCAGAATGTTGCGGGAGACCTTGTGTTCACAGCGGAACCCCATGTTCTCCAGCAGGGGCAGCAGCTCCTCCAGCAGGTTCCGCCGCACCGACACAATGGTCTTGCCGCACAGGGCAAAATTTTTCCGGTGAAAGGCGCTCATGGCCCAGCAGAAAAAGGACAGGCCGGTGCACAGGGTCTTGCCGCTGCGGACCGCACCGTCGCAGATAATGGCCTGCCTCTCCCGCTCGGGAGAGCTGGACCGCCACCAGGTCAGCACCTTTCGCTGTTTCGGGGAAAACACCATGTCCTCCACGGCCTCATTCCCCCTTCTCCTCCATGGCCTTTAAAAAGCGGTCCACCTGCTCCTCCCCGCTGTGGTCCGCAGCGTCCAGCAGCCGTTCCAGCAGCCGCCCCCGGTCGGCGAATTTCAGCTCGATGACCCCGTTGGCCCCCCGCTTGAACTCGGTCAGGGCATCCAGATCCAACCCTTCCAGACTGCCCCACTCCTCCTCGGGGAAGCAGGCCAGACGGACTGCGTCCTGTGCCCCGGCGTTGGCCAGCTTCCACATGCGCTTTAAAATCTGCTCCCGTCCCGGGAGTTTTGTGTTAGCCACCCTATCCCTCCTCACCCTTCCCCCTCCAAAGCGCAGATGTTGCACATTTTCAGCCACCCAGGGGAAAATAAATTTTAGTTTACCGTTTCATGTAGGGTGAGGGCTTGGTAGGGCGGGGGCTTATCCCTCCCCCTTTTGGCCTTCGGCCATTTCCCC
>NZ_JADYTU010000017.1 GCF_021531375.1 Pseudoflavonifractor phocaeensis
CCAAAAGGGGGAGGGATAAGCCCCCGCCCTACCAAGCCCTCGCCCTACATGAAACGATAAACTAAAATTTATCTCATAGGAAAGGAGGCGGGCCCATGGCTTTTCCGCTGACAGAGGAACAACGAAAGATCGTCGACGACCGGGGAGGAGAGCTGCTGGTGTCCGCCGCCGCCGGGTCGGGCAAGACCCGGGTGCTGGTGGAGCGTCTACTGGACCGGGTGACCAAGGAGGGGCTGGACATCGACCGTTTCCTGGTCATCACCTATACCAAGGCCGCCGCCGCCGAGCTGCGTACCCGCATCGCCCAGGAGCTGTCGGCCCGTCTGGCCCAGCGGCCCAATGACCGCCATCTGCGCCGGCAGTCCACTCTGGTCTATCAGGCCCAGATCTCTACCATCCATTCCTTCTGCTCCGCCCTCCTGCGGGAGAGCGGCCATCTGCTGGACCTGGACCCGGACTTCCGACTGTGTGACGAGGGGGATGCCCAGGTCCTCATGGCCCGCACGCTGGAGGAACTGCTGGATAAGCGGTACGAGGGCCTGGACCCGGACAGCCCCTTTGCCCAGCTGGCCGACACCCTGGCCGCAGGCCGGGACGACAGCCGGCTGGCTCAGATCGTGCTGGACGTCTTCGGCCGGGTCCAGAGCCACCCGGACCCGGAGCGCTGGCTGGAGGAGCAGAAAAGAGTCTGGGACCTGGAAGGAGTGACCGACCTGTCCCAGACCGCCTGGGGCGCTCTGCTGCTGGAAGAGGCCCGACGGACCGGGCGGAGCTGCCGGGACCGGCTGGCCCAGGCATTGGCCCTGACGGTGGGAGACGAGCTGTTGGAGATGAACTACGGTCCCTCGCTCTCTGCCTCTCTGGAGGGCGTGGAGGCCTTCTTGGAGGCGGACGGCTGGGACGAGGCGGCCGCCCGGCTGCCCATCCTCTTCCCGGCAGCGGGACGAAAGAAAAAACGCTCCCGTGAGGTCAGCCCCATGGAGGAACAGGCGGCCGCCCTGGCGGGGGAGCGGATGAAGGCCATCCGGACCCGCTGCAAAAAGGCGCTGGACAAGACGGCGGAGCAGATTGCCGGGACCAGCGCCCTGCTGCTGGAGGAACTGGCCCTGTCCCGGCCCGCCGTCCAGGCTCTGATGGACCTGGTGGTGGATTTCCAGAGGGCCTATGCCGCCGAGAAGCGCCGCCGGTCTCTGCTGGACTTCTCCGACCTGGAGCATTTCGCGGTCAAGCTCCTGGTGGACGGGGAGGGGCGGCCCACCACCCTGGCCCAGGCCTGGTCCGCCCGCTTTGAGGAGGTCCAGGTGGATGAGTACCAGGACACCAACCAGGTCCAGAACGCCATCTTTTCCGCCATCTCCGACGGAGGCAGAAAGCTGTTCCAGGTGGGGGACGTGAAGCAGTCCATCTACCGCTTCCGTCTGGCCGATCCCACCATCTTCCTGGACAAGTACCGACGCTTCGCCGACGGGGACCGGGCGGGGGAGGGGGAGCCCCGAAAGCGGGTGCTCTCCCGGAACTTCCGCTCCCGCCCACAGGTGTTGGAGGGGTGCAACGACCTGTTCCGGAACATCATGTCGGCTGAATTTGGAGAGCTGGACTATACCGAGGATCAGGCGCTGGTCCCCGGGGCTTCCTTCCCCGGGGGGGAGGACTATGCCTTGGAGCTGGACGCCCTGGACCTGTCCTTCCTGGGGGACCTGGAGGGAGAGAAGGACAGCAAAGACCTGCTGGAGGCCCGGTTTGCCGCCCGGCGGATCCGGGAGCTGCTGTCCAAGCCCCTGATGATCCGGGGGGAGGAGGGACTGCGTCCGCTGCGCCCCTCCGACGTCATGATCCTGCTCCGCAGCCCCGGCAGCGTCCTGCACCACTACCTGCGGGCCCTGGGGGAGGAAGGCATCCCATGGTCAGCCGACGGGGGCGGGGATTTCTTCGAGACCACCGAGGTCAACGTGGCCCTGGCCATGCTGCGGATCGTGGACAATCCCCGGCAGGACGTGCCCCTCATCGCCGTGCTGCGCTCCCCGGTGTTCGGGTTTTCCGGGGACAAGCTGGCCCTGCTCCGGGCGGACTGGGAGGGGGACTTCTATTCCGCACTGGTCCACGCGGGAGAACAGGGGGACCCGGAGTGCCGGGACTTCCTGGACCAGTTGGCCGAGCTGCGCTTCGGAGCCGGGGACCGGACCTGCCGCCAGCTGATCTGGCATATCTATGAAAAGACCAACCTGCTGGGCATCTTCGGAGCCATGGAGGGCGGAGGCGAGCGGCAGGACAACCTGCTGTCCCTCTATGCCCTGGCCGGGCAGCTGGAGGAGTCGGGCTGCCGGACCCTGTTCCAGTTCCTGCTGCGCCTGGACCGGATGCGGGAGACCGGGGCCAAACTGTCTACCGCCGGACCGGGCCGGGAGGGGGAGGGCGTGTCCATCCTGTCCATCCACCGCTCCAAGGGTTTGGAGAAGCCGGTGGTGCTGGTGTGCGGCCTGAGCCGGAGGCTGAACCGGGACGATCTGATGCGCCCGGTGCTGTTCCACCCCGTGCTGGGCGTGGGGCCCAAGGGCCTGGACCGGGAGCGGATGGTGGAGTACCCAACCTTGGCCCGGCAGGCGGTGGCCAGCCAGCTGGAGCGGGAGATGATGGCCGAGGAGCTGCGGCTGCTCTATGTGGCCATGACCCGGGCCCAGGAGAAGCTGATCCTGACGCTGGCCCTGCCTGAGGGAGTGCGAGCCCTGGAGCGGCTGGGGGAGGACCTGTCCGCCCCCGTGTCCCCCATGGCTCTGGAGAGCCAGCAGAACGTGGGAGCGTGGGTGCTGCTCCACGCCCTCACCCGGCCCGAGGCCGCCCCCCTGCGGGCCATGGCCGGCCTGGGGGATGTGGAATGCGGCCAGCTGGGCCCCGCCTGGGACATTCGCTGGGTGGAGGGCCTGCCGCTGAGCCAGGCGCAGGAGCGGCCCGGCCGTTTTGCCGATTTGCCGGCGGAGGAGCCGGAAGGGGAGACAGGGGACCTGGCCGCCCGGCTGTCCTGGCGCTATCCCTATCTGGCATGCGCCGACATCCCCTCCAAGCTCACCGCCACCCAGATCAAGGGCCGCCCCCTGGACCGGGAGGCGGCGGAGGAGGGCGCGCCGGTCCCGGAGCAGCGGGTGGAGCATCCACCCATCCACCGCCCGGATTTCCGGGGCGCGGAGAAGGAACTGAGTCCCTCCCAGCGGGGCACCGCCCTCCATCTGGCCATGCAGTACCTGCCGCTGACGGAGGATCACAGCCGGGAAGCCATCCGCAGGGAGCTGGAGCGCCTGGTGTCGGAAGGCTTCCTGACCCCGGCCCAGGGCAGCGCGGTGGAGCCGGAGCGGCTGGCCGCTTTCTTTGCCAGCCAGCTGGGGCGGGAGATGGCTGAGGCCAAGGAGTGCCGCCGGGAATTCAAATTTTCCCTCCTGGTGCCCGCCCGGGACTACTACCCGGAGGCGGAGGAGGGGGAGGAGGTCCTGCTCCAGGGCGTCATCGACGCCTGGTTCGAGGGGGAGGCGGGCGTCACCGTGGTGGACTTCAAAAGCGACCGGGTGCGTCCCGGCGGCGAAGGGGAGCGGGCGGAGGAATACCGCCCCCAGCTGGAAGCGTACAGCCGGGCGCTGTCCGCAATCCTGGGCCGTCCGGTCCGCAGAAAGGTGCTGTGGTTCTTCGCCACGGACCGGGCCTGGGAGCTGTGAGCCTATCCCTCGGGCAGGACCCCGGCGGGAGCTGCTTCCACCAGGATGATGTCGTCTCCGAACCGGCGCACCGAGTCCCAGGGAACGCGGCGGTCCGCCTCCCGGCCCAGCAGGCCGAAGAGTCTGCGCCGGCCGGGGATGATCAGCGTTGTGATCCGTCCGTCCGCAAGGTCCAGCTCCATATCCCCCACATAGCCCAGACGGCTGCCGTCTGAGACGCTGATGACCTCCTTGTAGCGAAGCTCCTCTACCCGTGTTTCCATACTTCACCCTCCCATGCTCAAACTGGTTTCAGCTTATGCGGGGAGGGGGACGTCCTATGCGGTCGGGAGAAAATTGAGAAAACAGAGCAGGGCCCGCCGGGTGATCCCGGCGGGTCCTGTTCGTATGTGTCAGTTGTCCAGTAGGCCCCGTTCCACCAGAAAGTCATGGGCGGTCTGTTCCACGGTCTGCCCCTCCACGTCCACGGCGTAGGTAAGGGCGACCATGGCCTCGTTGTCCACCTGGCCGGTGAGCAGCTCCAGCACGTCCTCCAGATTGGGGGCGGCCTCATAAAACCGCTCGAACAGGTCGTCCCGGATCAGGAAGGCGCCGTTGTACTCGGGGAAGAAGGAGCGGTCGTCCTCCAGAATGGTGAGGTTGGCCCGCTTGTTCAGACCGTCGGTGGCGTAGACCACCATGACCTCGAAGGCTCCCTCCTCCACGGCGTTGTACTTCAGCGCCGCGTCCAGGGGAATGCATTCCTTGAAGTTCAGTCCGTAGAAGTCCACGAAGGACTGGTACTTCATGCTGCCTTCGGCTGTGAAAAACTCATGCTCGCCGCCCAGACGCAGCTGGGGAGCGCAGGCGGCCAGATCGCTGATGGTCTTGACTGCGTATTGTTCCACAACCTCCTGGGTGACCCCCAGGGCGTAGGTGTTGTCCAGACCTACTTTGCCCATGAGGTGCAGTCCCTCCCGGGCGCTGACTTCCCGGTTCACAAAGTCGTACAGACTCTCACCCTCCGGCACGTCGGTGACATCCAGCTTCAAGAAGGTGGTCAGCACCGTGCCGTCATAGCTGAACATCAGGTCGCAGCTGGGGGAGTCCCCCCGCAGGGAATTGTAGTTGTTCACCTGGGTCATCTGGTCCCGGATCTCCACCGTCAGGTCCGTTTTGTCCTCTACCAGCTGTTTGACCATGCTGTGCATCAGCTTGACCTCGGAGTAGTCCCCGTCATAGAGGACCAGCTTGCCTTCGGTGCTTGCGGGGACCAGCATGGAGACGATGAGGGCCACCGAGGCGGCGGCCAGGGCCGCGCCACCGGTCCACTTGGCCCAGTCGGGGAGCTTTTTATGGGTCCGGCTGTTGAGCCGCCGCTCCGTCCAGCCCATAATCAGGTCCAGCACCAGGGCCATGACCATAAGGGCCAGGGTGCCCAACAGGATCAGCTCCATGTTCCGGCGGCGGATGCCGCTGTTGATGATGCTGCCGATGCCGCCCCCGCCCACTGAGGCGGCAAAGACGGCGGTGCCGATGGCGTTGACCACGGCGATTCGGATGCCGGTGAACAGCATGGGCATGGCCAGGGGCAGCTCCACATGGAGCAGGCGGTAGGCCTGGGTCATCCCCATGCCGGTGGCCGCCTCCTTTAGGTGGGGGGACACCTGAGACAGCCCCAGGCTGGTGTTACGGACGATGGGGAGAAGGGAGTAGAGGGCCAGACCAATCATGACAGTGGGCTTGCCCGGTCCCATGACTACCATGATGATGCCCAGCAGGGCCAGGGCGGGAGTGGTCTGGATCAGGTCCACCACCCGCAGGATGACCTTGCCCGCCCGGGGAAACAGGTAGGACAGCAGGCCCAGGGGAACGCCCACCCCAACGGCGATGACCAGGGAGGACAGCACCAGGAGCAGGTGCTCCCATACCATGGCAAAGGTCATCCCTCATCCCCCCTTTTCCGCAGGCCCCGGGGGACCACATGGCGCTGGAGAATATCCACCAGCGTGCCCAGAATGAAAGCCAGAAGGGCGGCGGGGATGGCCCCCTGGAGGATCAGGGCATTGTTGTTGGAGCTGACTCCTTTGTAGATAAAATCGCCCAGGCCGCCCAGACCGATCATGGCGGCCACCACGGCCCAGCTGACGGTGTAGACGGTGGCGATGCGCAGACCGCCGATGATGGTGGGCATGGCCAGGGGAAGCTCCACCAGCATCAGCCGCTGGAAGTGGTTCATGCCGCAGCCCCGGGCCGCCTCCTTATACTGGTCGTCTACCTCGTTCAGTCCAGTGAAGGTGTTTTTCAATACCGGGAACATGGCGTAGACAGACAGGGCGGTGAGTACGGTGGCGGGCTGCCGGCCCAGATAGAGAAACAGCACGCCGATAAAGACGATGCCGGGAATGGTGTTCAGCACCGACAGTACCGGCAGGATATATTTGGACAGCTTGGGCGTCCGGGTGAACAGAATGCCCAACGCCACACCCAGGACGAAGCCGATGGAGACAGAGAACAGGGTATAGCCCAGATGGATGAGTACCGCATGGAGAATGGCGGACAGGTCGATCTTCATCCCATCACCCCCACAAATGCTCCGCCATGGCGGAGGCCATGCTGGTTTTGGTGATGATGCCGGCCACCGTCTGGTCCTCGTTGAGCACCACCAGATAGGGGAAGCCGCTGGAGACCAGTTGGTCGAAGCAGTCCTTGGCGTTGTCGCTGGCCATCACGGTGGGGGTGGTGCAGCGGACCAGAGGGCCGATGGTCTTGACTACATGGCCGGTGAGGCGGATGTCGGCGATGGACACGGTGCCCTGGTACCGCTTCTGGTCGTCCACCACCAGCAGGGTGTCCACGTTGTGGTGCTGCATCCGGCTGACGCACTCGTGGATGCCCCGGTCCTGACCCACGGTGATGATGCCGGTGCGCATAAAGTCGGCGGCGGTCATGTCGGCGGGAGCGGAGGCGGGCAGATGCTTGCCCAAAAATTCCCGGACCTGCTCGGTGGCGGGGTGCTCCAGCATCTCCTCCGGGGGCGCCATCTGGACGATGCGGCCCTTGTCCATGAAGACGATGACGTCGGCCAGATCCAAAGCCTCCTCCATGTCGTGAGTGACGAAGATGATGGTCTTGTTCAGCCGCTGCTGGAGGTTTTTGACCTCCAGTTGGAGAGAACGCCGGGTCATGGGGTCCAGGGCGCTGAAGGGCTCATCCATCAGTACGATGGGCGGCGAGGCGGCCAGGGCCCGGAGGATGCCGATGCGCTGCTGCTGGCCGCCGGACAGCTCCGAGGGGTACTTGTGGGCGTACTTCTCATAGGGCATATCCACCATGGCAAGCATATCCCGTACGAGCTGTTCGTTTTTTTCCTTGGGGTACTTGAGCAGTTTGGGTACCACGCAGATGTTCTGGGCCACCGTCATGTTGGGGAACAGGCCGATCTGCTGGATCACATAGCCGATGTGGCGGCGCAGCTCATAGCGGTCCGTGGCCGCGATGTCCTGGCCGTTCAGGTAGATGTGGCCGCTGTCCGGCTGGATCAGCCGGTTGATCATCTTCAGCGTGGTGGTCTTGCCGCAGCCGGAGGGGCCGATAAAGACGGCGAACTGTCCCTCGTCAATCTCAAAATTCAGGTCGTGTAAAATGGTCTGGCTGCCGTAGGACATGGATACGTGCTCAAATCGAAGCAAAATGACCTCCTTTTCCTGTGGGCGCGGAGATATGACAGCGCCCGGGGTGAGCGGGGAACCCCGTCCGGACCGCACCCGGACGGGGGGATTTTACTCTCCGGAAAAAAGAGTAAAATATGGCCCGCGGCAAGTCCGGTCATCCAAAAAATGGATGAAGTTTCCTAACCACGGGTGTGATACATGGTATTATCTGTAAAAATAGTATACATTTTACCGGCAATAAAGTCAAATAAACAAAATGTGAATAAATGCCGAAGGGCGTCAGACGGGGAGGAACGGAGGGGGGCAAATTTAAAAATCTCTTCATGAAATCTTAATCGTTCTCCCGACTTGTCCTTAACAAAGCTCTGGTAGGATTGGGACAAGAACAGGAGGGATGACATATGGAATGGTTCTATTCCGCCGCCGCGGCGCTGTCCGCTCTGATCTGCCTGGGGATCACCCTGTGGGGCGGCTGCTATCTGGTCACGGGGGTGATGTCCTGGAAACGGCCGGAGGACTACGGCTGGCACCCCGCCCGGACCCGGTTCGCCGTCCTCATCGCCGCCCGGAACGAGGAACTGGTCATCGGGCCCCTCATCAACAGTCTGCTGACCCAGGACTACCCGGCGGAATTCTATGACATCTGGGTCATCCCCAACAACTGCACCGACAACACGGCCCTGGCCGCCGCCGGCTTCGGGGCGAAGGTGCTGGAGTGCACAGTGCCGGTAAAGACCAAGGGGGAGGTGCTGCGCTTCGCCTATCGCCGGCTCCGGGGCCGGGCCTACGACGCCTACTGTGTCTTTGACGCGGACAATCTGGCGGACCGGCGTTTTCTGGCCGAGATGAACAACGCTTTCCAGTCCGGGGCCCGGGTGGCCCAGGGCTACCGGGACAGCAAGAACCCCTACGATTCCCTGATTTCCGGCTGTTACTCCATCTATTACTGGATGATGGACCGGTTCCACAACGGCGGAAAGGCGGGGATGGGGCTGTCCGCCATGGTCAACGGCACCGGCTTCATGGTGTCCGGCGAGACTCTGGAGCGCCTGGGAGGGTGGAACACCGGGACCATCAGCGAGGATCTGGAGCTGACCGCCCAGTGCGTTCTGGCGGGGGAGCGGGTCCATTGGGTCCCTAAGGCTATAACCTATGACGAACAGCCCCTGGATTATGCCCAGTCCGTGGTCCAGCGCCGCCGCTGGTCCAGCGGTACGCTCCAGGTGGCGGAGAACTACTTGGGCCGGGTCGGCGGGGAACTGGGGACGCCCGGGCGGACCCTGGCGCTGACGGACCTGGGGACTACGCTACTCATCCCTGCTTACCAGGTGGCGGCCGCGGCGGGGCTGGCGGTCTCCCTTCTGGCGGCCTGCCTGGGCTGCCGGGCACTGGAGCAGGTCCCCGCCGCCCTCTGCGGGACGCTGCTGATGAACCTGGCGGCCACCGCCCTGGGTTCCACTCTGGCGGCGGCCCTGGTGCTGACGGCGGAGAGAAAATGGGACAGGCGGATGGTTGGCAGCCTGCTGGTGTACTGGCTGTTCCTGCTGTCCTGGCTGCCCATCACCCTGGGCAGCTTTTGGAAAAAGACCACGGTGTGGGAGGAGATCAGGCATACCCGCAACGTGGCTCCCGAGGGCTTTGCACGGGAACGGGCCGCCGCGCGGTAATTTAAGACACGAAAAAACAGGACCACCCGCTCTGCGGGTGGTCCTGTTTTTGTCATTCCTCCTGAAAGTGGCTGCGGTCCGCGCCGCACAGGGGACAGGCGTAGTCATCGGGCATGGGGCCCCGGACTTCCTCGTCATAGAGAAAGCCGCACAGGTCGCAGTAATACCGCTCCATGGCGTCCTCCTGAAACAGGCGGGATCAGGCCAGAGGCTCGAAGTCGCTGGCGGGCCGGCGGCAGATAGGGCAGACGAAGTCGTCGGGCAGGGTGTCGGACTCGTAAATAAAGCCGCAGATCTTGCAGACGAATCCCTTGGGCTTGTCCGCAACCTCCTCCTGCGGGGCGGCGGCCTCACCCCGGACGGAGGCGGCCAGAGTCTGGGCCAGGGCCTCCAGCTCCCCATCCTGGCCGGGAGCCAGGGCGGACTTCAGGGTGACGGGGGCCTCCAGTATCTCGGTGTTTTTGAGCTCGCCCAGAATCTGGGCCATAAGCTTGCCGCTGGCGGGGGCCCAGGAGCCGTTCTGGATCAGGGCGATGGTCCGGTTCTGCAGGTTATGGTGGACGACGTCGTGGAGCAGGTTTTCCATGGTGACAAAGACGCCGTTGTTGTAGGTGGTGGAGGCAAAGACAATGTGGCTGTACTTGAACGCTTCGGACAGCACATAGGAATAGTGGGTGATGGACACGTCGTACATCTCCACAGGCACGCCCAGCTCTGCCAGACGGCAGGCCAGGATGTTGGCTGCGGTCTCGGTGCCGCCGTAGACCGAGGCGAAGGGGATCAGCACGCCACGGACCTCGGGCTCGTAGGCGGCCCATTTGGCGTACTTGTCCATGATGTAGCCCAGGTCCTTCCGCCACACGGGGCCGTGGAGGGGGCAGATCATCTGAATGTCCAGGCCGGCGGCCTTGTTCAGCAGAGCGGTGACCTGGGGGCCGTACTTGCCCACGATGTTGGTGTAGTAGCGGCGGGCCTCATCCAGCCAATCCCGGTCAAAGTCCACTTCGTCGGCGAACAGGATGCCGTTCAGAGCGCCGAAGGTGCCGAAGGCGTCGGCGGAGAAGAGAATTTTGTCCGTGGAGTCGTAGCTGACCATGACCTCGGGCCAGTGGACCATGGGAGCGTTCACAAAGGTGAAGTGGTGCCGGCCCGTGTCAATGGCGTCCCCCTCCTTGACCAGAACGGCCCCCTTGGGGTCGGTGCAGTGGAACTGGCGGATCATGTTCACCGCCTTGCCGTTGCATACGATACGGGCCTCGGGATGGCGGAGCATCAGATCCCCCAGGGTGGCGGCGTGGTCGGGCTCCATGTGGTGGACAAAGATATAGTCCAGCTTCCGGCCTCCCAGGGCGTACTCCAGATTTTCAAAAAACTGGGTCTGGACCGCCCGGTCCACTGTGTCGAAGAGGACAGTCTTCTCGTCCAGCAGCAGATAGGAGTTGAAGGACATGCCCCGGGGTACGGGATGCGTGGCTTCAAACAGAGCGTGCTGACGGTCGTTGGCGCCGATCCAGATCAGATCGTCGGTCACCTTGCGTACACAATACATATTAAGACCTCGCTTTTTGCAGAATGGGATTTTTACAGCGAACAGCATATCATAGTTTCCGAGAAAAATAAAGTGGGTGGCGGCGGTTTTGCGGTGGAAAAGAACGGATTCCGGGGAACAGGCCGTTGAAAAAGCCGGGGAAATCCCGTATAATAAAGCAAATGCCGGATGGGCCGTTCTTGGGCCGGTCCGAGTGACGACAGAAAAGCAGGAGAGAACTTCCGATCATGTACCGTATTGACATTATGACCTTGTTCCCCGATGTGGTGGGCGATATGCTGTGCGAGTCCGTCCTGGGCCGCGGCCAGGAGCGGGGCTATATCCGCATCGAGTGCCACCAGATCCGGGATTATACCCTGAACAAGCAGAAGCAGGTGGACGACTACCCCTACGGCGGCGGCCGGGGCGCGGTAATGCAGGCGGATCCCCTGTACCAGTGCTGGAAGCACATCTGCGATGAGGCGGGGGAGCGGCTCCACACCATTTATATGTCTCCGGCGGGCAAGACCTTCTGCCAGGCGGACGCCCGGCGGCTGAAGGAGGACTATGACCGGCTGATCCTGGTCTGCGGACACTATGAGGGCATCGACGAGCGCTTTATTGAGGAGTGCGTGGATGAGGAGATCTCCATCGGGGACTTTGTCATGACCGGGGGCGAGATTCCCGCTATGGCGGTGGCCGATGCGGTTTGCCGGCTGGTGCCCGGGGTGCTGTCCGACCCCTCCTGCTACGAGAACGAGAGCCACTGGAACGGGATGCTGGAGGCCCCCCAGTACTCCCGGCCCGAGGTGTGGCATGACCGGGCGGTGCCTCCTATCCTTCTGTCCGGCCACCATGCCAACGTGGAGAAGTGGCGGCGGAAGCAGTCTATCCTGCGCACCCGGCAGCGCCGGCCCGACTTGTATGAGAAGCTGGACCTGTCCTCCAAGGCTGACAAGAAGCTGCTGAAAGAGCTGGAGCAGGAGACGGGGGAGAAATTTTAAGCCCATCGGACCAACAGACCGCCCGTTGCATTCCGTTTTCTCCAACATCAGGTCAAGGAGAATGGGCGGCTCCTCTTTACAGATAACAAAAAATGTGGTAAACTAATTGGCGCAATCTGATTTTCAAAACCATGTTCGGAGATGAAACATATGAGTTTTAAAATTGTCGTGGACAGCTGCTGCGACCTGACCGCGCAGATGCTGAAGGACCCCTGCTTTGTCCGGGTGCCTCTGACGATCCGATCCAATGGCAGTACCTTTGTGGATGACGAGAACTTTGACCAGGCCGATCTGCTGTGGTCCATGAAGCAGAGCGAGGACGCTCCCTCCACTTCCTGCCCCGCTCCCCAGAGCTACCTGGACGCCTACCGCTGCGGGGTGGACGACGTGTATGTGGTCACGCTGTCGGCTCTGCTCAGCGGCTCCCACAACTGCGCGGAGCAGGCCCGGCTGCTGATGGAGGAGGAAGAGCCCCACGTCAACGTCCATGTGTTCAACTCCTGCTCCGCCGCCTCTGGCGAGGTGCTCATCGCGCTGAAGATCCGGGAACTGGCCCAGACCGGGATGCCCTTCAAGCATGTGGTCCGGGAAATCGAGCAGTTCATCTATCAGATGCAGACCCTGTTTGTGTTGGAAAACCTGGAGAATCTGCGGAAAAATGGCCGGCTGACAAAGATGCAGGCTATTGTCACCGGTGCGCTGAAGATCAAACTTCTCTGCCATGCCACGCCGGAGGGGGAGATCGCCAAGCTGGGCCAAGCCCTGTCCGTCAAGCAGGCGCTGGGCAAGATGGTCGATAAGATCGCCGCCGATCCCGACCACGAGGGGCGGACCCTGGTCATCAGCCACTGCAACTGCCTGGAGCGGGCGTTCCAGGTCAAGGCCCAGGTGGAGGCCAAGTGCAGATTCGCCGAGGTCATCATTGTGGAGGCCAGAGGCATCACCACCGTCTACGCCAATGACGGCGGAATCGTAGTGTCCTATTGACAAACGGGAAAATATAGTCTAAAAAAGTAGGAGATAGCCGCTTGGCCCTGAGGGGCGGGGGACTGTCTCCTATTTTCCATGAAACGGGGAGGAAACGATGGTGTCTATGACCAGACAGCAGGCATGGGACCTGCTGACCAAGTATAATCAGGAGCCCTTCCATCTGCGCCACGCCATTACCGTGGAGCATGTGATGGGCTGGTACGCCCGGGAACTGGGCTATGGGGAAGAGGCGGATTTCTGGTCTGTGGTGGGTCTGCTCCACGACCTGGACTTTGAACGCTGGCCGGAGGAGCACTGCAAAAAGTCTCAGGAGCTGATGCGCCAGGAGGGGGTGGAGGAGTCCATCATCCGGGCCACCGCCTGCCACGGCTGGGGCATCTGCGTGGACATCAAGCCGGAGCATGAGATGGAGAAGGTCCTCTTTGCCGCCGACGAGCTCACCGGACTCATCGGCGCCGCCGCCCTTATGCGCCCGTCCAAAAGTGTGGCCGACATGGAGCTGAAGTCTCTGAAAAAGAAGTTCAAGGACAAGAAGTTCGCCGCCGGCTGCTCCCGGGAGGTCATTGCCGGCGGCGCGGAGCTGCTGGGCTGGGAGCTGGACAAGCTGCTGGACCTGACGCTGAAGGCCATGCAGGCGGAGGAGGCGGCCATCGAGACGGCGGTCGGAGCCATATGATGGGCCGATACGACGAAAAATACTCGAAAACCTTTTGATGATTCGATTGTTTTTCTAAAAGTGTTCAAATTTGGCAAAGATTGCCGCTGCCGTCTTGACAAATGTGGAACCACTGTGATAACATCCTCAATACAATGACAAAGGGGAGTAGTCAGCGCGCCTCCCCGGCGCGCGGCAGAGCCAACAAGCATGGCGGGTCTTATGAGCCTGTCCTGGTTTTGCCTTAATTGACCAGACCTGCGTTCCGGCCGGAACGCAGGTTTTTTTCGTCTGATCACGAAAAAACCTGTGTTCGGACAGATACTTAATATAGTTCAATGTAGAAGAAAGGAAGCTGGGAACAATGGAATTTTTGTGGGAAGGGCTTCTGTCCATCACCTGGCAGCAGCTGGTCATGTACGCAGTGGGCGGCCTGCTCATCTGGCTGGCCATTGAGAAGGACTTTGAGCCGGCTCTGCTCATGCCGATGGGCTTCGGCGCTATTTTGGTAAACCTGCCGCTGTCCGGCGTCATCAATCAGTTCAGCGAGGGCTTGGGCGAGACCCAGGGCATTATCCAGTGGCTCTTTGAAGTGGGGATCGAGGCCTCCGAGGCCATGCCAATCCTCCTGTTCATCGGCATCGGCGCTATGATCGACTTCGGCCCCCTGCTGGCCAACCCCAAGCTGTTCCTGTGCGGCGCGGCAGCTCAGGCGGGCATCTTCCTCACCATCCTCCTTGCCGCCGCCATGGGCTTTGACATGAGGGACGCCGCCTCCATCGGCATCATCGGCGCGGCGGACGGCCCCACCTCCATCCTGGTGTCCAAGACCCTGCACTCCCAATATGTGGGCGCCATCGCCGTGGCCGCTTACTCCTATATGGCTCTGGTGCCCATCATCCAGCCCTTCGCCATCAAGCTGGTCACCACCAAAAAGGACCGGGCCATGCGGATGCCTTACCGGGCCCGGGGCGTCTCCCGCCGGCTGCGGATCCTGTTCCCCATTATCGTCACTGTCATCGCCGGTCTGGTGGCCCCCTCCTCCGTGGCGCTGGTGGGCTTCCTCATGTTCGGCAACCTGATCCGGGAATGCGGCGTCCTCGCCACCCTGTCCCAGACCGCCCAGAACGAGCTGGCCAACCTCATCACCCTGCTGCTGGGCATCACCATCTCCTTCTCCATGAAGGCGGATCAGTTTGTCCGGAAGGAGACGCTGATGATCATGGGCCTGGGTCTGGTGGCCTTTGTGCTGGACTCCGTGGTGGGCGTTCTCTTCGTCAAGGTGCTGAACCTCTTCACCCCCAAGAACAAGATCAATCCTATGGTGGGCGCCGCCGGGATCTCCGCCTTCCCCATGTCCTCCCGGGTCATTGAGAAGCTGGGCCAGGAGGCCGACCCCCAGAACCATCTGCTGATGCACGCGGTGGCCGCCAACGTGTCTGGCCAGATCGCGTCCGTAGTTGCCGGCGGCGTGGTGCTCCAGTACTGCGCCACCCACCTGATTGGCTGATAAGGAGGATTTGTGATGAATATGGCAAATGTGGCTCAGGCTCTGGAAATGATGGCCCAGGGCATGGCCGGTATCTTCGTGGTGCTGGGCGCTATCGCGCTGATGGTGGCTTTGATGCAGAAGATCGACAACCGGAAAAAGTGATCTCAGCGGATGCTGGGAGTTCCGGGCGCCGGGCTGTTTTCAGCCCGGCGCTTTTTGCTGCTCACAGCCAGTCGGCCACCACGTCGGCCAGACCGGCGGGCCCCACCTGGTGTTCCACCAGCATGGTCATCAGCTCGTCGATCCGCATGGCGCTGGTGGTGATGGAGGGGACAGCGGCGCTCTCCCCCCGGTCCTCGGTGATCCGGACCCCGTAGTCCTCGCAGCAGAAACGGTCCGTCTCCACCAGATCCACCGTCAGATAGTAGTGGAACCGCCGGGCACGGCCCCGGGCGTCCTCACACTGTCGGGTGGCGATCTTGATCTCCATGATATTGTGCCCTCTTTCCTGTGAAAATGATTTGGGCACATTATATAGTATCCCAAAGTGAGTGGAAAGAGAAATATATCGCAGGGAAAGACGGTGTTCGACCCGGTTCGGGCGCCGGCGTGGGGGAACGGGGAGAGAGCGGTCGAAGGGAAGGGAAAGGTGGGGAACGGTTCTCCGTCTTGGAAGCATAAAACCGGCTCCGTCCTATGGACGGAGCCGGCGTCGTGTGTTCAGATCCCGCGGTTGAGAGTTTTTCTCAGACGGATCTTGCCCGCCAGAGCCTGGTCGATGAGAGAGAGGAACTTCTCCCGGTCCTCGGGCAGGCCGCCCTTAAGGGGCAGGTAATTGGAGGCGTGGTTGCTGGTGAAGTGGAGGGGGTCCACGTCCAGGTGTTCAATGAGCATCCGGCACTCCTCCAGGATGTGGTCGGGGGAGCAGACGGTAAACCGCCCGGCCAAAACGTCGTCTCCCAGGGGGGTGCCCTTGGCGGGGGCGAAGGTCATGGCGGAGAGGTGCCGGGGCTTCATCTCGTTGATGATCCGAGCGGTGGACAGAATGTGCTCCTGCCAGTCGCCGCCCTCGCCGTTGGCGCCGGTGATGCCCAGAATGATGGTGACCCAGAGGTCGATGCCCGCCTCCACCAGCCGCTGGCCCGCCAGCAGCATCTGGTCCGCGTCCACGCCCTTGTGGATGAACCGCAGCACCTGGTCGCTGCCGCTCTCCACCCCCAAATAGGCCCGGGAGAGGCCAGCTTCATGGAGGATCTTCAGCTCCTCCGGGGACTTGCTCAGGGTGCTGCGGGGGCCGGCGTAGAGCGTTACCTTCTCCAGATGGGGGAAGGTGTCGTACAGCTTTCGGAGGATCTTCAGCAGGTCCTCGGTCTTGATGATGATGGCGTCCCCGTCCATGAGAAAGACCCGCTGAAGGCCGGGGCCGTAATAGGCCCGGGCCATGTCGATGTCCTCCAGGATCTCCTCGGTGGGCCGGATGCGGAAGGTCTTTTCCTTGTACATGCCGCAGAAGGTACATTTGTTGTTGGAGCACCCGATGGTGCACTGGAGCAGATAGCTCTTCCACTCGCCTGGGGGACGGTACAAAAGATCGCTGTCGTATCGCATAGCAGGATTCCTTTCTTCCAAACAGTTCCGTGTGTTATACCTCTACGGCCGCTCCGTCCCGGAACACCTTGCGGATGTTCTTCTCCGCCTTGCTCCGGGGCAGCATGACCTCGTGGCCGCAGCCTTGGCAGCGCAGCTTGAAATCCATCCCTACCCGGAGGACCAGCCACTCCTGGCTGCCGCAGGGGTGGGCTTTTTTCATCTTTAAAACGTCATTCAAATGGATGTCCATAGCGGGCCTCCTTCTTTACAGCCGGTTCCAGTTTATGATTTGCAATCGGTTTCATTATAGATTTTCGGCGGAGGATTGTCAACTTCGCGGCCCGGGACCGGAACAGAACGTCAAAGCGGCGGATTGCGGCCAAACCGGCGCGCTGGGGAAAAGGGGATTTCAACCTTGTGTTTTACCCCTCGAACTGATATAATATCTTGAACGAATGCGGGAAAAATCGGGGAGGTGAGCCCTTGGAGGCACCCATTTACCACCTGGAAGGGGTGGTGAAGGCGAAAGAGGAGAACATGGAGGACTTCGTGGGACCCCTGGACCTGATCCTCCATCTGCTGAGCAAGAACAAAATGGAGATCAAGGACATCCAGATCTCCCTGATCCTGGACCAGTACCTGGAGTGGATGAACAAGCGGAAGGAACTGGATCTGGAGGTGGCCAGTGAATTCATCACCATGGCCTCCCACCTCATTTATATCAAGACCAGGATGCTGCTGTCCATCCACGACGAGGAGGCCCTCAGCGAGATGGAGCAGCTTATCGCCACCCTGGAGGCCCACCAGCGCAACGAAAACTATCTGAAGATCAAGGCGGTGGTCCCCGCCCTGGACGACCGGTACCGCTACGGCCGGGACTATCTGACCAAGGTACCCGAGGCCATCCAGCCCGACAGGACCTACCGCTATGTCCACCAAAAGGAGGACCTGCTCAAGGCCATGACCGCGGTGCTCAGCCGGACGGACAACAAGCTGCCGCCCCCGGTGGCCGCCTTCCAGGGCATCGTGGGCCGGGAGCCCTATCCCGTGGCCGACAAGGCGGGGGAGATCCTCCACCGTCTGGTCCAATTTGGCGTCACCCGGTTCCGGTCCCTGTTCCGGGGCAACCGCAGCCGGTCGGAGGTGGTGGCCACCTTCCTGGCGGTGCTGGAGCTGTGTAAGGCGCGCCGGGTCCGTCTGGCGGGCACCGAGGAGGACTGTACCGTTACCTGCACCCGGGAGGAGGGCGCGGATGCGGTGGAATTTACCGCTGACAGCTACTGAGAGGAGGGGGACACAATCGAGATCAAGGAATTGGAATCGGCGCTGGAGGGGGTGCTCTTCGCCTCCGGGGAGCCGGTGCCCGTGGAGCGGCTGTGCCTGGGTCTGGAGGTGGACCGGCCCACTCTGGACGCGGTGGCCCAGCGGCTGATGGACAAGTACAGCTATGAGCGCCGGGGCATCCGTCTGGTGCGGCTGGACACCAGCTATCAGCTGTGCTCCGCCCCGGAGTTCGCCCCCTATATCCGAAAGACCCTGGAGAGCCGGAAGCCCGCCCGCCTGTCCCAGCCCGCCCTGGAGGTACTGGCCATCATCGCCTACTACCAGCCGGTGACCCGGGCCTATGTGGACCAGGTCCGGGGGGTGGACAGCGCCTACACCGTGGGTCTGCTGCTGGAGCGGGAGCTTATTGAGGAGGCGGGCCGTCTGGCGGTGCCCGGCCGTCCCACCCTGTTCCGCACCACCAAGAATTTCCTGCGCTCCTTCGGTCTGACCAATCTGGAGGAGCTGCCTGAGCTGCCCGACGCCTCCAAAGAGGGGGAACAGCTGACTCTGGAGCTGGAGGCGGCGGTGGAAAAGCTGAAGACCCGGGAGGAGGAACAGCGGGCCGACAGTCCCGAGGAGCCCTCCCAGCCCCAGCCGGAGCCCCCGGCGGGTGAGGAATGAAAGTCTTTTTGATCGTACTGGTCGTGCTGTTTTTCATCGGCCAGATCCGGGTGGGAGGCCTGGCGGAATACAGCGCCCAGGGCTTTCGGGCCTGGGTCCGGGCGGGGGCGTTGAAGATCCGGGTGTTCCCCCTGAACAAGAAGGACAAGCCCGCCCGAAAGAAGGAGAAAAAGGCCAAGCCCCCCAAGAAGAAGGAAGAGGCGCCTCCGTCCCCCAAGCCCTTGGCGGAGAAAGCGGGGGGGGCGCTGGACTATGCCCGTGCCCTGCTGCCCGTGGCTCTGGACGCGGTGGGGACCATGTACGGCAAGCTCCGGATGGACACCCTGGAGCTGGAGCTGACGGTGGGAGCCGCCGACCCGGCGGACGCGGCCATGCGCTACGGGCAGGCCTCGGCGGCCCTGGGCGCCCTGTGGGAGCCGCTGACCCGGGCCTTCCATGTGAAGGACGGCCGCGCCAGGGTGCGGGTGGACTTCGAGGCCGGGGAGATGACCGTGTACGGTCTGGCCTCCCTGTCCATCAAGATCGGCCAGATCCTCTGGCTGGGCGTTTATTTCGGATGTAAGGCCCTGCGGGGCTTCCTGGCCGTCCGTGGGCGGCAAAAACAAAAACAACAGCAGAGAAAGGCGGCCTGACATTATGGAAAAGAACAATTCCCTCAGTGAGCTGATCAGCACCACCATGGAGCACGTCCGCACCATGGCCGACGCCAATACCATCATCGGCACCCCCATCCAGGCGGAGGGCGTAACGCTGATCCCGGTGTCCCGGATGTCCTTCGGCGTGGCCGGGGGCGGCACCGAGTTCTCCACCAAGAAGCAGACCGGACCGGACGGAAGCTTCGGCGGCGGCAGCGGCGCCAGCGCCAAGCTGGAGCCAGTGGCCTTCCTGGTGGTCCGGGAGGGCAGTGTCAAGCTGCTGCCCGTGGCTCCGCCGCCCGCCACCACCGTGGACCGGGTCATCGACACCGTACCCGAGGTGGTGGACAAGGTCACCAGCTTCATCGAGAGCCAGCAGGCCAAGAAGGAGCAGAAGGCTGCCCAGGCCGCCGAGAGCGATTTTGCCGAATAATGGCATAACTGCAAAAAGTTCCCCGCCATAACGGGGAAAATTCCGCTTCATACTAAGGCCACGTTCCATCTTCAAGGAAGGTGACAGATATGAAGCGCCTATTTGGGGCGTTCCTCGCCCTGACCATCTGGATGATCTCTCTGCCCGCCGCCTGTGCGGTGGGCACCTCCGCGTCCGCCGCCGTTTTGATGGACGCCGGCAGCGGCCGGGTGCTGTACGAGCAAAACGCCCGCCAGCCCCGGCTTATCGCAAGCACGACCAAGCTGATGACGGCCCTGGTGGCCCTGGAATCGGGCCATGACCTCAATGAGGAGGTGACGGTCCGGCGGGAGTGGGCGGGAGCGGAGGGTTCCTCCATCTACCTCCAGCCCGGAGAGAAGGTGACGCTGGAGGCCCTGCTCTACGGGATGCTGCTGCGCTCGGGCAACGACGCGGCCCTGGCGGTGGCCGGCCACTGCGGCGGCACGGTGGAAGAGTTTGTGGTCCGAATGAATGACAAGGCACGGGAACTGGGCATGGAGAACAGCTCCTTTGCCAACCCCAACGGCCTGGACGCCGAGGGCCACTACTCCAGCGCCTATGATATGGCCCTGCTGGCCCGGGCCTGTCTGGGGAACGAGACCCTGGCCCAGATGGTATCCACCAGGACCATCACCCTGGGCACCCGCACCTTCACCAACCACAATAAGCTGCTGTGGCGGTACGCGGGCTGTATCGGCCTAAAAACCGGCTTTACCGAGAAGGCGGGCCGCACCCTGGTGTCGGCGGCGGAGCGGGAGGGGCTGACCCTGATCTGCGTCACGCTGAACGATCCCAATGATTGGGCGGACCACGCCGCCCTGTTTGACTACGGGTTTTCCGCCTACCGGGCGGAGCCCGCGGCAGAGGAGGGGGAGGTGCTGTGCCGGGTGCCCACGGCGGGCAGTCTGACTCCGTTCTGCCCCGTGGCGGCAGGGGAGGGTCTCTCCCTGTGTCTGGCCTCCGGGGAGGAGGCCGAAAGGGAACTGCGCCTGGACCGGGAGACCCTGGAAGGCCCCCTGCCCGCGGGGACGCAGATCGGGGAAGCGGTGTATTATTTGCAGGACAAGGAGCTGGGCCGGGTCCCTCTGGTGACCGCACGGCCGGTCTCCGGGGACCGGACAGAGAGCCGGGACCTGCTCAGCCGGCTGCGGGACCGGCTGGACGAGCTGTCAGGCTGACAGAACAAGAGAGAAAGGGGGACGACCCCACGGAAGAACGGCTGCAAAAACTAATCTCATCCTGCGGTCTGGCCTCCCGCCGGACGGCGGAGGAGTGGATCGCCGCCGGACGGGTGACGGTGAACGGTCAAAGGGCCCGCCTGGGTGACCGGGCCGACCCGGACCGGGACCGGGTGCTGGTGGACGGGAAGCCCCTGGACCCCGGCGGAGGAAGGACCTATCTGATGCTGAACAAGCCCCGGGGCTATGTGACCACCCTATCAGACGAGAAGGGCCGCCGGACGGTGGCCGATCTGGTGTCCGGCTGCGGGAGCCGGGTGTGGCCCGTGGGGCGGCTGGACATGGACTCGGAGGGGCTGCTGATCCTCACGGACGACGGAGAGCTGACCCACAGGCTCCTTCACCCCAGCCACGAGATCGAGAAGGAGTACCTGGTCTGGGTCACCGGGGACGTGAAGCGCGCCCTGCCTATCCTGTCCGCACCCATGGAACTGGATGGGGACCGGCTGGCTCCGGCCGGGGTGCGCCGGGGGAAGACCAGCGGCGGCGTGTCTCAGCTGTCTATCGTCATCCACCAGGGAAAGAACCGCCAGGTCCGCCGGATGTGCGCCCAGGCGGGACTGACGGTGCTACGGCTGAAGCGGGTCCGGGAGGGCCACCTCTCTCTGGACCGGACCCTGAAGCCGGGGAGCTGGCGGGAACTGACCGGACAGGAGATCCTGCTGCTGACAAACGAGGGGAACGGAGAACCGCTCTGAGCGCTTTTTGCAAGAGAAAATGAATTTCTTGCAAAAAGCGCTTGCATTTTTTGGGAGAACAGAGTAAGATATACCCGTGTTGGACCAGATAAGCGCTGAAAAAAGCGGGAGATGAGTGAACGATGAATCATGATATTCTTACATTGATTCAAGAAAATATCCATACCTTTTCCAAGGGGCAAAAGCGGATCGCCAACTTTATTTTGGATTCTTACGACAAGGCCGCTTTCATGACGGCCAGCCGTCTGGGCAAGAGGGTGGGAGTCAGCGAATCCACCGTGGTCCGTTTTGCCGCCGAGTTGGGCTATGACGGATACCCCGATATGCAAAAGTCCTTGCAGAAGATGATCCGGAACCGGCTGACCTCGGTCCAGCGCATCGAGGTGACCAACGACCGGATCGGGGACCAGGACCTGCTGTCCATGGTCCTCCAGTCGGATATCGAAAAGATTCGGATGACGCTGGAGGAGCTGGACCGGGACAGCTTTGAACACGCGGTGGACGCCATCGTGTCCGCCCGGAAGATCTATATCATCGGCGTGCGGTCCTCCGCTTCCATCGCTACCTTCCTTACTTTCTATTTCAATCTGATCTTCGACAACGTGGTGGAGGTGTCCGCCAACACCGCCAGCGAGGTCTTCGAGCGCCTGCTGCGGGTGGGCGAGGAGGACGTGGTCATCGGCGTCAGCTTCCCCCGGTACTCCAGCCGCACCGTTCAGGCCATGAGCTTCGCCCGGGACCGGGGCGCCACCACCGTCGCCATTACCGACAGCGAGGCCTCCCCGCTGGCGCCCATCTGTACCTATACGCTGAAAGCCCGCAGCGACATGGCCTCCTTCGTGGACTCCCTGGTAGCCCCCCTGTCTCTGGTCAACGCCCTGCTGGTGGCGGTGAGCCGGAAGAAGAACGACGACCTGGCCCATACCTTCCAGACCCTGGAGGGCATTTGGGACGAGTACGGCGTGTACGAGAAGGTGCAGGAGTGAGCGGGGCCGTCTATGATCTGGTGGTGGTAGGCGGCGGAGCCGCCGGCATGATGGCTGCCATCACCGCGGCCCGTCTGGGCGTCCAGGTCTGTCTGGTGGAGCGCAACCCCAAGGTGGGCCGGAAGCTGTATATCACCGGGAAGGGCCGGTGCAACGTGACCAACCACTGCTCTCCGGAGGAGGTGCTGGCCGCTGTTCCCCGGAACGGCCGCTTTTTGTACAGCGCCATGAGCCGCACCACTCCCGCCGATGTGGAGCAGTTCTTCACGGATCTTGGGGTGGAGCTGAAGGTGGAGCGCGGCAACCGGGTGTTTCCCAAATCGGACAAATCCGCCGACATTATCGACGCCCTTTTCCTGGAGCTGAAGCGGCTGCGGGTGCCCGTACTTCAGGAACGGGTCTCAGAGATCTGCGTCCGGGACGGGGCGGTACAGGCCGTGGAGATGGGAGAAGGCAAAGCAAGGACCGGGCTGAACTGTAAAGCGGTGATCCTTGCCACCGGAGGAGCTTCCTATCCCGCCACCGGGTCCACCGGAGACGGCTACCGTCTGGCGGAGGAGCTGGGCCATACCATCGTGGAGCCCAGGCCGTCCCTGGTGCCGCTGGAGTCTCCGGACGCCTTCTGCGGGGAGATGCAGGGGCTGGCCCTGAAAAACGTAGTCTTGACGGTGCGGAACCGGAAGGGTAAAATCCTATATCGGGAACAGGGTGAGCTGTTGTTCACCCACTTTGGCCTGTCCGGGCCGTTGGTCCTGTCGGCCAGCGCCCATATGCGCAATTACGACAAGGAGCAGTACACCTGCTCCATCGACTTAAAGCCCGCTCTGGACGAGCAGACGCTGGACGCCCGCCTGGTGCGGGAGCTTGGGGAGAACGCCAACAAGGACATGGCCAATCTGATGGGGGCTCTGGTCCCCCGGCTGATGATCCCGGTGCTGCTGGCGCGGGCGGAGATCCCCGGAGAGAAGAAGGCCCACGACGTGACCAAGGGGGAGCGCCGCCGCCTGCTGGAGCTGCTGAAAGCGTTCACCGTGGCGGTGTCCGGTCCCCGGCCCATCAGCGAGGCAATTATCACCTCCGGCGGCGTGAAGGTCTCGGAGGTGGACCCCAAGACCATGGCCTCCAAAAAGGTGGAGGGGCTGTACTTTGCCGGGGAGCTGCTGGACGTGGACGCCTACACCGGCGGCTTCAACCTCCAGATTGCCTGGGCCACCGGCCGGGCGGCGGGGGAGAGTTCCACGGAGTATATACGCGATGCAGAATAACGGGCCGGCCCCGTTCATTAATATCACCATTGGAGCGATTATTTCATGAGAAGTGTTGCCATCGACGGCCCCGCCGGGGCCGGAAAAAGCACTCTGGCCCGGCAGGCGGCCAGGGAGCTGGGATTTTTATATGTGGACACCGGGGCCATCTACCGCACGGTGGCCCTGAAGACGGTTCGGGCGGGGGCGGACCCCTCCGACCCGGCCCAGGTGGTCCCCCTGCTGGAGGGGCTGGACATTCGGATGGACTACGGCCCCGACGGAGCGCAGCGGATGTTCCTGGAGGGGGAGGACGTGTCCTCCGCCATTCGGGAGCACCAAATTTCCGGCCTGGCCTCCAAGGTGTCGGCCATCCCGGAGGTGCGAGCCTTTCTGCTGGACTTCCAGCGGAAGCTGGCCCGGGAGCACGACGTGCTCATGGACGGCCGGGACATCGGCACCGTGGTGCTGCCCGACGCCGACGTGAAAATTTTCCTTACCGCCGCGCCTGAGTCCCGGGCCCGCCGCCGTCTGCTGGAATTGGAGCAGAAGGGGCAGAAAACCGACTTTGAGACCATCCTCCGGGACATCATCCTTCGGGATGAGGAGGACCGGAACCGGCCCATCGCCCCCCTGCGCCAGGCGGAGGACGCGGTACTGCTGGATACCACCCAGCTGAATCTGGAACAGAGCCTCCAGGCTCTGCTGTCCATCATAAAGGAGAAGATCAATCTGTGAGCACCGAACTTGCTGCCCAGGAGGAGAGCCGCCGGGAGGACCGGCGGCGGGACGCCTGGTTCCATTTCCTCTACGCCGTCATCTGGCCCTTTTTTAACCTGTTCCGCCCCCTGCGGGTGGTGGGACGGGAGAACATTCCCGACGGAGCGGCGGTCCTCTGCCCCAACCACACCACCTTGGGCGACCCCTTCTATGTGGTTTTCGCCTTCGGCCGGAAGTACCCCATGCGGGCCATGGCCAAGATCCAGATCATGCGGGTGCCTGTGATCGGCTGGATTTTGGGCAAGGCCGGGGTCTTTGGAGTGGACCGGGGCCGCGCGGATATGAAGGCGGTAAAGACCGCTCTGAAATTCCTGAAAGACGGCAACAAGCTGCTCATGTTCCCCGAGGGCACCCGGGTCCATGAGGGGGAGGACGTGGCGGCCAAGACCGGCGCGGCCATGTTCGCCACCCGGACGGGAGCCCCCCTGCTGCCCATCTACATCCAGCGGAAGAAGAAGCTCTTTGCCCGGAACGTGGTGGTCATCGGCCAGCCCTATCACCCCGAGTACGCCGGCAGAAAACCCACCCCGGACGAGCTGGACGCCATCGCCGGCGATCTGATGGACCGGGTCCGGAAGCTGGGGGAGGGACAGGAATGAAGCTGATCCTGGCCCAATCCGCCGGCTTCTGCTACGGCGTGCGCCGGGCGGTGGAGCTGGCGGAGGAGACCGCCGCCCAGGGTACGCCCTGCGTGATGCTGGGCTCCATCATCCACAACCGGGATGTGATCGACCACCTGGCAAGCCAGGGCCTGGTGTCGGTGGACCGGCCGGAGCAGGTGCCCGACGGCTCGGCGGTCATCATCCGCTCCCACGGGGAGAGCCGGGCGGTCCATGAGGGGCTGAAGGCCCGGGGCGTCCGCATCCTGGACGCCACCTGCCCCAACGTCACCCGCATCCATCAAATTGTAGCCCAGGCCGAGGAGCGGGGGAGACAGCCCGTCATCATCGGCACCCCCGACCACCCGGAGGTGACGGCTATCGCCGGTTGGTGCCGCCATCCGGTGGTGCTGGCGGGGGAGGAAGAACTGGATATTTGGCTGTCCCAGGCCCCGGAACGCCGGGAATTTCCCCTCACATTTGTGTCCCAAACCACCTCCACCAGGAAAATTTGGGATGGCTGCGTGAAAAAAGCAAAAAAAGAGTGTACAAACGCAGAATTTTTTGATACAATATGTGGAGCGACGTCCAAACGTCAAGGGGAGGCCCGTCAGCTGGCTGAAAAATGCGGCATGATGGTGGTCATCGGAGACCGGAAAAGCTCCAATACCAAGCGGCTTGCGGAGCTGTGCAGGGAGGTCTGTCCCGACGTCCGGCTCATCGAGCGGGCGGAGGATCTTGACCTGACCCATATCCCCCAGACGGAAACGATCGGCATCACGGCGGGCGCGTCCACGCCCGCGTGGATAATAAAGGAGGTCTATAACAAAATGAGCGATGAAATCATGGAGATCGAAAAATCCTTCGCGGAGCTGCTGGAGGAGTCGATCAAGCCTATCAATAATGGAGATAAGGTCACCGGCACCGTAGTGGCAATCACGCCCACCGAGATCCAGGTTGAGCTGGGCATCAAGTATCCCGGCTACATCCCCCTGTCCGAGCTGAGCGACGATCCCAACGTCAAGCCCGAGGACGTGGTCAAGGTCGGCGACGAGATCGAGAGCTATGTCATGCTGGTCAGCGACCGCGACTGCCTGGTCAAGCTGTCCAAGAAGCGTCTGGACATGGTCAAGGGCTGGGAGGAGATCGAGGCCGCCAAGGAGAACGAGACCGTGGTGGAAGGCTTCGTCACCGAGGACAACAAGGGCGGCGTGGTCGTGTCCGTCAAGGGCATCCGCGTCTTCGTTCCCGCTTCCCAGACCGGCCTGCCCCGCGAGACTCCCATGAGCGAGCTGCTGAAGAAGAAGGTCCGCCTGGTCATCACCGAGGTCAACCGTGCCCGCCGCCGCGTGGTGGGCTCCATCAGCAAGGTCACCCGTGCCGAGCGGGCCGCCGCCGCTGAGAAGGTCTGGGCCGAGATCGAGGAAGGCAAGCGCTACACCGGCACCGTGAAGTCCCTGACTTCCTACGGCGCTTTCGTGGACATCGGCGGCGTGGACGGCATGGTCCACATCTCCGAGCTGTCCTGGAGCCGCATCAAGCACCCCTCTGAGGTGGTCAAGGTGGGCGACACCGTTGAGGTGTACGTCATCTCCGCCGACAAGGAGAAGAAGAAGATCTCCCTGGGCATGAAGGACCACAGCCAGGAGCCCTGGACTGTGTTCACCAGCACCTACCAGGTGGGCGACGTGGCCAACGTCCGCATCGTCAAGCTGATGACCTTCGGCGCCTTTGCCGAGGTGGTTCCCGGTGTGGACGGCCTGATCCACATCTCCCAGATCGCCGACCACCGCATCGAGAAGCCCGGCGACGTGCTGGCCGAGGGCGATAAGGTGGACGTGAAGATCACCGACATCGACATGGAGAACAAGAAGATCTCCCTGTCCATCCGCGCTCTGCTGGAGGCCCCCGCCGCTGAGGAGGAGCCCGAGTCCGAGCCCCAGGAGTAAGTTCATACCCCATCACGGTCCGGCTGTTCCAACAGCCGGACCGTTTTATGTAGGCCACGCTGAGCAGCCAAGGCCATTGCGCCGGTCCAGGGGCGGACCCCGGCCTGTACCGCCCCAAAGGCTGGAAAATTTCATCAAATTTTCATTTTGCGTTCCCTCTTTCGTGTTGCCAATCCAGTCGGAATATCGTATAATATTATCTAATGGATAAAGCGCCAAAGGGGCGATCCCTGCGGCCTTCTGCCGCGCAGCGCGGTCAAAGCGGCTGTCCCGGCCCGGAACTGCCGGACCGGACGCCGGCTGAAGCTTCCGATGAAAGAGGTGGCCTCCATGATGGAAACGGTCCAGATGTTTATGCAATACAATCTGCCCATGGTCCGACTGCGCCTGTGGGACGTCCTGGATATCGCCATCCTCTCCTTTGTGATCTATAAGCTGCTGTGGATGCTGCGTAAAACAAGCTCCGGCCGGGTCCTGCGTGGTATCCTGATGCTCATGCTGGCCATGGGATTCTCCTCGGCTACCAAGCTGACCGCCACCAGCTTTTTGCTGAACAAGGTGGTGGAGTGGGGGATCCTGGTGCTGGTGATCCTGTTCCAGCCGGAGCTGCGCCGCTTCCTGGAGCGGGTGGGCAGCAGCCGCCTGGGTCTGGTGTTCACCTCCAGCAAGGCCTCTCCCAGGGATCTGGAGGCCGCCATTACCGAGACCACCGCCGCCTACACCGATATGTCCCGGGACAAGGTGGGGGCTCTGATGGTCTTTGAGCGGCAGAACCTGCTGGACGATGTGATCAAGACCGGGACCGCCCTGGACTGCGCCGTGTCCAGCGAGCTTTTGAAAAACATTTTCTGGAACAAGGCTCCCCTCCACGACGGCGCCGTGATCGTCCGGGACGGCCGGATCGTGGGCGCGGGCTGTATGCTGCCCCTGTCCGGCAACGTGAATCTGAGCCGGGACCTGGGGATGCGCCACCGGGCGGGCATCGGCATGAGCGAGCATTCTGACGCCGTGGTGGTCATCGTCTCGGAGGAGACGGGCTCCATCTCCGCCGCCGTGGGCGGCATGCTCAAGCGGCATCTGGCCCCCGAGACCCTGGAGCGGCTGCTTCGCAACGAACTGCTCAGCGACAGCCAGGAGGAGAAGAAGCCGGGGCAGAACCAGCTGGTCAATCTGATCCTGGGCTGGAACAGGAAGGACGGTGACCGGACATGATGGAACGGCTGAAAGAGAGCAAATGGGTCTATGTGCTGATTTCCGTAGTGCTGGCCCTGACCTTCTGGCTGTACGTCAGAACGGTGCAGGATCCCCAGGACTCCAGCTGGATTTACAATGTTCCCGTCCAGGTGACGGGGAGCACGGTGCTGACCCGCCAGGGCCTGACGGTGGCCGAACTGTCCGCCGAGACGGTGAACCTCCGGGTGGAGGGACCCACCAGCACGCTGGACGATCTGCTGAAGTACCGGAAGGAAATTTATGTGTCGGTGGACGTGTCCAAGTGCGCCGAGGGGGAGAACCGGCTGGCCTATGTGCCGGTCTACCCCGCCAATGTAAACAAAGATAAACTGATCACCACCGAGCGGAATCCGGATGCGATTGCTGTCACGGTGGAGAAGCTGTATACCAAGACCTTTGAGGTGGAGTTCCAGCTTAAGGGCAAGGTAGCCAAGGGGTACCAGGCCGGTACCCCCGCCGTCAATCCCGAGACCGTGGTGGTCAGCGGAGCGGTGGAGCAGGTGAGCCGCGTGGCCAAGGTGGCGGCTATCCTGGAGAACGAAAATCTGAACGAGCGGTTTGCCGGCGACCTGCCTCTGACCCTGCTGGACGCCTCCGGTGAGGTGTTGGAGGATTTGGAGGTCACTCTGGACACCGAGTCGGTCTATGTGGTCCTGCCGGTGGTGGTTGTTAAGGAGATCCCCTTAACGGTGAATTTCCTGGCCGGCGGCGGCGCCACAGAGGATGATATCCGGTATAAGATCGAGCCCAAGACCATCACCGTCTCCGGAGCGGAAGAGGATCTGCGGGATCTGACCGAGCTGTCTCTGGGCAGCGTGGATCTGGCCAAGGTGGTGGGGACCAACAGTATAACCCGGCCCATCGACCTGGACCCCCGGCTGGAAAATGTCAGCGGCATTACCCAGGCCACTGTCGAAGTGACAGTCAGCGGGCTGTCCACCCGCAGCTTTGATGTGGACAACATCGTCCTGTCCAACACACCGGAGGGGTATACGGTGACCTCCGCCACCCAGGTGCGGACCGTGGTGGTCCGGGGCCGGGAGGAGGATCTGGACGCCATCGACGCCAGCCAGCTGCGCATTGTGGCTGATATGTCGGAGATCTCCACCGTGGGCACCTACTCGATCCCCGTGAAGGTCTATCTGGACGCCAGCAGCAAGGTGGGCGTCATCGGAGAATATTCCATCGTGGTCAATATCAGCAGGTAGTCCGGCTGCCCGGCGCCTGGATGGAGGAAAACGTTTACTATGGTTCAAAACGCGATCGTAAAGAAGCTGGTGGGGGAAGGGGTGGCCCAGGTCTCCCTTCTGCGCCAGATGGAATGCGGGCTCCACTGCGACGGGGCCTGCGCCGGCTGCGGCCAGAAGCCCAAGGAGGAGATCCTGGCGCTGGCCAGCAACGACGTGGGCGCCGTTCCCGGCAGCGTGGTGGAGGTGGAGCCGGTGGACGGCCACAATATCAGCACCTCCGTGGTCGTCTTTCTGCTGCCCTGTATCGGTCTGGGCCTGGGCTATGTCCTTGGGCAGAGCCTGCTGGGCCTGGGGGAGCTGGCGGCCATGGGTACGGCGGCGGTGGGACTGGCGGTGGGCTTTATCCCCGCCTTCCTGGTCAACCGGGCCATCACCCGGAGCAAGGCCCCGGAGTTCCGCATTTTGAAGCTGCTGGGCTGAGGACGGCTCTGTGTTCGGTTATGTACGCCCCCTGCGGCAGGAGCTGAAGTGCCGGGACTTTGACCTGTACCGGGCCACCTACTGCGGCCTGTGCCGGTGCCTGCGCCGGCGGTACGGAGCCCTTGCCCCCATGTTTCTGAACTTTGATTTTACCTTTCTGGCCCTGCTGCTGTGGCAGCCGGAGCCGGATTTCTCCCTCTGCCGCGGCCGGTGCCACGCCAACCCCCTGGTGAAAAAGCCTATGTGCCCCGACAGCCCCGCCCTGGAGCTGGCGGCGGACGAGAGCATCATCCTGGCCTGGTGGAAGCTGAAGGACTCGGTCCAGGACGAGTCGTTGCTGGAGGGGATGCCTGCCCGTTCCCTGTCGGTCCTGCTCTACCCCGCCTACCGGAAGGCGGCGGGCCTGAGGCCGGAGTTTGACCGGGCTGTGCGGAGCAGTCTGGAGGAGCTGGCGGCGCTGGAGGAAGAGCGGTGCCCTTCTCTGGACCGGACGGCGGACACCTTTGCCCGTCTGCTCCGGTCTGCGGCCCCGGAGGAGGAATCCCGGAGCCGGGTGCTGGCCCAGCTGCTCTACCACTTGGGCCGGTGGATCTACCTCATCGACGCCAGGGACGACCTGGCGGAGGACCGGGAGGCGGGTCGGTACAACCCGGTGGCCGCCCGGTACGGACCGGAGGGGGACGACGAAGCCCTGAAGCTGACCCTGGACCACTCCCTGGGACTGATGGGGGCGGCGTTTCAACTGGGGGATTTCGGCTGCCGGGCGCCTATTTTGGAGAATATCCTGTACCTGGGTCTCCCGCTGGTGCAGCGGGCTGTCTTTGACGGCAGCTGGTCCCAGATCAAAAAACAAAAGATATGGAGTAACCGCCAATGAAAGATCCTTACAGCGTCCTGGGCGTAAGCCCGAGCGCCAGCGACGAGGAAGTGAAGAAGGCCTATCGTGAGCTGGCCCGGAAGTACCATCCGGACAACTACCAGAACAATCCCCTGGCCGATCTGGCCGAGGAGAAGATGAAGGAGATCAACGAGGCCTACGACACCGTCACCAAGCAGCGGGCCGGGGGCGGCGGCTATAGCCAGCAGCCCTCCGGGAGCTACGGCGGCTACAGCCAGCAGCGAAGCTATGCCTCATCCAACCCCACCTACGCCCGGGTGCGGAACCTTATCAACGCCGGGGACCTGGGAACGGCGGAGCGGCTGCTTTACGAGGTGGGACAGAAGGATGGGGAGTGGTACTTCCTGTCCGGCAGCATCGCCTACCGGAAGGGCTGGCTGGACGAGGCCATGCAGAACTACACCATGGCCGTCCGAATGGAGCCGAACAACATGGAGTACCGTCAGGCCCTGGCCATGATGCAGCAGCGGGGCGGCTACCGGCCCGCGGGCAGCTATGACAGTTCCGCCCAGTGCGACCCCTGTTCGGCCTATCTTTGCTGCAGCTGTCTGACCCCCTGGGGCGGGATGTGCTGCTAAGCCCACAGGTTCTATGATTGATGACAAAGGAGAGTGACCGCATTGGTCAAGAGTATGACAGGCTACGGTCGGGCGGAGGAGACCGTCAATGGCTGTACCATCACCGTGGAGCTGCGCTCCGTCAACAACCGCTATCTGGACTGTAACGTCCGTATCCCCAGATTGTACCTCTTTGCTGAGGACGCCATCAAGGCCCGGGTCCAGAACACCATTTCCCGGGGAAAGGTGGACGTGTTCGTTACCCTGGACAACGCCGGGGCGGACAAGGTCCAGGTCTCGGTGAACAAGCCGGTGGCCGACGGCTATTACGCCGCCCTGAAGAGTCTGGCGGAGGAGTACCGCCTGTCTGACGACATTTCCGTCTCCCTGCTGTCCCGGTTCCCCGAGGTGCTGCTGGCCGAGAAGGCAGAGGAGGACGTGGAGCAGATGGCCAAGGACATCTGCTCCGTTCTGGACCGGGCCCTGTCCGACTTCGACCAGATGCGGACCCGGGAGGGAGAGCGGCTGAGGGACGACATCCTGTCCCGGGCTGAAACCATCGCGGCCAAGGTGGCCCTGGTGGAGGAGCGGTCCCCCCAGACCGTGTCCGAGTACCGGGCCCGTCTGGAGGCCAAGATGAACGAGGTGCTGGCCAATACCCAGCTGGACCCCGCCCGCATCCTCACCGAGGCGGCCATCTTTGCCGACAAGATCGCCGTGGACGAGGAGACCGTCCGCCTCCGCAGCCACATCGGCCAGCTCCGGGAGATGCTGGCCAAGGGGGGCGCCATCGGCCGGAAGCTGGATTTCCTGATCCAGGAATTCAACCGGGAGGCCAACACCATCGGCTCCAAGTGCAGCGACATTGAGATCGCCCGCCATGTGGTGGACGTGAAGGCTGAGATCGAGAAGATCCGGGAACAGGTCCAGAACATTGAGTAAGGGGGCGCGCCCATGAAGCTCATTAACATTGGGTTTGGAAATCTGGTCTCTCCCCAGCGGCTGATCGCCGTGGTCAGCCCGGATTCCGCCCCCATCAAGCGTATGGTCCAGGAGGCCCGGGACCGGGGCACCCTCATCGACGCCACTTACGGGCGGCGCACCCGCGCCGTGCTGGTCATGGACAACGACCATCTGGTGCTGTCCGCCCTGCAGCCGGAGACGGTGTCCAACCGTCTGTCCGGGGAGCCGGCGGATGGAGAGGAGGAAGAAGAATGGCAGTAAAAAAAGAAAAAGGTCAGCTGATCGTCCTCTCCGGGCCCTCCGGCGTGGGGAAGAGCACCGTTATCGCCGAGCTCATGAGCCAGCGGCGCAACCTGTATTTCTCCGTCTCCTACACCACACGGAAGCCCCGGGTGGGGGAGCAGGACGGAGTCAACTACAACTTTGTGGACCGGCAGGAATTTGAGCGGATGATCGCCGACAACGAGCTACTGGAGTACGCAGAGTATGTGGAAAACTATTACGGCACCTCCCTGAAGGCCATCCAGGACCGTCTGGACGCGGGCTGCGACGTGCTGCTGGACATCGAGGTTCAGGGGGCGGCCAAGGTGAAGGCCCGGTGTCCCGAGGCCCTGTTCATCTTTATCATCCCGCCCTCTTTCGAGGAACTGTCCCGCCGCCTCCACGGCCGGAATACAGACAGCGAGGACGTGATCACAGGCCGTCTGGAGAAGGCCAGGGTGGAGTTCCGACAGATCCCCAACTACGACTATCTGGTCATCAACGACAAGGTGTCCAACGCCGTCCAGGAGATCGAGGCCATCCTCACCGCCGCGGAGTGCAGGGTGGAGAACCGGCGGCATATTCTGTCCCAGTTCACCTGAACCGGGGACGTTCCATAGATCTATCCCATATTTCGTATCAAAAAAGGAGTTTTGCGTTATGATGCTCTATCCCGCCATGAAAGATCTGCTGAAGAAGGTGCCCAGCCGCTATGAGCTGGTAAACGTGGTGGCCTGCCGGGCCCGCCAGATCGCCACTGAGGCCGAGGCCGCCGGCGAGCCCCTGGATGACAAGCCCGTCAGCATCGCCATCCGCGAGGTGGCCGAAGGCAAGCTGGACGAAGAGGCGTAATAAAGTACAAGGCAAGCGAAGGGAGCACCCGGGAGCAAAGGGAAGTCCCTGCGCTTGTTTTGGTTTTCGGAACATGAGGGGTGATTGGAAAATTGGGGCGGAAGGTGGCGAAAGTCGCGGTATCCAAGGCAATCTACGCCATTGACAAACCATATGATTACCAGATCCCCCGGGAGCTGGAGGACAGCCTCCAGCCCGGGATGCGGGTGCTGGTCCCCTTCGGCTCGGGCAACCGGGGCTCCGACGGCATCGTCCTCTCCGTTCGGGAGGAACCCAGCGCCGGCACGGCGCTGAAGGAGATCCGGGCCCAGCTGGACCAGACCCCGGTGCTGGACCACAGAGCCATCCAGCTGGCCCTTTGGATGCGGGAGCGCTATTTCTGCACCCTCTACGACTGCGTGAAGGCCATGCTGCCTGCCGGGCTGTATTTCTCCCTGCGGGACTGCGTCTGTCTGGTCCGCCCCCAGGATCGGGAGGGAAACTACGCCGCCGCCGACGGGGTCTCCGGCGGGAGCGGGCTTCTGGACCTGCTGTACAGCTGGGGCGGCCGGGGGGATATGGAGCAGATCCGTCTGGCCTTCGGCACCCGGGACCCCAACCCCATGATCCGCAAGCTGACGGACCGGGGCGTTCTGACGCTGGAGACCAGCACCCAGCGGGGGGTGGGGGACAAGACGGAGAAGGTGGCTGTGCTGGCCATCCCTGCGGAGGATGCCATGGCAATGGTGACGCCCCGGCGGAAGTCCGCCCCCCTGCGCTACGCCGTGACCGAGCTGCTGTGTACCCTGGGGGCCGCCTCCGTCAAGGAGCTGTGCTACTTTACCGGGGCATCCATGCCTACTGTCAAGTCGCTGGAGAAAAGCGGGATTCTGACGCTGGAAAAGCAGGAGGTTTTTCGCCGCCTTTCCGAAGAGACAGTGGAGACCGCCCCTCCGCCGGTGCTGAACCGGGAGCAGCAGGAGGCCTTTGAGGGGCTTGCGGCCCTGACCCGGACCGGGAAGCCCGCCGCCGCCCTGCTCTACGGCGTCACCGGAAGCGGCAAGACCCAGGTCTACATCCGTCTGATCCAGGAGGTGCTGGCTCAGGGGCGAAAGACCCTGGTGCTGGTACCGGAGATCGTTCTGACGCCGCAGCTGTTAAGGATATTTACTTCCCACTTTGGAGACCGGATCGCCGTCCTCCACAGCTCCCTCCGGGCGGGGGAGCGGTACGACGAGTGGAAGCGGGCCCGGAGCGGCGCCGCCCCGGTGGTCATCGGCACCCGGTCGGCGGTTTTTGCCCCCCTGGACGATCTGGGACTCATCATTCTGGACGAGGAGCAGGAGAGCAGCTACAAGTCGGAGAACGTCCCCCGCTACCACGCCCGGGACGTGGCCAAGTACCGCTGCGTGCAGCACAACGCCCTGCTGGTGTTGGGGTCGGCCACCCCCTCGGTGGAGACCATGTACCAGGCCGGGCAGGGGACGTTCCACCTGTTCCAGCTGAAGCACCGGTACAACCAGAAGGCGTTGCCCCAGGTCTTGATCGCCGACATGAAGGAGGAACTGCGCCGGGGGAACGACACCTCCATCAGTTCCTGCCTTCGGGAGGAACTGGAGGCCAACCTGGACCGGGGGGAGCAGTCCATCCTGTTCCTCAACCGCCGGGGAGCCAGCCGCATGGTGTCCTGCGGGGAGTGCGGCTCTGTGCCCGAGTGCCCCCGGTGCTCCGTCAAGCTGACCTATCACTCGGCCAACGGGCGGCTCATGTGCCACCACTGCGGCCACTCCCAGCCCCTGCCCCGCGCCTGTCCCGTCTGCGGAGGGCTGCTGAACTTCATCGGCGTGGGCACCCAGCGGGTCCAGGAGGAGCTGGAGGCGCTCTTTCCCGGGGTGGAGGTGCTGCGGATGGACACGGACACCGTCTCCGCCGCCCATCCCCATGAGCAGCTGCTGGACCACTTCCGGAAGGACCGGGTGCCCATTCTGGTGGGGACCCAGATGGTGGCCAAGGGGCTGGACTTTGAAAATGTGACGCTGGTGGGGGTCATCGCCCCCGACCTGTCTTTGTATGTGGACGACTTCCGGGCCGGAGAGCGGACGTTCTCCCTGCTCACCCAGGTGGTGGGACGGGCGGGCCGGGGAGAGAAGCAGGGGAGGGCGGTCATCCAGACCTACACCCCGGATAACGACGTCATCCGGTTTGCCGCCCGCCAGGATTACGGCCGGTTTTACGAGACGGAGATCCAGCTCCGGCGGCTGCGGGGCTATCCGCCCTTTGCCGACGTGGTGGTGGTCACCGCCTCGGGCCCGGAGGAGGGGGCGGTGCTCCGGTGCTGCGTCCGCCTGCGGCAGGCCCTGGACGCCGGTTTGGGCCGGCGGGGGGACTGGAGCATCCTGGGTCCCGCCCCGGCGGCGGTGGCCCGGGTGAACAACCGCTACCGCTACCGGCTGACCCTCAGCGGGAAAAACGACCGGGAGGCCCGGGCCGTGATCGCCCATCTGCTCCGGGCGGCCCATCAGGATAAGGAAAATCGGGGCGTGTCCGTCTACGCGGACCTGGACCCCTATCAAAGCTGAATTTTACCACATGAAGGAGAATGATTATGGCGATTCGTACGATTATTACCGGGGACGACCCGGTGCTGAGTAAGGTGTGTCACCCGGTCACCAAGTTTGACGGCAAGCTGTCCGACCTGCTGGACGACATGCGGGAAACTCTGACCCAGGCCAACGGCGTGGGTCTGGCTGCCCCCCAGGTGGGCATTCTCCGCCGGGTCGTGCTGGTGGTCAACGACGCGGGGGAAATGCTGGAGCTGGTCAACCCCGAGATCCTGGCCCAGAGTGGAGAGCAGGAGGGCCTGGAGGGCTGCCTCTCCGTCCCCGGCATGTGGGGCTATGTGAAGCGTCCCGACTGGGTGCGGGTGAAGGCCCAGGACCGGAACGGGAACTGGTTTGAGACGGAAGGCACCGGCCTCACCGCCCGCTGCTTCTGCCATGAGCTGGCCCATCTGGACGGCCACCTGTACACCGAGCTGTGCGAAAAGCTCTACACCAGCGACGAGTTGGACCAGATGCTGGAGGAGCAGGAGGACGGCCAATGAGGATCGTCTTCATGGGGACGCCCGACTTTGCCGTCCCCTCTCTGGAGGCGCTGATCGCCGCCGGGCATGAGGTCTGCGGGGTGTTCAGCCAGCCGGACAAGCCCGTGGGCCGGCACCAGAACAAGCTGAAGCCCACTCCGGTGAAGGAGTGCGCCCTGGCCCATGACATTCCCGTGTTCCAGCCCGCCGGCCTGCGGGACGGGGAGGCCCTGGCTCAGCTGAAGGAACTGGCGCCCGAGCTGATCGTGGTGGCGGCCTACGGCCGCCTTCTTCCCGACGAAATTTTGGCTCTGCCCCCCAAGGGCTGCATCAACGTCCACTCGTCCCTGCTGCCCAAGTACCGGGGCTCCGCCCCCATCCACTGGGCGGTGGTCAACGGGGACAAGGAGACGGGCGTGACCATCATGGATGTGGTGGCTGAACTGGACGGCGGCGACATCTTGGCTCAGGTCAGCACCCCCATCGACCCCGACGAGACGGTGGAGACCGTCCATGACCGTCTGGCCGCCCTGGGCGGAGAGCTGCTGGTAAAGACCGTGGCCCAGATCGGAGACGGGACCGTCAAGCGCGTTCCCCAGGACCCGGTCCAGGTCACTTACGCTCCCATGCTGTCCCGGGCCTTGTCTCCCATCGACTGGACCCAGAGCGCCCGGGCCATCCATAACAAGGTCCGGGGACTGAACCCCTGGCCCGCCACCTCCACCGACGTGATCTCCGGGGACACGGTGAAGATCTACCGCTCCGCCGTGTTGGACAAGACCGTCTCCGCCCAGCCCGGGACCATCGTGGCCGCCGGCAAGGAGGGCATCGACATCGCCTGCGGAGACGGACAGGTCCTTCGGGTTCTGGAGCTCCAGGCCCCTGGCAGCCGCCGCATGGCCGCCGCCGACTACCTCCGTGGCCACCCGCTTTCTTGAACGAACGCGGGGCAAAGAACTTTGTGCGAAGCTGCGTTTCGCCTCTGGTCGTGGATGGAGGGAGGATTCTTTCTGCAGGGCATAGGAACACGACTTGTTGTGTTGGGGTTCCCAGTGCAAGTCGGGCTTTTCAGCAGGTAGGGCGGGGGCTTGCCCCCGCCGCATAGGGCAGTACTTTTTGATTCCCCGGTTAGCGGCCCGGTAAGGGCGTCGTGCCCTGCGTGTGTATAGATTTGGAAGTGGGGCGCAGGGGCGCATCACGATGTGCCCAAAGGACGGCCTTCTCCACAGGACACGGTTCGTTGTGTCCGCAGGTCGATCCAACGGTGGAGCAAAACGAAGTTTTGCGCCCAATTCTTTTTGATTCTTTTTCTTTTTAAGAAAAAGAATCCACAACAATCACAAGGAGGCAGAAGGTATGGACGCGCGGGAAGTGGCGATGCTGACGCTGAACGCCTGCCAGCGGCAGGGAGGATGGTCCGACGGGGTGCTGAAAAAGCAGCTGGCCGCCGCGGGACTGGACAGCCGGGACGCGGCCCTGGCCACCCAGCTGTGCTTCGGCGTGCTCCAAAACCAGCTGCTGCTGGACTTCTACCTGTCCAAATTCTCCAATATCCCCTTGAAGCGCATGGAGGGAAAGGTGATCCAGGTCCTGCGCCTGGGGGCTTACCAGATGCTGTTTCTGGATAAAATTCCTCACAGCGCCGCGGTAAACAGCGCTGTGGCCATGACAAAGGCCAACTGCAAGAATCCGCGGGCGGCGGGGATGGTCAACGGCATCCTCCGCAGTTTGGAGCGGAGTCTGAAGGACCTGCCCGTAATCCCTCAGAAGGACCCCATCTCCTACCTGTCCACCCTGTACTCCCATCCGGAGTGGCTTGTAAAGGAATTTTCCCTTGCGATCGGGACGGGGGAGACGGCCTCCCTGCTGGCCGCGGACAACAGCCAGCCCCCCACCGCCGTTATGGTGAACACCACCCGGACCACCGGGGCGGAGCTGACGGCCCGGCTGGCGGAGGAAAAGGTGGAAGTCACGCCCCACCCCTGGTTGGAGGACTGTCTCTATCTGGGCCGCACCGGAGACCTGGAGCGGCTGGCCGCCTTCCAGGAGGGCCTGTTCTACGTCCAGGACCCGGCCTCCCGCCTGGCTATCCGGGCGGCGGACCCCAAACCGGGGATGCGGGTGCTGGACTGCTGCGCCGCCCCCGGGGGCAAATCCTTTGCCGCCGCCATCGCCATGGAAAACAGGGGAGAGGTAATCTCCTGTGACCTCCACCCCCATAAGAAAAAACTCATCCGGGCCGGGGCCGACCGGCTGGGTCTGGATATCATTACTCCCATGACCGCCGACGGAAAGGTGTTCCGCCCGGAGTGGGAGAATTCCTTCGACCTGGTGCTGGTGGACGCTCCCTGCTCCGGTCTGGGGGTCATCCGGAAGAAGCCGGACATCCGCTATAAGGACCCGGAACCCCTGGCAGAGCTGCCCGCCATCCAGTCGGCCATCCTGGCCAACGCCGCCCGGTACGTCCGGCCCGGCGGAGCGCTGCTCTACTCCACCTGCACCCTCCTGCGCCGGGAGAACGAGGCGGTGGTCCAGGACTTCCTACGGGAACATAATGATTACAAGCCAGAAGCCTTTACACTTCCTGGGGACATAGGCGCTGTGCCCTCTGGAATGGTGACCCTGTGGCCCCACCGCCACGGGACGGACGGCTTCTTTATCTGCAAAATGAGAAAAGGGGAGGGAACCCTTTGACCGATATCAAATCCATGACTCTGGAGGAGTTGACCGCCTGGTTCAAGGACCAGGGCGAGCCCGCCTTCCGTGCCAAACAGGTCTTCCGCTGGCTGTACCGCGGCGTTACCTCCTTCGAGGAGATGAGCGACCTGTCCAAGGCCCTGCGCCAAAAGCTGAGCGAGAACTGCTTCATCACCGCCCCCCAGGTGGCCCGGAAGCAGGTGTCCCGGCTGGACGGGACCATCAAGTACCTGTGGCAGCTGGCCGACGGCAACTGCATCGAGACGGTGCTCATGCGCTATAAGCACGGGAACACGGTGTGCATCTCCAGCCAGGTGGGCTGCCGCATGGGCTGCGCTTTCTGTGCCTCTACCCTGGCGGGAAAGGTCCGGAACCTGACCCCGGCCGAGATGATCGACCAGGTTCTCTTTACCCAGGCGGACAGCGGAGAGACCGTCTCCAACATTGTCCTTATGGGCATCGGGGAGCCGCTGGACAACTTCGACACGGTGATGAAGTTTCTCACGCTGGTGAACCACCCCGACGGCTTGAACATCGGGATGCGTCATATTTCCCTGTCCACCTGCGGTCTGGTGGACCAAATTGACAAACTGGCCCAGCGTGGGTTACAATTAACGTTGTCCGTCTCCCTCCATGCCCCCGATGACGAGACTCGGTCCAAGATCATGCCGGTGAACCGCGCGGTGGGAGTGGAGAAGCTGATGGATACCTGCCGCCGGTATTTCCAGACCACCGGCCGGCGGATCTCTTATGAGTACGCCATGATCGACGGGGTCAATGACTCGGATTGGCAGGCGGACCTGCTGGCCGGCCTGCTGAAGGGGACTCCCGGTCATGTGAATTTGATCCCCCTGAACGATGTGGAGGAGAGCCCGTTGAAGCCCAGCCGCCGGGTGGCGGCCTTCCAGAAGCGGCTGGAGGGCCATGGGGTCACTGTTACCGTCCGGCGGAAGCTGGGGGGCGACATCGACGCCTCCTGCGGCCAGCTGCGCCGAAAGGCCATGCAGAGCCGGCAGGAGGAGCGCTGAATCTCAAATTCCAGTCTCGCCGGTATTCCGGCAGAAAAGAGGAAGATGTTTCATGGAGATATGGGGTGTCACCCATCGCGGTGCGGTCCGACAGCAAAATCAGGATTCCTTCGCTTCCCAGCGTCTGGAGGATGGGCGGATCATCGCCCTGGTCTGCGACGGCATGGGGGGTGCCCGGGCGGGCAACGTAGCCAGCACCATGGCAGTGGACCTGTTCATGCGCCGGTTCCTGGAGCAGGACGGCGAGTCCAACGACCAGGAGCGGATGCAGGTCTCGGCGGCCATGGCCAACCAGGAGGTATTCCAGCGGGCGGCCACCGATCCCGACTGCGCCGGCATGGGGACCACGCTGGTGGCGGCTCTGGCCGGACCGGGGGAGGCGGTCATCCTTAACGAGGGGGACAGCCGCGCCTATCATGTCAATCAGGAGGGGATCGTCCTGGTCACCCGGGACCACTCCCTGGTGGAGGACATGGTGGAGCGGGGAGAGCTGACCCGGGAACAGGCCCGCACCCACCCGCACAAGAACCTCATCACCCGGGCCCTTGGGGCGGAGCCGGTGCTGTTGGCCGACTGCTTCCGCCAGTCCATGGCCCCCGGGGACTATCTGCTGCTGTGCAGTGACGGACTGAGCAACGTGGTCACCGAACAGGAGATGCTCTATGAGGTCATCCACGGCGGCGAGGACGAGAGCTGCTGCCAGCGGCTGTTGGACATTGCCCTGCACCGGGGCGCGCCCGACAACGTGACGGCGGTGCTCATCCGCCGCTGAGGGCGGAACGACCCTGAGAAAGAAGGAGGATATTTACCATGGATCAATACATCGGTAAATTACTCGACAACCGATATGAGATTTTGGAGGTCATCGGCACCGGCGGCATGGCCCGGGTCTATAAGGCCCGCTGCCACCGGCTGAACCGGCTGGTGGCCGTCAAGATCCTGCGGGAGGACCTGGCCCAGGACGCCGAGTTCCGCCGCCGCTTCCACGACGAGTCCCAGGCCGTTGCCATGCTGTCCCACCCCAATATCGTGGCGGTGTACGACGTGAGCCGGTCCTCGGAGCTGGAGTATATCGTCATGGAGCTGATTGACGGCATCACCCTGAAGCAGTACATGCAGAAGAAGGGGAACAAGCTCAACTGGCGGGAGGCCCTCCATTTTATCACCCAGATCGTCAAGGCCCTGGGCCACGCCCACAGCCGGGGCATTATCCACCGGGACATCAAACCCCACAATGTGATGGTCCTCCGGGACGGCAGCGTGAAGGTGGCCGACTTCGGCATTGCCCGGGTGGCCTCCGGCGGCCACAGTACCCTGACCCAGGAGGCCCTGGGCTCCGTCCACTATATTTCCCCGGAGCAGGCCCGGGGCAGCCATATCGACGCCCGGTCCGACCTGTACTCCGCCGGTGTGGTCCTCTATGAGATGATCACCGGCCGCCTGCCCTTTGAGGGGGACACCCCTGTGTCCGTGGCCATCCAGCACATCAACTCCATTCCCCTGTCTCCCCGGGAAATCGACCCATCCATTCCCGAGGCGCTGGAGGAGATCACCATGCGGGCCATGGCCCCCAACCCGGACAACCGGTACTCCTCCGCCGACGAGATGCTGGCTGATCTGGAGGAGTTCCGCAAGAACCCCAACATCAACTTTGACTATGACCTCAACGAGTTCCTGCCCGAGGAGGAGCCCGATGAGGATAAGACCCGCATCCGCCCGGCGGCGCATATCCACGCTGCCGGCGAGACCCCGGACCGGTCCCGGGGCGCCCGTCCCAGCGCCGGCAGACATGTCCAGCGCTATGAGCCGGAGGAAGAGGAGGAGCGACGGGGCGGTTCTCCCTGGGTCATCGTGGCCTGTGTGGCGGCGGTGCTGCTCTTTGTGGTCGGGGTGTTCTATTTCCTGTTCCACACCTTCTTCTCCGGTATCTTCGCTCCGATGGAGACCTATCCCGTGCCGGACCTGTTGGGCAAGAGCTATGAGCAGGTCCAACAGGATACAGACCTGCTGGGCCGGTTTACCTTGGTGTTGGGAGAGACGGTGGAGGACGACGCTGAGGCGGGCACCATCCTGAAGCAGGACCCGGCCGGAGGCAGCAATGTGGGCGGCTCCGTCACCAAGATCACCGTCACCGTCAGCGGCGGACCCAATGTGGTCCATATGCCTGACCTGTACAACAAGGAATACCGCGACGCCTTCATCACCCTGGACAAGCTGAAGCTGAAATATTCCACATCCTATGAGAACCATGAGGAGATCGCCGCCAACCACGTCATCTCCTTCACCCCCCTGGCGGACACCCCCGTGGCCCCGGGCACCGAGGTGCAGCTGGTCATCAGCCTGGGTCCGGAGAAGAAGACCTTCCCCATGCCCAGTCTGTTGAATCAGACCTTGGAGAAGGCCTTGAGCGACATTCGGACTCTGAACCTGGAGCAGGGCGCTGTGGACGAGGTCTATGACGACACGGTGGAGGCCGGCAAGGTGGTGGGCCAGTATCCCGTTCCCACCACCGAGGTGGAGGAGGGCACCAAGGTCAACCTCCAGGTCAGCAAGGGGCCCGATCCCTCCAGCCAGCAGCCCCAGAATGTCACCAAGATCGTGGATATCGCCTTGCCCGACTCGGGCGGCCCGGTCAATGTCCAGGTCATGATGGACGGCCAGGTCGTCTACGCCAAGGACGTGGACACCGCCATGGAGCTGTACGTCTCCGTCACGGTCACCGCTCCGGCGGGGGAGACCAAGACTCTGTCCGTCTATTTTGACGGCGTCCTGGCCAGCAGCCCCACCGTGGAGTTTACGCCATGAGCAGGGAAGGGACCATCATGAAAGCCCTCAGCGGCTTCTACTATGTGGACGACGGCCAGAGCATGACGGCCTGCCGGGGCCGGGGCAAGCTGCGCCATGAGAAGGTCACCCCTCTGGTGGGCGACCGGGTGCGCTTCACCCCCCAAGGGGACGGCAGCGGCAGCCTGGACGAGATCCTGCCCCGGAAGAACCAGTTTTTCCGGCCGGCGGTGGCCAACATCGACCAGCTGGTCATCATCGCCTCTGAGGCCATCCCTGTCACCGACCCGTTCCTCATTGACCGGGTGGCGGCCATCGCTGAGAGCCGCGGCTGTGACTGCATCATCTGCGTCAACAAGTGCGACCTGGCCGACGGGGAGTCTCTGGCCGCCATCTACCGGGCGGCGGGCTTTCGCACCCTGCGGGTCAGCGCCGAGACCGGGGAGGGTATCGACAGCCTGCGGGAACTGATATCCGAAAAGGTATCCGCCTTTACGGGGAACTCCGGCGTAGGGAAATCCAGCATTTTGAATGCCCTGGACCCCCGGTTTTCCCTGGCTACCGGAGACGTGAGCCAGAAGCTGGGCCGGGGCCGGCACACCACCCGCCATGTGGAGCTGCTTCGGCTGTCCTGCGGGGCCCTGGTGGCCGACACCCCCGGTTTTTCCTCCTTCGATGTGGACCGGATGGAGCTGGCCCGGGCAGAGGAACTGCAGCATGCCTTCCGGGAGTTTGGACCCTATCTGGATCAATGCCGTTTTCAGGACTGCGCCCATGTGAAGGAGAAGGGCTGCGCCGTGCTGGAGGCTCTGGCCCAGGGAAAAATCCAGCCCACCCGGCACCAGAGCTATGTCCGCCTGTATGAGCAGGCCAAGGCCATTCCCGACTGGGAGCGGCGGAAAGGTCAATAAAAGCACCCCAAATTCCCGAACCGTGAACAGCCCCAGATTGTGCGGACAGCACAAAAAGATCCCCTGGTAGGAAAAGATTAAGTTTTAAGCGGAGAG
>NZ_JADYTU010000018.1 GCF_021531375.1 Pseudoflavonifractor phocaeensis
CCCCCTGACGTAGTCTATTTTCCTACATCAGGGGGTCTTTTGTCACTGTCCGTTTTTACTGGACCTGTTCACACACGGAGATCGGGCATTGTTTTTTGGGAACGTGTATCGTCGCTTTGTCGTCAAGCGTAAAAGTCAAGTCAATGGGAGAAAAAAGAAAATCCCTAGAGCCCTACGGCTCTAGGGATTTCTTGGTGGAGACAACAGAACTCGAATCTGTGACCTTCCGCGTGTGAGGCGGACGCTCTACCGGCTGAGCTATGCCTCCATATGGAACGGCTGAAAAGGGTGGTGACCCGGACGGGACTCGAACCCGTGTTGCCGCCGTGAAAGGGCGGAGTCTTAACCGCTTGACCACCGGGCCGTTTCTCCATATAGAATCGGACGAATATCCGTTGTTATTTTGGTAGCGGCACCTGGATTTGAACCGGGGACACTGCGGGTATGAACCGCATGCTCTAGCCAACTGAGCTATGCCGCCATGTCTGCTCGTCTCGAACAGGGCAAGAGATAGTATAGCGGAGAATGGCGGTTTTGTCAACAGAAATTTTCTATTTTTTTATTTTTTTCGTCCGAGTCCAGGGAGGTGCCCGGAGGTCAGCGGAGGATCAGGGACAAGCCGAAGGCAATGGCGGCGGGGAGCAGGGATTCCGCCTGGAAGGGCCGGTCCATTAGGGCACGGATGAAAAGGACTACGGCGGAGAGCCGAAGCAGCCAGGGCAGGAGAGCCCAGAAGAGAGCGATGGGGACGGACAGCAGGACCAGGACAACCCACAGAATGGGGATGGAGATCAGGCAGAGAATGGAAAGAGTCAGTAATGTGATCATAATGCGTTCTCCTTTTACTATGATGTCAGCATCATACCAGACTATGGTAAAAGGGAGGGAAAAGGAAGATTAAAATTCCATAAAAAACGGGGGCCGTCCAAAGACGGCCCCCGCGGGATAACGGGAAGTTTTACTTAAAGTACTCGGCGCCCGACTCGAAGAGGGGCTGGTGCTTGTTGCCGGGAATGTTGACGCCCACGAAGGGACCGCGGCGCTCCAGATGGCCCATCTTGCCGAAGACGCGGCCGTCGGGGGAGAAGATACCCTCGATGGCGGCCATGGAGCCATTGGGATTTGCGGCAATGTCCATGGTGGGCTGGCCGTTCAGATCCACATACTGGGTGGCGGCCTGGCCGTTGGCGATCAGACTGTCGATGACGGACTGGGGACCCACGAAGCGGCCCTCACCGTGGGAGATGGGGATGGTGTGCAGGTCGCCCACGTTGGACTTCAGCATCCAGGGGGACTGGACGGAGGCCACCCGGGTGGTGACGTACCGGGACTGGTGGCGGCCGATCAGGTTATAAGTCAGGGTGGGGCAGGAGTCGTCCATGGGACGGATCTCGCCGTAGGGCACCAGGCCCAGCTTGACCAGAGCCTGGAAGCCGTTGCAGATGCCCAGCATCAGACCGTCGCGGTTTTTCAGCAGGTCCATGATAGCCTCGGCGATGGCGGGGGAGCGGAGGAAGGAGGCGATGAACTTGCCGGAGCCGTCGGGCTCGTCGCCTCCGGAGAAGCCGCCGGGCAGCACTACCATCTGGGCGGAGCGGATGGCCTGCTCCAGGGCCTGGGCGGACTGGGCCAGGAAATCAGTGGTCAGGTTGCGGACCACCACGATCTCCGGGTCGATGCCGGCCCGGATACAGGCCTGGGCGGTGTCATACTCGCAGTTGGTGCCGGGGAAAACGGGGATGACCGCCTTGGGGTGGGCGCACTTGTGCTTGCAGACAGCGGGGGAGCGCTTGTCCCAGGAGATGGGAGCCACTGCCTCGCTGGTGCCCGCCAGAGTGGGGTAGACCTTCTCCATCACGCCGTCGTTGAGCTGACGCAGCTCGTCCACAGAGACGGCCTCGCCGGGCAGGGCGATGAAGGGAGCATGAGTGGTCTCACCCAGACGGATGGCGTTGGGGTCGTTGATCTCCTCGGTGAGCTCGGCCACGATTGCGCCGGGCTGGGGGGCGTACCAATCAACAGCCTCCATACCGGCCTGGAAGCCGATCCGGTTGCCGAAGGACATGTTCATCACGGCCTCGGCCAGACCGTTCTCCACGGCCCAGGCGGCCTTCACCTTGCCGGCCTGATGAAGGGCGTGGAAGGCCTCCCAAGCGGCCTTGCTGTCCTGGCTGGCGAACAGGTAGACGGGGTGCTCGGCGGCCTTGAACTCGGGGGACAGGACCTTGTCCGCCTTCACCGGGGCGATGGCGAAGGAGATCAGGGTGGGAGGCACGTCCTTGTCCAGGAAGGAGCCGGACATGGAGTCCTTACCGCCAATGGCGGCGGCCTCCAGCTCCAGCTGGGCGTCCAGGGCGCCCAACAGGGCGGAGAAGGGCTTGCCCCAGCGCTGGGGCTCATTACGCAGCTTCTCGAAGAACTCCTGGAAGGTCAGGTAAGCCTTGTGATAGTCGGCGCCGGTGGCCACCAGCTTGGCCATGGAGGTGTACACGGCGTCGTGGGAGCCGGCGTAGGGGTCCACGCTGGTCCGCTCGGGGTCAAAGCCCCAGGCCATGACGCTGGCCTGATCGGTCTCCTGGCCGGGCAGCACGGGGAACAGGGCGGCCATGGCCTGGGCGGGGGTAGCCTGGGTCTTGCCGCCGAAGGGCATCAGCACGGAGGCGGCGCCGATGGAGCCGTCAAACCGCTCGGTCAGCCCGCGGCGGGAGCCGCACTTCAAGCTGGCGGCCATCTCCTTCAGATTGGTGAACTGGGCCTTGCCCAGCTGGGAGCGGTCTGCCTTGTCAACGGAGACAGCGGCGTGCTTGACAGCGCCGTTGGTGTTCAGGAATTCACGGGATAGGTCGGCGATCTTCAGGCCCTTCCAGTGCATGACCATCCGGGGGCTCTCGGTGACGGTGGCGACCCGGTAGGCCTCCAGATTTTCAGCCTCGGCGGCGGCGATAAACTTGTCCACATCCTCGGCGGCCACCACCACGGCCATACGCTCCTGAGATTCGGAGATGGCCAGCTCGGTGCCGTCCAGACCGTCGTACTTCTTGCGGACGGCGTCCAGCTCGATCTCCAGACCGTCGGCCAGCTCGCCGATGGCCACGGACACGCCGCCGGCGCCGAAGTCGTTGCACCGCTTGACCAGGCGGGTCACCTCGCCGTTGCGGAACAGGCGCTGGATCTTCCGCTCCTCGGGGGCGTTGCCCTTCTGGACCTCGGAGGCCATGGTGGTCAGGGACTTCTTGTTGTGGCTCTTGGAGGAGCCGGTAGCGCCGCCAATGCCGTCGCGGCCGGTGCGGCCGCCCAGCAGGATGACCACGTCGCCGGGGGCGGGATGCTCCCGGACCACGTTCTCAGCGGGGGCGGCGCCCACCACCGCACCGCACTCCAGGCGCTTGGCGATGTAGCCGTCATGGTAAACCTCGGCCACATGGCCGGTGGCCAGACCGATCTGGTTGCCGTACGAGGAGTAGCCCGCCGCGGCGGTGGTGGCCAGCTTCCGCTGGGGCAGCTTGCCCTCCAGAGTCTGGTCAAAGGGAACCCGGGGATCGCCGCCGCCGGTGAAGCGCATGGCCTGGTGGACATAGACGCGGCCGGACAGGGGGTCACGGATGCAGCCGCCGATACAGGTGGCCGCGCCGCCGAAGGGCTCGATCTCGGTGGGGTGGTTGTGGGTCTCGTTCTTGAACATCAGCAGCCAGTCCTGCTCCTTGCCGTCCACCTGGGCGGGGACGTGGATGGAGCAGGCGTTGATCTCCTCGGACTCGTCCAGTTCGGGCAGCAGGCCCCGCTTCTTCAGGGTCTTGGCGCCGATGGTGGCCAGATCCATCAGGGTCTGGGGCCGCTTGGCGGCCTTCTCCTCGCCGTAGACCTCCACCCGGGCGGCCAGGTACCGCTCATAGGCGGCGCGGATCTCGGGGTCGGCGATGTCCACGGAGTCCAGATGGGTGGAGAAGGTGGTGTGGCGGCAGTGGTCGGACCAGTAAGTGTCCACCACGCGGACCTCAGTGATGGTGGGGTCCCGCTTCTCCTCGTCACGGAAGTAGGCCTGGAGGAACTTCAGATCGTCCAGATCCATGGCCAGGCCCAGAGAGGACAGCAGGTCGCTGAGTCCCGCCTCGTCCAGGGCGGTAAAGCTGTCAATGGTGGCCACATGATCGGGGATGTCATAAGTACGGACCAGCGTCTCGGGCTTGTCCGGGGAGGCCTCCCGGCTCTCCACGGGGTTGATGAGGTAGCCGCGGATCTTGTCCAGGTCGCCCTGGGTCAGCTCGCCCTCCAGGACGTACACCTTGGCGTGGGCGATGAGAGGGCGGTCCACGCCGGCCATCAGCTGGATACACTGGGCGCAGGAGTCGGAGCGCTGGTCAAACTGGCCGGGCAGTGCCTCCACCGCCAGAATGGCGTGGGGCTGGGCGGGCAGGGGGAAGGTCTCGTCATAGACCACGTCCACCTGGGGCTCGGAAAAGACGATGCCCTTGGCCTGCTCGTAGACGGCGGGGTCGATCTGGTCGGCGTCGTAGCGGTTCAGGATGGCCACGGACTTCAGACCCTGGATGCCCAGCTGCTCCTGAAGGGCCTTGCACAGCCCCTGGGCCTCTACGTCAAAGCCGGGCTTTTTCTGGGAATAACAGCGAAAAACACTCATACTTTTGATTCCTCCACTTTATTTGAGAGCGTGAAAACCGGGGCGCGGAGTGCAAAAATGATCAGGGGACCGGTGCTTCCCCTCCGCACGCCGCGGTTTACGCTCAAAATTTATCTTTGTATACGCAGAAAAACGTGCGCGGAAAATATCTTCACGCTCCGTTCTTTTCTGCCGAGGGTATCTCAGGAGATGCTCCAGTTTTCCAACTGGGCGAACACGTTGCCCCGAATGGGGGCCAGACCGGACAGCCGGCACCATTGGGTGAGGACAGAGCCGTTTTTGAAGCAGATGGGGACGATGGGGGTCTGCTGCTCCAGATATGCAAACAGGGCCTGGGCGGCCGTCTTCCGCTGGAGGCCGGAGGTGCCCCGCAGGTCGGCCAGCAGCAGGTCGGCCTCACCGTCCTGCCACCCGCCGTAGTTCAAGGTGCCGGTGGAGGACAGCAGGGGGGACAGGTCAAAGTCGGCGGTGAGGACCACTTCCCCCAAATAGAGGTCAAAGTTCCCGGCAGCCAGAGCGGCGGTATAGTCCGCAAAGGCCAGCTTGGACAGGGTGACCTTCAGACCGGCGGCCTCCAATTGATCCGCAATGCGCTGGGCGGCGGCGGTTTTGGCGGTGTTTTCGCTGTTCACCACCATGGTGAGGGAGCGGCCTGACAGCCGCAGCTCCTCGATCTGGGACGCCAACTGTTCCGGGTCATAGGAGAGCGCCTGGGCAAGTTCCTCGTCGTACAGGGAACTGGCGGGGTGGACGGGCAGGGAAGCGGCGGCGGCGTGGCGGGCGTAGTCCACCTGAACGATGGAATCCCGGTCCACGGCCAGGGCCAGGGCACGGCGGACCTCCGGACGCTGACAGATCCCCCGCTGGACGTTGAAGCCCAGATAGAGGAAATCGGTTGTGGCGTAGTCCCAGGTTTCATAATTGCCCGAGTAGCCCAGGGCGTTGGTGCCCATCAGATCCACGTCAACCAGACCGGTGTCGCCGGAGGCGAAGGAGGAGATCAGATCGTCGCTGCGCTCCACCGCTGTCAGAGGGATCTCACGGGCGGGGAGAGCCTTGCACTGCCACCAGTCGCTGCGGGCGGTGAGGAGCAGTTCTTCCCCCTCACCGGACAGTATATAAGGGCCGGTGCCGGCGGGGCGGTCTCCCGAGCCGTTGGCGATGGGGATGTCCAGCAGAGCGGGCAGGTCCCCGTTGGGGCGGCTGAGGGTAACGGTGACGGAGCCGTCTCCGGCGGTGACGGAGGTTACGTCCCGGAGCCGCTGGGCGTAGCGGGAGCCCTCCTGCCGGGCAGTGTTCAAAGCGGCGGCTACGGCCTCAGCCGTGAGGGGGGTGCCGTCGGAAAAGGTGACGCCGGACCGCAGCGTAAAGGTCCAGGACAGGTTGTCCGGACCGGCGGTATAGCTCTGGCACAGTACGGGGACGGCCTGAAAGGAACCGTCCAGCTGGAACAGGGGCTCATAGAGCAGAGGGACCAAGGTCAGATTGGCCCGGTTTTCCGCCAGAACGGGGTGAAGGCTGTAAGCAGGGTAAACCGCCAAAGAGAAGGGAATGTCCACCGGGACCTGGGAGGCGTCGGGGACAGGCGAGGCCGAGCCGGACTGGCTGCCCGAGGCTCCGTCCGACGGACCGCAGGCCGCCAGAGACAGGGCCAGGGCGGCGGATAACAGCAGAGAGAGAAGTCGTCTCATACAGGTTCCTTTTCGCGTTCAAATAAGTTGGATCATGGCGGCCATGCTGCCCCGGGCGTTCCCCTGGACCCGGTGGGACCAGAAAGTATCCAGCCGGCAGGCGGTGCAGGCGGTACAGAGGGCAATGTGGTCCGGCGTAAGGCCGGACCGCTCCAGCCACCGGGCGTTGGCCCGCTTCAGATCCACAGTGAATTTCCCGCCTCCGGGCAGGGGGCGGATAAAAGGTTCCGCGTCGGCGCCCAACCCGGCCCGCAGACCCTCGGGGACGTCGGCGTGGGTCTCGAAGCAGCATGGACCGATGCCGGGGCCGATGGCGGCCAAAATATGCTCCGGAGCGCAGCCGTAGTCCCGGACCATGGCCTCCGCCGCCCGGGCGGCAATGCCGGCGGCGGTGCCCCGCCAGCCCGCGTGGACGGCGGCAATGACCCGGGCCTGGGGGTCGTAGAATAGAATGGGGATGCAGTCCCCGGAGAAGACAGTGAGACTTACCCCCGGCACATCGGTAATGAGGCCGTCGGCCTCAAAGACGCCGGGGGCGGCGGGATCGGACTGAATATCGGCCGCGGTGACCGGGCGGACCCGGTCGCTGTGGACCTGGTGATTTTTGACCAGCGCCGTCACATCGGCGCCCAGAGCGGCGCAGAACCGGGAAAAATTCTCCCGGACCCGGTTGGGGTCGTCCCCGCGGTTGGCCCCCAGATTCAAACTCTCCCAGGGAGCGGGGGAGACGCCGCCCAGGCGTGTGGAAAAGCCATGGACGGTCCCGGCCCAGGCGGGGTGGGCACAGGCATAAAAAGAGACGCCATGGCGCTCCCGGCGGATAATGTCCATGGCTGTCCCTCCATTTCCCTGATGATGTTTTATTTTATCCCAAAATTCTGGTTCTGACAACCCATAACAAGGGAGAAATGCGCCAATGTTTTTGAGGGGAAGGGGGCGTTCTGCCCAAAATGGCGGCACGCCGCAGGTTGTCAGTCAGGCCGGCTGCTGTCGGAAACGCCGGGCGCGGGGAGATCAGAGCTGCTGCAGCTCCCGCAGGGTGTCCTGAATGGTCTTTTTGGGCAGATAGACCGCCGCCATCTCCACCAGCTGTTTCAGCGTCAGAGTCCGGGCCGCCGCCACCATGGGGTGCTGCATCAGCTTGCCGAACCGGCGTTGGAACACCGCCCGGGACTTGGGATTGTCCAGCAGCTCCCCCACCGTGATGTTCTGATTATGTAGATCCAAAGAGATCACCTCCACCCATAGTGTATGTGGGCGGGGCGGTTTCTTGACTTTCTTTTTGGAGAGGTATATCATAAAAATATACAAAAGGGACAAGCTGGAAGGGAGAAACTTATGAAAAAATCCGGGGTGAAAGCGGTCATGAAGGCGGCTCATCAGGAACTCAAACGGAAGAGAAGCGTGACCGTAGTATATCTGGTGCTGCGTTTAATGGTCATTCTCATCATGGTGGCCCAGTTTTTCAACCGCAATTTTGAAAATGTCTTCCTGTGTTTGCTCACCTTGGTCCTGTTCCTGCTGCCCACCATTTTTGAACGCAGACTCAAGATCGACCTTCCGGACACGCTGGAGATCGTCATCATGCTGTTTATTTTCGCGGCGGAGATCCTGGGGGAGATCCGTGCCTTCTATACCACCTTCCAGGGGTGGGATACCATGCTCCACACCATTAACGGCTTTCTCTGCGCCGCCATCGGCTTCTGTCTGGTGGACATGTTCGACCGGAACGAGCGGTTTTCCCTGACCCTCTCCCCCGTCTTTATGGCCATCGTGGCCTTCTGTTTCTCCATGACCATCGGTGTGCTGTGGGAATTTTTCGAGTGCGCCATGGACCAGCTGTTCCTGCTGGACATGCAGAAGGACACGGTGCTCAGCAGCATCTCCTCCGTCATGCTGGACCCCACCGGGGGTAATACGCCCGTGGCCATCAAAGGGATCACCGACGTGATCGTGGTGGCAAACGGAGAGCAGATCCCCCTGGGCGTGGGAGGCTATCTGGACGTTGGCATTCTGGACACCATGAAGGACCTGGTGGTCAACTTCGTGGGCGCGGTGGTGTTTTCCTTCATCGGATATTTCTACGTAAAGGGGAGAGGCAAGGGCCGCTTTGCCCGGCGCTTTATTCCCCGGGTGCTGAGCGGTGCGGAGGAGGAGAAACAGGAATCTGAACAGACCGGAGAATAATCCCGCTGCTGAGTGTCCATACTAAGGCCATCCCAAATGAGGAGGTTTGACGTATGGATCAGAAGTCCTGTAATACCAGCATCAAGTGCAGCGTCTCCAGCTGCGCGTTCCACAACGGTCCCTATAATTGCTGTTCGCTGGAGTCCATCAAGGTGGGCTGCTGCGACTCCACCCCCACCAAGTGTGAGGGGACCGAGTGTGCGTCCTTCGAGCTGGCCAAGTGATCCTGAGGCCTGAGAAATGAAAAAATCCGCCGCGGAATGAAGTTCCGCGGCGGATTTTCCTGTTTTCGAGAAAATCAGCCGACATGCAGTCCGTAAAAACCCACCAGCGCTAACGCCATCAGCCCGGCGGTGATGAGCAGGATGGGGGTGCCCCGGAAGCATCTGGGGCAGCTGTCAAAGTTGACCTCCTCCCGCAGACTGGCAAAGCTGGCCAGCGCCACGGTGGCGCCGATGCCGCCCAGGAAGGAGAAGAGGAGGGCGGCGGGCAGGCTGTAGCTGCGCTGGGCCACCAGCAGGGCGGAGCCCAGCGCGGCGCAGTTGGTGGACACGGCGGCCAGGTTGCCGTCCATGCGGCGGGACAGCTCGGGTACGCAGACCCGGATAAACTTCCGCAGTCCGGCCACCAGTCCGGGAATCAGCAGGGCCAGAAACAGCAGCCGGTAGTATTGCCAGCTGAACCGGGTGAAGACCAAAAAGTCAGCCAGCCAGGAGCACAGCGCTCCCAGCACCATGACCACCGTGAGGCAGTACCCGGTCCGCAGGGCGTCCACGGGGTCCCGAAAGCTGCGGACCCGGGTGCCGATGCCCATGCAGTTGACCAGAATGAAGTTTTCCGAGAGCAGGGCGGCCAGGGCTACCCCGGCCAGATCTAAAATACCCATGGAGCGGCCTCCTTTCCCGACGGAGCCCGGTACAGGGAGACGTCAGACCTCTCCATCCACATAGCTCACGTCGCCTCCTTCCAAATCCAGATTGGCTACGATGGCCAGTGCCCGGTTGACACCGGCGGTAATGGCCTGAGAAGTGGCGGTGGCGCCGGACACAGCGTCCACCGAGTTAGCCCCCGAGGAACGGATGGTGCCCGATTTGCCCACATAGCGCCGCAGGGCGGCGGGGGTCATGGCCTCGGTGCCGACGCCGGAGGTCTCCTTGTGGTCGGTGACGGCCACTCCGGTGACCCGGCCGTCCAGATCCACGCCCACCTCCATGGTAACGACGCCACCGAAACCATGGGCCTGGATCTCCACGCAGTAGCCCACCAGCTCATTGTCCTCACTGTAGCCGGCCTGGATGCTCAGAGCGCCCACGGCCCGGTAGGGGATCTCAGAACTGAAGGCGGCCTGGGGCATCACCTGGGACAGCAGCTCCTGCTGGGCATCTGTCTCAGCCCGGGCGGTGTCTAAATCGGTAAAGCGGTGAACGCCGAAGATGACCAGGCCGGTGGCTAGGATCACCGCGCCCAGACAGGACAGAGCCTTGGCCTGGGCACGAATCTGGTCCAGATGCTCCTCGCCGGGCATTTTGCCGCCTTTGATCAGGGTGAAGTGGAGGTTGGGCTTGATGAAGCGGATCTCCTCCAGATTCCGGCGCAGGCGGCTCAGCCACTCGCGAAGGACCGAGAACCGGCCGGCGCCGAACCGCCGGGGCATTCCGGCCCGGTCCAGCAGCCACACGCAGCAGTTCATGGTAAGAATGGCCCAGCCTACCCCCTCGGGGTAGGAACTGAAGCTGCGCAGCAGCATGGTCAGGGCTCCGCAGCCCGCGCCGAACATAAGCTGGCCCCGGGGCGTGACGGGAGAGGTGGTGGGATCGGTGGCGAAGAAGAAGGCGCCCAGGAGCAGACCGCCGCTGAGCAGCTGCGCAGTCATCCAGGCCATGGAGCCCACCCCCTCCGGCGGGAGCAGCAGGGCCAACAGGGCCACCGTGCCCAGATAGGCGGTGGGGATGCGCCAGGAGATGACCCGGCGCAGGATCAGGTAGAGCCCGCCCAGTAGCAGCATGACGGCGGACACCTCGCCCATGCAGCCCCCCTGCTGGCCCAGGAACAGCTGCCCCGGGGTCTGGGGCGGCAGGGTGCCCGCATGGAGGTAGGACAGAGGGGTGGCGGCGGATACCGCATCCACCCCCAAAAGGGGAAGCCGGTCCAGGGGCTTGGACCAGTTGGTCATCAGAACGGGGAAGGTGGCCAGCAGCATCCGGCCGGCCAGAGCGGGATTCATAAAGTTTTTGCCCAGACCGCCGTAGAACTGTTTGACTACCACGATGGCGAAGGCCGCGCCCAGGATGGGGACCCAGTAGGCGGCGGTGGCGGGCAGGCTCAGCGCCAGCAGCAGACCGGTGACGCAGGCGGACAGGTCCCGGAGGGTGTCACTCTGGCCAGTGAGGCGGCGGTAAAGGAATTCAAAGAGCAGACAGGAACCGATGGAGACGGCGGCGAGGACCAGGACCCGGAAGCCGAAGAAGAACACCGCCATGGCCGTGGTGGGGAGCAGGGCCACCAGCACGTCCCCCATCATGGCGGAGGTGTTGGAGGGTTGTCCCACCTGGGGGGGCAGGCGGAGGGAACGGGTGGAATTCATTGGGCCTGACCTCCCTTCTCAAGCAGCTGGCCGGCCTGGCGCACCAGTTCCACCAGGGGAATACGGGCCGGGCAGATATAGGAGCAGCAGCCGCACTCCATGCAGTCCTCCGGGTGGAGCTTGGGCAGCTTGCGCAGCTCGTTCTGGCGGACGGCCTGGCTGATGAACACGGGGGCCAGGTGCATGGGACAGGCGGCCACGCATTTGCCGCAGCGGATGCACACCGATTCCTGGTCGGCCGGCCGGCGCTCCTGGCCGGTCAGACAGAGCAGTCCGTTTGTGCTTTTGATGACCGGGACCTCCAGATCCGGCTGGGGGGTGCCCATCATGGGTCCTCCGGTGAGGATCAGATCGGCTTTTTCCCGCAGGCCTCCCGCCTCTTCCAGCAGGCAGCGCAGGGGGGTGCCGATGGGGACCCACAGGTTCCGGGGGCGGGCCACCGCTCCGCCGGTGACGGTGACGGTCCGGTGGGTCAGGGCTTTTCCCCGGAAGAGGGATTCCTGAATGGCGAAGACGGTGGCCACGTTGAGGACCACGCATTTCACCTCCAGGGGGGTGCCGCCCGGGGGGACCTCCCGGCCGGTGACGGTCTGGACGACCTGCTTTTCCGCGCCCAGAGGGTAGCGCGTGCCGATGGTGCACAGCTCCACTTTGCCGCTGCGCTTACGCAGCCGGCGCTCCACCGCCTCGGCGGCGTTGAGCTTGTCCCCCTCGGTGACCAGAACGGCCCGCTGGGCCCCCAGAGCCCGGGCCAGAGTCTGGGCGCCCTGGAGGATCTTGTCGCTGCGCTCCAGCAGCAGCCGGTGGTCGGCGGTGATATAGGGCTCGCACTCAGCGGCGTTGACGATCAGGGTGTCCACACGGCCGGCGGCTTGGCGGAGCTTTTCCGCCGTGGAGTAGGCGCCGCCGCCCATACCGGTGATCCCCGCCTCCCGCACCCGGGCCAAAAGCAGCTCCCGGGTGACCTGGGTGGGATCCAGCGGCTCAGGACGGCCGGACCAGGGGGTGTTCCGGCCGTCGTTCTCCAAAAGAATGGCCTCGCAGACACCGCCCCAGGGGTGGGGCCGCTCTTCAATGGCGACTACCCGTCCGGAGACGCTGGCGTGGGCGGAGGCGCTCAGCCCCTGCCCCAGAGCGATGGGCTGGCCGATGGCCACCCGGTCCCCCGGCTTGACGGCGGGGGTTGCGGCCTCTCCGGTGCTCATGACCAGGGGGATGACCACCTGGCTGGGCTGGCGCTCCATTCGGGCGATGGGCTTTCGCCTGGTGCTCTCTTTATGGGGAGCGGGGTTCACCCCGCCGAAAAAGAAATGTCTCATTGGCTGACCTCCCCGTATTTTTGCCCCTTTTTCCGGATGATAGGACAAAATACGTGCCAAAATGCGGTTTACATACAAATTACATCATAATCCAGCTCGCCCCCTTCTGTCCAGACCCTTTCTGAAAAGTTCACAGTTTTCTCAAAAAATTCCCGGCTTGGCCGGCATAAAAACCGCCCGCCCGGGCCCGGCGCGGGCGGTTTTGGTCAGCGGATATTTTTCATCTGGGGGGCTGTACGGGGCAAGCCGAGCTGTCCGGCGTGCTCCTCCACCTCGGCCCAGGGGGCCAGAAAGGTGTGGATGCCGGCCCGGCGGGCCACCTCCAGCTTGCGGCACAGGGTATCCCCGTCATCAAAGAGAACAAAGTGGGCGCCGCTCTCCCGGCTCATATAGGTGAAGTACCGGGCGCAGAGTTCCCGGGAGAAGAACACCGAGGGGCGGAACCGGTCCAGCCGCTCCCGCAGCTCCTCCCGGGTCAGAGAGACGCCGCTGCCCGAGGGGGAGGGGAGAAAAAAGTCCTCCGCCGTCCGTTGGAGGGACAGGGCCACCCGGTTTCGGCCGAAACGCTCCGCGGCCTCCTCCAGCCGGAGCGCCAGGGAGCCGCCGGACAGGGCGGAGGGGATCAGCACTTTGGCATGGGGGGCGCAGTGGCCGTAAGGTTCCGGGACGAAGAGACTCCAGCCCCTCCGGGCGAAGATGCCGTCCAGCTGGGAGGCCATCTGCTCCAGAGGGGGCGTTCGCCCCTCAAAGTCCAGCACCGCCCCGGAGAAGCTTCGGGCCAGACATTCCCGGACCACCTCCTGGCAAAAGGGCGCCAACGGTCCCAGACCGTCGAAGCCCCGGTTGTCCAGCACCATCAGCCCGCCCTTCAGGGGCACGGCCCCTCCGGAACGGAACAGGTGGGGGCCCCGGCCCACGCGGTAGGCCAGATGGGCGGGCGTGACGTCCCAGCCCTGAAGGGCCCGGAGCTGCTGGGGCAAAATGGGAATATAAAAGGTATCCTGCGACATGAACGGCTCCCCCTTGTCCATTTTTTTCAAACGTGGTATGATAACTTGAAACGGGCGGAAGCCCGCCCGGCGCGCTCTCCAAAACCTATTCTGCGCGCCCCATATTTAGAACAAAGGAGGACACCTTCGTGCCCTTTTCACTGATCCCACGGGGGGTCTATCCCTCGGTGACCGCCCTGGAGCCGGAGGCTCTGGCGGCCAAAGGCGTTCGCCTGGTGCTGGCCGATCTGGACAATACCCTGGTGCCCTACAAGGTGCCCGAGCCCACACCGGACATCGTGGCCTGGAAGGAGGCCCTGGAGCGGGCGGGCATCCGCCTGTTCCTGCTGTCCAACAGCCGGAAGCCCCACCGGGCCCGGCACTTCGCGGAAGCCCTGGGTATTCCCTTCCAGGGCCACTCCGGCAAGCCCAAGCGGGGCGGTTATTTCAAGGCCATGGAGCGGATGGGCGCAAGGCCGGAGGAGACCGTCATGGTGGGAGACCAGATCTTTACCGATACCCTGGGCGCCAACCGGGCGGGGGTCGTCCCCCTGTTGGTGGAGCCTATCCGCCTGGCGGGCAACCCCGGGCGGTATATCCGCTACGCCGTGGAGACCCCCTTCCGTGCCCTGGGAAGAAGGAGGCCCTTTGTATGAGCGCCAGATTCGGCCCCGCCGGCAATTCCGACAGCTTTTCCAAAGTCCACAAGTCCTCTCTGGACGCTCCGAAATGGATCGCCGACTTTGGCCTGGACTGCTATGAGTACCAGTGCGGCAAGGGTGTCCATGTGGGGGAGGAGACCGCCCGCAGGGTGGGGGAGAACGCCCGGGCGGCGGGTATTTCCCTGTCTCTCCACGCCCCCTACTTTATCAACCTGGCAAACCCCGACCCGGACAGTCTGAAAAAGACAATCGGCTATATCACCGGCGCCTGCTCAGTGGCCGGGCGGATGGGAGCGGACCGGGTGGTCATCCACTCGGGCGCGCTGATGAAGCGGACCCGCCGGGAAGCTCTGGAGATCGCGAAACGGTCCCTGCGGGAGGTCCTGGCCGCCTGCGACGACCAGGGCTTCGGCCACATCGCCCTGTGCCCCGAGACCATGGGAAAGATCAATCAGTTGGGGGACCTGGACGAGGTGCTGGAGCTGTGCGCCCTGGACGGGCGGCTGGTACCCTGTATCGACTTCGGCCACCTGTATGCCCGCTCCCTGGGGGCGGACAACGGCCCCGAGGCCGTGGAGCGGATGCTGAACCGGGTGGAGGAGGCGCTGGGGGCAGAGCGGGCCAGTACCTTTCACAGCCACTTTTCCCACATCCAGTTCACCCCCAACGGGGGCGAGAAGTGCCACCGGACCTTCGACGATGACGACGGCTACGGCCCCGACTGGGACCCTCTGGCCGCTGCAATCGCCCGCCGGGGCTGGAGCCCCACGTTTATCTGCGAATCGGCAGGCACCCAGGCGGAGGACGCGCTGACCATGAAGCGGGTCTATCAGGAGCAGTGGAAGCGGCTGTGACGGAGCGGCTTATCCCATAAAGGACGCCTTTGTCGGGGCTGCCCCGGTATCCCCGGATATTCTCGGGGGTGGTCCTATGCAAGACAGCCCCGGAAGGACCATTGAGAAAGAAAAGAAGCACCGCGCAGGCGGCGCGGGAATGGAGGAGACGATGGACAATATTGTTTTTGGCGCGGTCTTGATCGCCGTAGGCGCGTTGGAGGCCATCCGCCCCAAGGAACTGTGGAAATTTGCCCACGGAGGACGCAAGAGACACACTGAACCCACACAGCGGGAACTGCTGATCAGCCGGATCGGCGGTATGGCGCTGGTTCTGGTCGGCGTGGCCTGCTTTTTCCTTTAATATTAGAACCGAGATTAAGGAGTCTTGATAGATGAACCATATCGCGCGCATTTCCCAAAAACTGCCCGACTACGGCCTGGACGCTATGCTCATCACCAGCCAGTCCGGAGAACGCTATGCCCTGGGCTTCCACGGGGAGGGTATGCTGCTGGTCACCCGGGAGGGGGCCCACTACACCACCGACGGCCGGTATATCGAGGCCGCCCGGGAACGGATCACCGGGGCCCAGGTCTCTCTGGTCACCCGGAGCAGCGGCCATCTGGCCCAGGCCCGGGCCTACATCGAGGAAAATGGACTGCATAACGTGGGCTTTGAGAGCGCCAGCCTGACGGTGGACGCCCACCGGCGCTACGCCCAGGAGCTGCCCTGTATCCTGACGCCCGCCCAGCCCCTGCTGGACTCCCTGCGGGCCTCCAAGGACGAGGAGGAGCTGGAGGTCATGCGCCGGGCCCAGAAGATCACCGACGAGGCCTTCAAGGCCATCTTGAATTTCATCCGCCCGGGCATGACGGAGCGGGAGATCGCGGCCCGTCTGGTCTATGAGATGATGAGCCGGGGCGGAGAGCGGGTGTCCTTTGACCCCATCGTGGCCTCCGGCGCCAACGGCTCCATGCCCCACGCCGTACCCGGGGACCAGATGGTGGATACGGGGATGTTTATCACCATGGACTTCGGCTGCGTTTTGAACGGATATTGCTCCGATATGACCCGAACCGTGGCGCTGGGCCAGCCTACCGAGGAGATGGAGCGGGTCTATGCCACCGTCCTGGCCGCCCAGAAGGCGGGCATCAATGCCGCTCGGGCCGGGGTGACGGGGCAGGAGGTGGACGCGGCCGCCCGCCGGGTCATTGAAGAGGCGGGGTATGGGGAATATTTTACCCACAGCTTCGGCCACAGTCTGGGCATTGACATCCACGAGGCACCCAGCGCCAGCCCCAGCGAGACCGCCGTGCTGCCCGCGGGCGCGGTTATCTCCGCCGAGCCCGGCATCTACCTGCCCGTCCGGTTCGGCGTGCGGATCGAGGATGTGCTGATCCTGAAGGAAGGGGGCTGCGAGGATATTACCCGCTCCCCCAAGGATCTGATCGTGCTGTAAGGCGCGAAAAATTCGCGGGGAATCCCCGCAATTCCATGGAAACCCTCTTGTCAAAGCGGGGAAAATGGGGTAAAATAAATCAGCTTATATATAAATAGTGGAGGATGATTCCTATGGCAATGATTTCCGCCAGCGATTTCCGCAATGGCGTGACCTTCGAGATGGACGGCAAGGTCATGCAGGTTGTCGAGTTTCAGCATGTGAAGCCCGGCAAGGGCGCCGCTTTCGTCCGTACCAAGATGAAGAACATCATCACCGGCGGCGTGACCGAGACCTCTTTCAACCCCACCGCCAAGTTCGAGCAGGCCTTCGTGGAGCGCAAGGACATGGAGTACAGCTACAACGACGGCGACCTGTACTACTTCATGGACATGGAGAGCTTTGATATGCTGCCCATCAGCAAGGACCTGCTGGGCGACAGCTTCCGGTTCGTCAAGGAGAACATGAGCTGCAAGGTCATGTCCTACAAGGGCAGCGTCTTCGGCGTGGAGCCCCCCACCTTCGTGGAGCTGGAGGTCACCGAGACCGATCCCGGCTTCAAGGGCGACACCGCCACCAATGTGACCAAGCCCGCCACCCTGGAGACCGGCACCGAGATCAAGGTCCCCCTGTTTATCAACCCCGGCGACAAGATCAAGATCGACACCCGTACCGGCGAGTACCTGGAGCGCTGCAAGGGCTAAGCGTCTGAGCCAGTGCGAGCCGTGGCTTGCAGACCGAATGTTCAAGCGGGGGAGCGCCCCTGAAATCCTCTGTGTGAGGCACAGCCTCAGAAAGGGAACAAGTTATGACTATTTCCGAGAAAGTCGCTTATCTGAAGGGCCTGGCCGAGGGTCTGAACCTGGATACCGAGAAGTCCAAGGAGGGTAAGCTGATCTCCGTGATGATCGGCATTCTGGAGGAGATTGGCCTGTCCATCGAGGACCTGGAGGAGAATTCCCAGGCTCTGGGTGAGGAGATCGACGTGTTGTCCGACGATCTGGCCGACGTGGAGTCCATCGTCTATGATGACGAGGACGAGATGGACGAGGATGAGGAGGACTATGACGACGACTGGTTCGAGGTGGAGTGCCCCACCTGTGAGGAGTCTCTCGTCATTGATGATGAGGCCCTGGCCGAGGGCTTTATCCAGTGCCCCAACTGCGGGACCAAGTACTCCCTGGATCTGAGCGACGACACCGTGGAGGCAGACGACGAGGACTGATCTCCCGTCCTGACATCAACTGAAAAAAGGAGTCCGATTTTTTGAAAATCGGGCTCTTTTTTCTGCAACAAGGCGGGGCGCACCGGATTTCCGGTGCGCCCCGCTTTTCGGAACGGAACCGGGGAACAGGAGAAGTGGTTCAGCCTTTTTGGGTCAGCAAATGGATCGCAGCATAGTAGAGCATGACCAGCCCTGCGCTTAGTAATGCACCGCCGACAATGTCTGTAAACCAATGGACCCCTGAGATCAATCTGCCAAGGACCATGAATGCAGTAAACGTGCTCAGCATACAAAAGACGCCCTTTCTGAGTCCCTGATTTCTGATTCGGGCATCAAGCTGTATCATCGCTGTTGGCATGACACACATCACCAGCATGGTTGTGGATGATGGGTAGGAAGCTTCCAAATATCCTTCGATCAATACAGGCCTGTAATTTACCACAAACAGTTCGAAACATAAATAGAATGCCATTACGATCATATAGAATCCGCCGAGTACCAGAATACTGCAATCAACTTTGAAAAGGCTTCTTCGTTTTACCAGCTGCACAAGCCCAAGAAGCGCAAATCCCAATATAAAGCACAGCGGGACCAACCCTAACCAATCGGTGATGGTATAGAGGGACATGTGCACCCCGGTAAGGTTGTGAATCAACCGATTCAAAGTGGCAAAGCCCACCGAGGAACCCTTTGGCCCGATCGCCTGTACATCAATGCGGCGGACTGCCGCCGTCCACAGCGCGAATGATACCAGCAAACAGAGTGCAACGCAAAAATTCTTCTGATCTTTTTTCTCCATTTCTAGACCGTCCTTTCAGATCGTATTTGGCTCTGGCCGAAATACAATCTAATCCGACGGCAGAAATCAGGAAAGAATTGGTGTGTCACATCAATGATACGAATCGTGTCACACCCATTTTATCAGCATCAGCGCCTTGATCGCCAAGAATATGAAGGTAAACATTGCCGCGTAAGGCTGTAGGCTTATCATGAAGAAAAGAGCCCCAAGTGCACTTGCGCCCAAAGATACTTTATACTTGCTCCGCAGCCATAACGCCGATTCACAATTTTGGAGTGCAAGGATGAGTATTCCCCATATGATGAGCCAAAAGACAATAATCAAATACGGTATCTTTACATAAGATTCCATTGCGGTCAGCGAGAGCAGCGGGACCGCTTGTATGATACCGTCTGCCTTTTGCCCGAAGAAGGGAAGAAAAAGAAACATAGACACGCTGCAATCCAGCAATCCAAAGGCCAAGTCGCGGAAATGGGTTTCTTTTCTCTTGTTGTATTCCTCGGCAATGGTGAGTGCTTCATCGCTGGATAATAATTCATCCAGCGACACGGAGAAGTATTTTGAGATTGCTTTCAAAGAATCTATATTTGGATACCCTCGCCCGGATTCCCACTTTGAAATTGCGGTGCGGGATACAAATAACGCTTCTGCAAGCTCTTCCTGGGTAAGACCTTTTTGCTTTCTCAGCTTCTGCAATTTTTCATAAAATTCCATAATCTGACATTCCAATTCTATAAAATGGTTCCATACGTTCGAATTTACCGTTTCGTTTTTTATGATAGCAGGTCTCATCCGCCTTTTCAATTTATATGTGAGATCGCCGGGAATTTCTTTGCCAGTACCCGGGGGGAATGGGGACGGGGAAAGGACGGGATAGACTTTTTTTCTTAGGAGTGATATACTATATTATTCATAGACCGCTTTTGCCCGCTTTTAAAGGAGGACCCAACGTGTATCAGTTCCTGTGGATCTTTTTTATCTATGCCTTTCTGGGCTGGTGTACCGAAGTAAGCTACGCCGCCCTGAGTACCGGAAAATTTGTCAACCGGGGCTTTCTCAATGGACCTGTCTGTCCTATCTACGGCTTCGGCGTGGTCATCGTCCTGGCCTGCCTCATCCCCCTGAAGCACAATTTTTTCCTGTTGTTTCTGGGCTCCGTAGTCCTTACCTCCGCTCTGGAGTGGGCCACCGGCTTCGTGTTGGAGAAGATCTTTCACCAGCGCTGGTGGGACTACTCTGACAAGCCCTTTAACCTGAACGGGTACATCTGTCTGCAATTTTCCATCGCCTGGGGTCTGGCCTGCCTGTTTGTTGTGGACATTCTCCACCCCTCCATCGAATTTCTGATCCGCATAATCCCCCACACCCTGGGCTGGGTGCTGCTGGGTCTGTTTGGAGCGGTCATGGCGGTGGACCTGGTGGCCACGGTCCGCACCATTGCCAAGATCAACCGCAAGCTCAGCCAGATCGATGAGATGGCTGTCAAGATCAAAGCCGCCTCCAACGAGTTTGGAGAAAATCTGGCCGACCGGGTGCTGGACGCCGCTGAGAAGGGCGCCGACCTGCGGGAGGAACTGGACGATTGGATGGACAACCTGTCCGACCGCCGGGAGAATCTGGAGGAGTCTCTGGCCGAGCGCAAGGCGGAGTTCCAGGAGGATCTGGAGGATTGGAAGGAAAATCTGGTCCAGCGCAAAGCCGAGCTGATGGCCCAGAAGGACCAGCGCCGCGCCGCCCGCAAGGCCGACTTGGCCGAGCTGCGGGACAAGCTCCAGGACCTGATGGACGGCGAGACCTTTGGCCAGCGCCGTCTGATGAACGCCTTCCCCAAGATGCGCTCCACCGACCATGCCCAGGCTCTGGAGCGTCTCCGCCGCCGGACGGAGCTGCGCAGGGAAGAGAGCAAAAAACAGGGTTGAAGTTTTTAATATTGCGTGATAGCATAATGAATATTACATTGAGAGGAGGCTTTCACCGGTGGAAGAACTGCTTGATCTGAAAAAACGCATGGAGGAAGAGCGTCCCACCCCATGGGAGGAATTGCCCGATCTGGCGCTGTATATGGACCAGATCATCTCCTACATGCCGCGGCAACTGATCCACTTTGACGAGGGGGAGGCCCTGACCTCCGCCATGGTCAACAACTATATTAAGGACGGCCTGGTGCCCCGGGCAGAGGGCAAGCGGTACGGCCCGGTCCATTTGGGTTATCTCACCGCCGTGTGCGCCCTGAAAAAGGTACTGTCCGTCCGTGACATCGGCACCCTGTTGGCTGCCGGCCAGTCCACAGGAAAGAGCTCCCAGGAGCTGTATGACTACTTCTGCCGCGCGCTGGACCGGGCGCTGTCCGAGACCGCCCAGGCCATCGACGGGGATGCCCAGCGGGAGGACCTGGCCCGGATCGCGCTGGATCTGGCCCTGCGGAGCTATGCCGGCCAGCTGGCCTGTGCCCGTATCCTGGATGTGCTCCAGCCTGAAGAAGACCCCCATAAAAAAGGAAAAAAATAAGCGGAACTGCCCAGAGCCGCTTTATCCCGTTTTCAAAGGAGTGTTATCTTATGTCTGATTTTGTGATCCTTACCGACTCCTCCGCCGATCTTGGTCCCGACCTGATCGCCCAATATGATATCCGGGTCCTGCCCCTCAGCTTCACCATTCGGGGACTGACCTATCAGGATTTCCCCGATCACCGTGACATGGACCCCCGGGTCTTTTACGACATGCTGCGAAAGGAGGAGAACGCCACCACCGCCGCCGTCAATGTGGCCCAGTATACTCAGGTGCTGGAGCCCCTGCTCCAGGCCGGCAAGGATGTGCTGATCCTGGCCTTCTCCTCCGGCCTGTCCATGACCTATAACGCCTCCTCCATGGCCGTGGAGGAGCTGCGGGACAAGTATCCCGACCGGAAGCTGTATACCGTGGATACCCTGTGTGCCTCTCTGGGCCAGGGCCTGCTGGTCTGGCTGGCCGCCCGGGAGCGGGAGAAGGGCAAGTCCATCGAGGAGGTCCGGGACTGGGTGGTGTCCCACAAGTTGAACATCTGCCACCAGTTCACCGTGGATGACCTCCACTTCCTGAAGCGCGGCGGCCGGATCTCGGCCACCACCGCCGTGGTGGGCTCGATGCTCCAAATCAAGCCGGTGCTCCATGTGGACAACGACGGCCATCTGATCAATATTGGGAAGGCCCGTGGCCGGCACAACGCGCTGAAGGCGCTGGTGGACCGCATGGAGCAGACCGCCATCGACCCCCGGGAGCAGACCGTCTTCATCAGCCACGGGGACTGCCCCGAGGACGCGGAGCTGGTAGCCCAGATGGTCAAGGACCGCTTCGGCGTGCAGAACGTGTATATCAACTATGTGGGCCCCGTCATCGGCGCCCATTCCGGCCCCGGCACGCTGGCCCTGTTCTATGTGGGCGTGGAGCGGTGAATTCCGGTCCATTTGAGAAGGTGGGCGGTAGGCCCAAAGACCCCCGCAAACTGATGAAATTATGATGAATCTAAGGAGAATCCATTATGGCTGATACCAAATGGCTGGAGATCGCCGTGAACACCACCCCCGAAAAGCTGGACGAGGTCACCGTCCGGCTCACCGCCGCAGGCATGGACGGACTGGTCATTGAGGACGAGGGGGATTTCCTCCGGTTCCTGGAGCAGAACCGGCAGTACTGGGACTATGTGGACCAGGAGCTGCTGGACCGGATGAAGGGGATCACCCGGGTCAAGTTCTACGTCACCGATGACGAGGACGGCCGGGCCCAGCTGGAGCGGTACACCCGGGGCCTGGGATGGGAATATACTGTAACGCCCCTGGCTGACAATGACTGGGCCTACAGCTGGCAGAAGTACTACAAGCCTCTGACCATCGGCCAGCGGCTCTATGTGGTCCCCGAATGGGAGCGGGAGGAACCCGTTCCCCAGGGCCGCAGCCCCCTGTATCTGAACCCCGGGCTCACCTTCGGCACCGGCTCCCACGCCTCCACCCAGCTGTGTCTGGAGGGGGTGGAGGAGCACACCGTCCCCGGCCGGCCTGTCCTGGACCTGGGCTGCGGCAGCGGCATTTTGTCCATCGCCGCTTTGTGTCTGGGGGCAAGCACCGCCGTGGCGGTGGACATCGACCCCAAGGCGGTGGATGTGGCCTATGAGAACGCCGCCCTCAACGGCATCGGCCGGGACCGGTATACCGTCCGGGCCGGCGACGTGATCTCCGACGCCGCTCTGGCCGCTGAGCTGGCCCAGGAGAAATACCATCTGGTGCTGGCCAACATCGTGGCCGACGTTATCATCCCCCTGTCCGCCCGGGTCCCCCAGATGCTGGCGGAGGACGGGGTGTTCCTGTGCTCCGGCATCATCGACACCCGTGCCCATGAGGTGGAGGCCGCACTGAAGAAAAACGGCCTTTCCATCACGCGGAAGCGGGAGAAAAACGGCTGGGTGGCCCTGGAGGCCAAGCTGGGCTGATCCATGCCCATCAAATCAGGAAAGGAGTGTATTGCCATGGAACGCGCCGCTGTGGTCCGCCCCAATTTCCCAACCGGCCATCGGATCATCGCCGTCAGCGACATCCATGGCAATCTGCCTTTCTTCCGGGCACTGATGGAGCAGATCAGGCTGACCCCTGACGACATTCTGGTGCTGGTGGGGGATATGCTGGAAAAGGGCCGGAACAGTCTGGCCCTGCTGCGCCATCTGATGGAGCTGTGCCGGACCCACACCGTCTACCCCCTGTGCGGCAACTGCGACGGTCTGGTCCTCCGGTTCTTTGAGACGGACGCCCTGGACCGGCGCTTTTTCTCCGTTTACCTCCCCCAGCACCCCGAATCCACCCTGCGGCAGTTGGCCCGGGAGGGGGGCTTTGAGCAGCTGGAGGACCTGCCCCGGCTCCGGGCCGACCTGCGGGCCGCCTATCCGGAGATCTGGGCCTGGCTGAAGTCCCTGCCCACCATTCTGGAGACAGAGCACCTGGTCTTTGTCCACGGCGGCGTCCCCTCCCTGGAAGGGATGGAGGAGCTGGACCGCTGGCGCTGCATGAAAAACGACGACTTTCTGGACCAGGGCCGCTCCTTCTCCAAATGGGTGGTGGTAGGCCATTGGCCCGTCACCCTGTACGATCCCAAAATACCCTCCGCCGCCCCCATCATCCTGCACGACCGGAAGATCGCTTCCATCGACGGGGGCTGTGTGCTCAAGATCGACGGCCAACTCAACGCCCTGATCCTTCCCTCGGAGGACTCCGACCAGCTGTCTTGGACCGCCTGGGACGGCCTGCCCACCGCCGTGGCCCTGGACCGTCAGGAGGCCTCGGCGGACTCCGTCAACATCCGTTGGGGCCGCAGCGCCCTGGATCTGCTGGAGGAGGGGGAGGAGACCTCCCTGTGCCGCCACCGGGAGACCGGACGGGTCCTGCCTATCCTGAACCGCTACCTCCGACGTGGCCCAAACGGCCTGTGGTGCGAAGACTCCACCGACTACGCCCTGCCCGTGACTCCGGGCGACCGGCTGACTGTGGTGGCCGCCACGCGACAGGGCATTTTGTGCAAAAAAGAGGGCGTCACAGGCTGGTATTACGGCCGGCTGTCGGGTATAATGGAAAGGACCACAGAAAAATAAACGCAAGGATTTGAATATATGCTTGATTTCCAACCCCTTCAGCTGGAAGACCTGCCCAAACTGCGCCGGTTTTTTGGCTACAGCGGCAGCCGGATCTGCGACACGACCCCCGGCACCGTCTTTATCTGGCGCGATATGTATCAGACCGAGTGGGCCATCTACGACGGCTCCCTCTACTTTAAAGTGTTCTACCCCGAGCTGGGGAATACCTTTACGCTGCCCCTGGGCGGCGGACGGCCGGAGCACTACCGCCAGATCGCCGACTACTGCTGCCGCCGGAACATGCCCATCTCCTTTTACCCCGTCCCCAAGGATGAACTGGAGCGGCTTCAGCAATTTTTCCCCAACAGCGCCGCCATCGCGGCCCGGGACAGCTTTGACTACCTGTACCGGGCGGAGGATCTGAAATATTTTCGGGGAAAAAAGCTCAGCGGCCAGCGCAACCATGTGAACAAATTCCTGAAGACCTATGGAAACTGGACTTTCCGCCCCATAGGGGCCGAGGATATCCCGGCGGTCAAGGCCTTCCTGGACCGGTACGCCAGCCGCTGGGACAAGTCGGCGGCCTCCTTCCATGAGGATATCGCCAAGACCCATGAGGTACTGGACAACTTCAGTCTCTATGACCTGCTGGGCGGCATGCTTCTGGTGGAGGGCGAGATCGCCGGCTTTTCCCTGGGAGAGGTGCTGGGAGATACCCTGTTCACCCACATTGAGAAGGCGGACCGGGATTATGAGGGCTGCTACCAGATGCTGGTGGCCCAGTTTGCCCAGCAGTTTGCCCATGAAGGCGTCCACTTCATCAACCGGGAGGACGATGCCGGGGACCCGGGCCTGCGTACCAGCAAGCTGTCCTACCATCCGGTGTCCCTGTTGGAAAAATACACCGTTACCGTGGAGGAACCCTGCGCCTACTGCGCATTGTAAGCCGGGACAAAGGGCGCTGGCCCGGATCAGCGCCCTCCGGGGGATACTTCCGCTTATTTCCCCTTGCTTTTTTTCATTAAATATGATACATTAACATACCACGTTCCCAGGGAAGGAGGTGTCGGCCATGGGCGAGGCGGTCAAGGTGATCGCAAAAAACAGCAAAGCCTACCACGATTATTTTATCGAGGAAAAATACGAGGCCGGCATCGAACTGGCAGGCACCGAGGTCAAGTCCATCCGCCTGGGCAACGTGAATCTGAAGGATTCCTTCTGCATCATCAAGGAAGGGCAGATGTCGGTCCTGGGGATGCACATCAGCCCCTACGAGAAGGGCAATATTTTTAACAAAGATCCCCGCCGTCCCCGCCGTCTGCTGATGCACAAACGGGAGATCATGCGGCTCTTCGGCCGGATCAAGCAGGATGGCTACTCCCTGATCCCGCTGGCCGTCTACTTCAAGGGCCCCCGGGTCAAGCTGGAGGTCGGTCTGGCCAAGGGCAAGAAGCTCTATGACAAGCGGGAGTCGGCCGCCCGAAAGGACGCCAAGCGGGAGATGGACCGGGTCATGAAAACCCGGAACCGATAACGGAATATGCGGCAGAGCATACTGTGCCGATCAGAAGACAGAAAAGGAGTCAAATATCATGTCCAATCCTATCGTTACGTTTGAGATGGAGAACGGCGGCGTCATCAAGGCGGAGCTGTATCCTGAAGTGGCCCCCAACAGCGTCAACAACTTTATCAGCCTGGTGAACAAGGGTTTTTATGACGGCCTGATCTTCCACCGCTGTATCCCCGGTTTCATGATCCAGGGCGGCTGCCCCCAGGGTACCGGCATGGGCGGCCCCGGCTACTCCATCAAGGGCGAATTCACCGGGAACGGCTTTCATAACGACCTGGCCCATGACCGGGGCGTGCTGTCCATGGCCCGTGCCATGAATCCCAACTCCGCCGGCAGCCAGTTTTTCATCATGGTGGAGAAGGCCCCTCACCTGGACGGCCAGTACGCCGCTTTCGGCAAGGTCATTGAGGGTATGGAGGTAGCCGACGCCATCGTCTCCGCCAAGACCGACTGGAACGACCGCCCCCGTGAGGACCAGCGGATGAAGAAGGTCACCGTGGACACCTTCGGCGTGGAGTATCCCGAGCCTGAAAAGGTGTGATTCCGGCTCGTCCGGTTACAATAAAAGCGTTTTGTTGTGGAATTTTCTCCTCGGCCGCCTGAGGCGCGTTTTCCGCCGCAGGCGGCCCAAATCGGAGCCCGGCGTCAGCGGGTCCGATTTGGAGAGGAGACGCAGCGAAGTGAATGAGCTTTTACGCTTGCGTGAAAGCGAACGATACGAAGCTTGCGTCGACGACGAGGGGGCGTACCGGTTTCGACGGGGACGTTGAATCAGGAATAGCGGGCGGTGGCGCCTGGCCACCTTAAAACGGGCTTCTTTATAAATTAAAGAACAACAACGAATACGCTTACGCTGCCTAATTAAAGGCGGCCGTCTGACCGGGAAGGGCCACGAGCCCGGATCAGGCGTCGTTTAGTGGTGGACGTGAGTACGCTAAGCTTTGCGCGTGCCATGCATCATGAAGCTCACCTGATCCCCGGGCGTGACGGCTTGCCCGGGGTGAGGGGAACGGGGAGAGCAAGACTCCCGCAATAACCGTCTGCGCCCGGAGAAGTTCTTGTGGATGCGTTTTCGGACGGGAGTTCAACTCTCCCCGCCTCCACCATTTGAAATACTGAGGCTTTGTGAACATCCGCTTTCGGACACTCAAAAAGCCTCAGTATTTTTATAATATTCTGCTTCAAATTCGTCAGGCGTTTTTTGATGAAGTGTCTGATGCGGGCGAAAGCCGTTGTAGTATTCTATATATTCTGTTACACTGTTCTCAAGCTCATGAAGGTTGTTGTAAAGGTTGAATTTGAACTGTTCCTTTTTGAGTGAAGCAAAGAAGGACTCCGCCACCGCATTGTCCAATGGATTTCCGGGTTGGGAAAAGGACTGCTGCACCTTGTGGTCAGATAGGAGCTGCCGAAATTCAAACGAAGTGTATTGTGCGCCTTGATCGGAATGGAAAATCAAATCTTTGGGTTTTCTTCGCAGGAAAAATGCTTTTTGAAAAGCGTCTGCGGTAAGGTTGGTATTGATGAATTCAGAGATGGAGTAGGAGAGAACCTTTCTGGAAAACAAATCAATTACCACACAGATATAGGCTACATCATCGGCAACTCTGGCGTAAGTAATGTCACTGACCCATACCATGTTTGGCCGTGGCTGTTCAAATTCCCGACGCAGACGATTGGGATAGTAGCGATATTGCCGCTGAAAGGTAGCGTTTTTCTCCAAGGGCTTAGGCGGGTGTAAATCGGATTCTTTCATGATACGGGAAATTCTTCTTTCGCTGATTGTAAGACCCTGTTTCATCAGCTTGGCACGAATTTTTTTAGCGCCAAAGCGGCGCTGGCTCTGCTCAAAAACGGAAATGATCTGCTCTCGAAAAATAGCATCATCGGCATCAATGACCTTTGTCTTGCCTTTGCTTTTTTGTCGATTGATATAGGTGCTGTGATGTAAGCCGATCAGACGGCATAGGGTATAAAAACTGTATTCAGGTTTTAACGCATCCACTACCGATGCCTTCTGATCTCTTGACAGCATAAGTAAGGGAAGTATCTTTCGATAGATTTCATTTTCAAGCCTAAGAGTTTCTACCTGGCGTTTCAGCGTTTCAAATTCGTGTAGAGTGATCGTGTCCGCATGAAACGGCTTGTAATCTGACATCCACTTGTAAAGAGTGCTGCGGGAAATACCGTTTTCTTTGCAGAGTGAGGTTATGTCTGTGCCGTCTTGCGATGCAAGCTGTACCATGTTACGCTTAAACGAATCGGTGTATCTGTTGGCCATACTGCCCTCCCCATAAATTGACAAATTATGTAGCTGTTGCTATAATAAAAAAGCTCCCACATGGGAGCAAGGCGTTGCCATAAAACGGTAGGCGGTCAGCAACACTTCCTGAAAGGGAGGTGAGGCTATGCGTATTACATTTCACATCGGGTCTTACACGATCACGATTGTTGTAAAAAGCAGAAACCGCCACTCGGCCAAGTGACGGTTTCAGGGCTTAGCTTTGTAAACTAACACGAAAGGCTGACCGCTTATCGGCAACGCCTTTTCTATCCTCATTATAACTTGCGGGACCAACGGTGTCAAGATTCTTTTATCCGCGGAATACAGTGAGCTGGATTTTCAACAGTATGACTGCCGGTCTGACAATAAGGACTTGGATTGGTTCGTCTACCGTTTCACTTGCTCCACCACGTCGGAGCAAGCGTTATATCGCTTGCTCCGACTTTTTTACAAAAGTCAGAGCGCGCGCCTGCCGCTGCTCCTCCGTTCCAAATCGAACCCGTTCGCTGGGCTTCGATTTGGTTTTGGGTGCAGCCCTGAGAATGGAAGCATCTATCATGTTGTGATGTTACAAAAGAGAGCCAGACGAACACCTGCAGTTTGTCTGGCTCTTGTTCATATAATCCCTCGATTACTCCGCTACATAAATACCGTGTATCAGGCCAATTGGAAGGCAACTGATACACGGTGTTTTTTTAGACTTTTTTGTTTTGGAAAGATAGGGGTGAAGATATATTTCTACGTTTATAGAAGAGACTTACAGAAAATAAGTGAGCGCCTATTTCAAAAGGTTCAGCGATTGTTTAAGAAAAGTTTAGCAATTCATTCGGACCTGTTTATATTTTTGATGTAAAATATATTATAGGGGTGATAGGCTTGCGAATCAAACAACGAATTTTTTTCTATAATACGTTGTCGGTGATAGCTGCGTTGATTATCATGCTTGTGGTCAATTGGGGGACGGTTCACTGGATCTCCGATTTTTATCGGCAGCAGGAGAGTCCGGTGGCGGATGACCGGTTGGCCATGGTCCAGGGGCTGTTGAACAACTGGACGGAACTGGACCGGGACTGGCTTCAGCTGGATCGACAGCTGCATGAGATGAACTACCGATTGGTCGTTGAGCAGGAGCACCAGCCGGTGTATTCCTCCCTGAACCAATTTCAGGACGCGCTGTACCAGAGGACTTCAGATGCCGCCTCCTGGCCGGAGGATGGAACGCTGACCATACAGAACGAAGGAACCCTGATGGTTGGACGGCGCAGCGGAGAGTATACCATAGTGGCCATGCCGCTGCCGCAGATGCCGGAAATGTTTGGGCGGCAGAGAATGCGTTCTGAGGCCACCATGATCTCGCTGCTGGTGAGCGGCGTAACTGCCATTGGCATCATCGTCCTGCTCAGTCTGCTGTTTTCCCGCCAACAGATCAAGCAGATCATGCGCCCGATCAATGCCCTGACTGACGCGGCCAAGCGGGTGGAGGAGGGGGACCTGTCCACGCCTGTGGACTACAAGGGGCAGGACGAGTTTTCTTCTGTATGCGCCGCCTTCGACCACATGCAAAAGCATCTGCTCCAGGAGCGGGAGAAGAATGCTGCCTACGAACAGGCGCGGACCGACCTTGTGGCCGGCATTTCCCACGATCTGCGAACCCCGCTTACCTCGGTGAAGGGCTACATAAAGGGGCTGCGGGACGGAGTAGCCAACACCCCCGAAAAGCAGTCCCAGTATTTGGATATTGCCTACCGGAAATCCTGCGACATGGACCGGCTGCTTCAACGGCTGTTTTATTTCTCCAAGCTGGAGACAGGCAATCTGCCTCTTTTCCTGGTGCCAGCGGACCTGGGCAATTTTGTGCAGCGGTTTGCCGATGAGGCCCGGGAGGAGCTGGAGCACTCCGGCGGTCAGGTAGTCCTACAGCAAGTGCCGGTCCGCCGTCCGGTCCAACTGGATGAGGAGCAGATGTACCGTGTGCTGACCAATTTGAAGGAGAACGCCCTGGGCTACGCGGGGGTCCAGCCCCTGGTGTTGACCCTGACGCTCTGGCGGCAGGGGGAGTGGGAATGCCTGCGCTTTGCCGATAATGGCCAGGGTGTACCGGAGGAACAGCTCACCCACCTCTTTGAGCAGTTCTGGCGGGGAGATCAATCCAGAAGTAGCCGGGGCGGCGAGGGCAGCGGCCTTGGGCTGTATATCGTGAAATATATCGTGGAGGCCCACGGGGGGACCATCCGGGCAAAGAACGACCACGGACTGGTCTTTGAGATCGCCCTGCCCAGACGAGAGGGCGGCGGCGCGGAAAGTGATACGGTCATCTGAGACTGCACATCTGTACAGCGGCCGCGGATCATGGCAGGTACGCCATATCCGGAAAATTGTATTGAGAAGTACCCGGCGGAAGAGGTACATGGAGGATAAAGATGAGCAAAATTCTGATTGTAGAGGACGACCGGGAGATTGCCATGCTGGAGCGGGACTATCTGGAGATCGAGGGGTTCGAGACTGTTCTGGTGGATAACGGCCAGACCGCGGTGGGTGAGGCCGTCAACGGCGGGTACGATCTGATCCTGTTGGACCTGATGCTGCCCGGCTGCAACGGATACGACATCTGCCGGCTCATTCGGGACCGGATCGACGTGCCCATCCTGATGGTCACTGCCCGGTCGGAGTCGGTGGATAAGATCCGGGGCTTGGGCCTCGGGGCGGACGACTATATCCCCAAACCCTTTGACCCTGCTGAATTGGTGGCTCGGGTCAAATCCCATCTCAGCCGTTATGAGCGGCTGACCAGGCCCGAGGTCCTTCAGGCCAGGGACAAGGTCATTGCGGTGGCAGATCTGGAGATCTACCCCCAGAGCTGGAAAGTTTATAAAGGCGGCCAGGAAATCAAAATGCCAAACCGTGAATTTGAACTGCTGAAATTTCTGGCGTCGTACCCCAACATTGTTTTTTCCAAGGACCGGCTGTTCGAGACCATCTGGGGCTATGATTATGTAGGGGACAGCGCTACCGTCACCGTTCACATTGGAAGGGTCCGTGATAAGATCGAGGATGACCCCAACCATCCAAAAATCATTGAGACCGTGTGGGGGGCGGGCTACCGGCTGAACGGTTAGGGACGCAGGCCGTCATGATGACGACACGGCGACGTATCGTAGGGTATATTGCTCAGCAAAGGCGGGGAGAACTCCCTGCCTTTGCTGCTGTCCAATGGGCCCCCCCAATAGGCGGCATAAAATATTTGGATTCTGTTTAGAAAAAATTTCGTTTTCTGCCCCCGGCTGTTTAAATTTCGCGCATACAATGGAGACCTTCAATGGAACTACCTTACATGGAAAGGACGGTTTTCCCATGAACCTGCCATTATTGAAGAAGTCATCCGCTCCACAGGAGGAACCTAACACCTCCCAGGGCGGGGGGGGAAAGGGCAAGGCTTCCCGCAAGCGTTTGGGCAAAAAGCGGATCGTTGCGCTGGTGGTGGTCTGCGCCCTTGTGGTTGGCGCAGGAGTCCACTTCCTGGGCGGAAGAGGGGGCGCGGCCCCGGCGGCTGACCTCTCCTATACCACTGCCGCCGTGGAGCGGCGGGACATCACCTCGTCGATCACCGGGAGCGGCACGCTGGAAGCCGCCGATTCCTACTCCGTGACAACCCTGTTGGAGGACACCATCCTCACCGCCGACTTTGAGGAGGGGGACGAGGTGGAGGCGGGCGCTGTGCTGTATACCCTCGATTCCTCCGATGCGGCCAATTCTCTGGAGCAGTCTGAGATCTCTCTGCAGCAGGCCCAGCGCAGTTATCAGCGGCAGTTGGAGAACCAGGAGGATCTGAATATTGCTGCCGCCGCGGCCGGACGGGTGTATACCCTGGACGTGGAGGTAGGGGATGAGGTCAATGCGGGACAGACCATCGCCACCATCCGGGACTCCGATACCATGAGCCTGGAGGTCGATTTCCTTGCCGACGAGGCGGAAGGCTTCTATGTGGGTCAAGGCGCCGACGTGACTCTGGACAGCACCTTTGAGACCCTCCCCGGCACCATTTCCAAAGTCAGCGGCAATACCGTCATCCTCACTGGCAACGTGATGGTCCGGACCGTCACCATTGATGTGAGCAATCCCGGCGGCCTGTCCACCAGCCAGAGTGCAAGCGCCGCCGTAGGCGCCGTCACCAGCGTCAGCAGCGGCACCTTTACGTACAGCCAGGAGAAAACCGTCACCGCCAAGGTTTCCGGCGAGGTCAGCAGCGTCTTGGTATCCGAGGGCGACCGGGTGTCCAAAAACCAGACCTTGGTGGTGCTGACCAGCGACACCGTGGACGACTCGGTACAGAACGCAGCCGACTCCCTTCGCAACGCGGAGATCTCTCTGGAAAACCGCTATGACCAGCTGGACGATTACACCATCACCGCCCCCATCAAGGGCACCATCATCGACAAGAACTATAACGCCGGTGAGATCTCCGAGTCCAACCAGGTGCTGTGTACCATCTATGACCTGAGTTATCTCACCATGACGCTGAGCGTGGACGAACTGGACATCTCCGACATCCGGGCGGGCCAGACCGTCTCCATCACCGCCGACGCGGTGGATGGCAAGACCTATGAGGGGGTGGTCACCAAGGTCAGCGTAGCCGGTACCTACTCCAATGGCGTCACCACCTACCCCGTCACCATCCGCATTGATGAGACTGAGGGTCTTCTGCCCGGTATGAATGTGGACGCCACCATTGTGCTGGACAGCGTCAGCGGCGTGCTGGCCATCCCCTCCGCCGCCCTCCAGCGGGGCAACACGGTACTGGTCACGGCCGACTCGCCCAGCGCCGCCGGCGGCGAGGCCGATGAAAACGGCTATGTCTCCGTCCGGATTACAACAGGGACAGGCAATGACAGCTATCTGGAAGTCACCTCGGGCCTGCAGGAGGGGGACACCGTGGTCTACATTCAAACCGGTTCCTCCAGCAGAGAGTTTGAAATGGGAATGATGGGCGGCATGCCTGGCGCAAACATGGGCGGCGGTATGCCCAGTGCAGGACCCGGCGGGAACGGCCCGGGCGGCGGCCGGGGAGGATTCTGAGATGAGAGCGCTGATCGAATTTCAACAGGTCTGCAAATATTACCACATGGGAGATTCCACCGTGACAGCCGCCGACCATATCTCGTTTCAGATTTCAAAAGGGGAATTTGTGGCCATCGTGGGCTCTTCGGGCTCGGGAAAATCCACCTGTATGAATATTATCGGCTGCCTGGACGTCCCTTCGGAGGGCACCTATCTCCTGGACGGCCGGGATGTGGGCGAGATGAATAAAAACAAATTGGCGGAGATCCGAAATGAGCTGCTGGGCTTTATTTTTCAGCAGTACAATCTGCTGCCCAAGCTGAATTTGCTGGAAAACGTGGAGGTCCCTCTGATGTACGCCGGCGTGGGCAAGGCGGAGCGCCGCCGCCGCGCCATGGAATCCCTGGAGCGGGTGGGGCTGGAGGACAAGTGGAAGCACCGTCCCAATCAATTGTCCGGCGGCCAGCAGCAGCGGGCGTCCATCGCACGGGCGCTGGTGGGGCGGCCGGCGGTCATTCTGGCTGATGAGCCCACCGGTGCGCTGGACTCCAGGACCGGACGGGAGGTCCTCGCCCTGCTCCAGGACCTCCACGCCGCCGGAAACACCGTGGTTCTGATCACCCATGACAACTCCATCGCCGTCCAGGCACAGCGGATCATCCGTCTGGAGGACGGCAGGGTGGTCTATGACGGTCCCTCCGACGCACCGGAGGCGGTGGTTATCCCCCGGGCGGCGAGAGCGAAGGGAGGCGCGGCCCTGTGAGCATTCTGGAATCTCTGGAGCTGGCCCTGAAAAATATTGTGTCCAGCAAAACCAGGACCCTGCTGACTATGCTGGGCATCATCATCGGCGTGGCCGCCGTTATCATCATTGTGGGTCTTGGCAACGGCCTGGAAGGCTACGTTACCGACAGCTTTTCCGACCTTGGCACTGACACCCTCACGGTCTCAGTCATGTCCCGGGGAGCCACCCGCACCATAGATGTGGAGGACATGTACGGCATCGTGGAAGAAAACAGCCAATACCTGGATCTGTGTTCCCCCACCGCCGGTATGATGGCATCGGTCAAGATCGGCTCGGACACCACCAGCACTTCAGTTTCCGGCGTCAGCGAGGATTACCTCGCCATTAAAAATTACACCATCTCCAAGGGCCGAAACCTCCAATACAGCGATATCCTCCAGCGCAGCCGCGTGTGTGTGGTGGGCGCTTATGTGGACCAGGCGTATTACGGGGGCAGCGCCGTAGGCCAGACCCTTCGGGTAGGGGGCACCAGCCTGACCATCGTGGGGGTCATCGAGCAGCAGAGCGAGTCACTGGAGGAAGGCGGCGCAGACGACTGCCTCTTTTTGCCCTATTCCACCGCGTCCCGCCTGTCCGGGCAGATCTCTTCCTTTGTGGTCACCGTCAGAAGTGAAGACACCTTGAATGAGAGTAAGACGGCGCTGGAAAACGCGCTCTACAGCTTTTTTGAAAGCGACGACTTCTACACCGTTACCAGCATGGCCCAGATGCTGGAGACCATGACCAGTATGATAAACATTCTGGTCTGTGTACTGGCTGGTATCGCCGCCATCTCTCTGGTGGTGGGCGGTATCGGCATTATGAACATTATGCTGGTGTCCGTCACCGAGCGCACGCGAGAGATCGGCATTCGAAAGTCCCTGGGGGCCAAGGAACGCTACATCATGCAGCTGTTCGTCATCGAGGCGGCGGCCACCAGCGCTCTGGGCGGGGTCATCGGAATTCTGCTGGGGTATATTCTGTCCTCCGCGGCCTCCGTGGTCATCACCAGAGCCATGGAGACTACGCTGACCGTGGCCCCTACCCTGGGTGCGGTCCTGCTGGCTTTCGGCATCTCGGTGGGCATCGGCGTACTGTTCGGCTACCTTCCCGCCAAAAAGGCGGCAAAGCTGAACCCAATTGACGCGCTGCGCTATGACTGAGCCCTGATTTGAGTTGAAAAAGGAGTAGATGAGATATGAAACATCGCTTGACCGCCTTGGCCGCCGCGCTGTCTCTGGTGTTGACCCTGGGATGTGTGGGAACGGCTTCCGCCGTGGACCAGTCCACCACCCTGGAGACCATCCGGGCCCTGGGCATCATGGTGGGGGATGACCAAGGCGATATGAAGTTGAATGCTTCCGTCACCCGCGCGGAATTCGTTACCATGATGACGGCCGCCTCCAGCTATCAGGATACCATCGGCGTGGGCTCCGGAGTCTCCCTGTTCAAAGACGTGAAGAGCGGCCACTGGGCCGGCGAGTACATCAAGCTGGCGGTGGAGCAGAATTGGATGTGCGGCTATGTGGACGGCACCTTCCGTCCGGAGAACACCATCACCCTGGAGGAGGCCTGCACCGCCCTGCTGCGGCTGCTGGGCTATGACTCGGGCAGCCTGGCCGGCTCCTTCCCCTCCGCCCAGCTGTCTAAAGCCGGCGCCATCGGCCTGCTGGACGATGTGACCGCTTCCCAGGGCCAGACCTTGACGCGCCGGGACTGTGTCACACTCTTCTACAACCTGCTGGTCAGTGACACCAGCGGCGGCGCAGTCTATGGTACCACCCTGGGCTACACCGTTACCAACGGCGAGGTGGACTATTCCGCCTTGGTGAACAGCAACACCAAGGGACCCTATGTGGCCGCCACCGACGGCGGGGTGACGGTGCCCTTCTCCACCTCCGGCATCGCCGTCTACCGGAACGGCTCCGCCGCCGACCTGTCCGCCGTCAAGCAGTACGACGTCTACTACTATAACTCCAACCTGCGTACCGTTTGGGTATACAGCGACCGGGTGACCGGCACCCTCACTAGCCTGTCTCCCAGCAAAACCTCCCCCACCTCCGCCACCGTGGCCGGGGTCACCTACCCGGTGGCCACTTCCACCGCCGCCTATAAGCTGTCCAGTCAAGGCGAGTTTGCCCCGGGCGATCTGGTCACCGTGCTGCTGGGCATGAACGGCGATATTGTGGACGTGATCTCCCCCCAGGACAGCGAATCAGTCTACTATGGCGTGGTGGTGTCCAGCGCCAAGGCGGCGTCCTCCTCGTCCACCACCTCCTCCGCTGCCGCCAGCGTCCAGGTAGTGACCCAGGTGGCCTGCACGGACGGCACCGTCCGAACCTTCTATCACAGCGGCAGCGAACTGGCCGCCGGACGGCTGGTGAGTGTCTCGGTTGCCCAAGGGGATACGACCGTCAAGGGCATTTCCGGCAAAAGCCTGTCGGGCACAGTCAATGCCGACGGCACCCGGTTTGCCGGGTATGATCTCGCACCCGGGGTGGAGATCCTGGATACCGACGGTAGCGGCGGCTACGTCCGCATCTACCCCTCCCGTCTGGCCGGGGCAACGCTGACCGCCGGCGATGTGCGGTACTATACCCTGGACTCCAACGGCGACATCAATCGTCTGGTACTCAACGAGGCCACGGGCGATATCAATCCCTATGTCTACTTGACCAAGGTGGAAAATGACTTTGAAGATATGAACGCTTCCGGAAGTTACCAATATATCCGGAACGGGACGACTTACAGCATCAGCAGCAGCGGAAGGGCATACGGCGTCAGCACCGGCGGAGCGGCGCTGATCTATGAGGACGGCAGTCTGAACAGTATCCGCCAGCTCACGGCGGTCGGCATTGACGCCCTGAGTGACCTGTATGCCGTGTCCGGGAACAAGCAATATGCCCTGGATGAGGGGGTGCAGGTCCTGCTGCGGGATACCACCGGCGCCCGGGATTACTACGCGACCACTCTGTCGGAGATCAACGCCTCTGAATATACTCTGACGGGATGGTATGATAACCTGGGCTATTCCGCCGGGGGACGCATCCGGCTCATCGTGGCCACGAAGAATTGAGCTTCCAAATATGTCGCGGGGCCCATCCTGCCGGCCAAAAGCGCCTGGAATCTATGATTCCAGGCGCTTTTCTGCTGACGTGACCGGGAAAATGACGGATCGGAAGATAAACGTTGAAGAATGGAAGAAAACCTGCCATAATAAAGAAAGACCGGAGAAAGTGAAGAAACGATTTCCGCCTGCGGTTGTTCATATCCCTGGCTGCTGTGATATGATGGCCGCTGCGCAGGAGAATTTACATTTAAAATTTCTCGAAGCTTAACAGTATGAAAGTGATTTTTGCGATATGAGACGAATTTGTATCGGTGTTATGGCCCATGTGGACGCGGGGAAGACCACCCTGTCCGAAGGGCTGTTATACGAGAGCGGTGCCCTGCGGAGGCTGGGCCGGGTGGACCATGGGGACGCCTTTCTGGACACTGACGTCCTGGAGCGGGAACGGGGCATCACCATCTTCTCCAAGCAGGCCCTGCTGACCCTGGGAGAGACGGAGATCACCCTGTTGGACACCCCCGGCCATGTGGATTTTTCCGCCGAAATGGAGCGGACGCTTCAGGTGCTGGACTACGCCATTCTGGTCATCAGCGGCACCGACGGGGTCCAGAGCCACACCAGGACCCTGTGGCGGCTGCTGGCGCGGTACCGGGTCCCCACGTTTTTGTTCATCAACAAGATGGACCTGGCGGGGGCGGACCGGGAGGGACTGCTGGAGCAGTTCCGGAGCCAACTGGACGGGGGCTGCGTGGACTTTGGCGGCGGCCCGGAGGTCCGGGACGAGGGAGTCGCCATGGAGAGCGAGGAGGCCCTGGAGCGCTTTCTGGACACGGGGACCGTGCCGGAGGAGATGACCGCCAGCCTGATTCGGGCACGGAAGGTGTTCCCCTGTTGGTTCGGCTCCGCTCTGAAACTGGATGGGGTGGCGGAGTTCCTGAAGGGACTGGAGACCTATACACGCCAGCCGGAGTACCCCGGAAAATTTGGGGCCCGGGTCTTTAAGATATCCCGGGACAGCCAGAATGCCCGGCTGACCTGGATGAAGATCACCGGCGGAGTTCTGAAGGCGAAGACGGTCCTCACCGGCGGACTGGGGGAGGACGCCTGGGAGGAGAAGGCGGACCAACTGCGGCTCTATTCCGGGACAAAATTCCGTCCCCTGGACCAGGCGGAGGCAGGAATGGTGGTGGCGGTCACCGGGCTGACCCACACCCGGCCCGGCCAGGGTCTGGGCGGGGAGGCGGAGGCCAAGGGGCCGGTGCTGGAGCCGGTACTCAACTACCAGCTGATCCTGCCCCAAGGGGCGGACCCCCACACCGTGCTGCCCAAGCTGCACCAGCTGGAGGAGGAGGACCCCATGCTGCGGGTGCTGTGGGACCCCCGGTGGAAGGAGATCCACGTCCAGCTCATGGGCCAGGTCCAGCTTGAAATTCTCAGACGGCTTATCGCCGACCGCTTTGGTCTGGATGTGGAGTTTGGGACGGGGAGCATCGTCTATAAGGAGACCATCGCCGAGGCGGTGGAGGGAGTGGGGCACTTTGAGCCCTTGCGTCACTATGCGGAGGTCCATCTGCTTCTGGAGCCGGGGGAGCGGGGCAGCGGCCTGCGGGTGGCCTCGGCATGCTCCACCGACCAGCTGGATCTGAACTGGCAGCGGCTTATTTTGACCCACCTGCTGGAGCGGGACCACCCCGGGGTCCTAACCGGCTCTCCTATTACGGATATGAAGATCGCCCTGGTGGCGGGGAAAGCCCACCTGAAGCACACCGAGGGGGGCGACTTCCGCCAGGCCACCTATCGGGCGGTGCGCCAGGGCCTGATGCAGGCCCGGTCCGTCCTGTTGGAACCCTTTTACGACTTCACCTTGGAGCTGCCCCCTGACTGCGTGGGCCGGGCCATGACCGACATTCAGACCATGGGCGGAGAGGTGGAGAGTCCGGAGACCCAGGGAGAGCTGTCCGTTCTGACGGGGCGGGCCCCGGTGGCCGGCCTACGGGACTACTGGCAGGAGGTCACCGCCTATACCCGGGGGATGGGGCGGCTGTCCTGCGCGCTGCGGGGCTATGAGCCCTGCCGCGACCAGGAGGCGGCCGCTGCCGCCATCGGCTACGACCCAGAGCGGGATGTGGACAACCCCGCGGATTCCGTGTTCTGCGCCCACGGGGGCGGCTTCAACGTGAAGTGGGACCAGGTGCGGCAGTACATGCATGTGGACAGCGGCCTGCGTCTGGGGGAGGAGGAGCCGGAACCTACCAGTCCCGCCGGAGGGCGGCGGGAGTACCGGGGCGGTTCTCTGGAGCAGGACAAGGAGCTCCAGGCTGTCTTTGAGCGGACCTACGGCAAGGTGGAACGCCAGGACTTCCAGCCCCAGAAGAAGCCGGCCCGCACCAGTCTGAGCGACAGCTACACCATTCGGGAGCAAAAGACCGGCCCGGAATATCTGCTGGTGGACGGCTACAACATCATCTTCGCCTGGGAGGAGTTGAACGAGGTGGCCCGGACCGATGTGGCCGCCGCCCGGGCCATGCTGGAGGATATTTTGTCCAATTACCAGGGATTTCGGAAGTGCGTGGTCATTCTGGTTTTTGACGCCTACAAGGTGAAAGGCAATCCGGGGTCGGTGGAGAAGAAGAACGGCATCTACGTGGTGTACACCAAAGAGGCGGAGACCGCCGACTCTTACATCGAGAAGGCTACCTATGACCTGAGCCGGGACCACCGGGTCCGGGTGGCCACCTCCGACGGCCTGGAGCAAATGATCATCCTGGGTCATGGGGCGCTGCGCCTGTCCGCCCGGGCCTTCAAGGCGGAGGTGGAGCAGACCAGAGGGGAGATTGCCCGGCTGGTGGCCGACTACAACGGGAGAAACCGGGACCTGAGCAAGCTGAAAAACACCGCCCGGGTCACGAAGCAGTAAAAGATCCGCCCCTGTCTGTCACAGGGGCGGATCTTTGTACGATTTTTTGAATTCATATAGCTGCGTGCGCGGCAGGCGGAACGTGGATAGGGACTGTTCCGTGTAAAGTATAAACCGCCTGGTCACGCCTCCACCAGCTCGCCGGTATAGCCCAGAGAGACCAGCGCGTGGAAAGCCTCCCAGGCCTGGGCGGGGATGTCCTGGGGGATCTGATAGCCCTTTTTGGCGTAGACGTCCATGCGCTGGAAGTCTCCCACCATAACGTCGATCACGGTCTTTTCACTGAGTCCCTGGGCCACGGAATTGCGGATGTACTCCTCCAGAGTCAGTTGGGGAGAGGTGTAGATAGCCTTGGCCTCCGGCCAGTAGACCTGCATGGCGGCGTACAGCCGCCGCTCCATAAAGGGCTTGTGGACACAGATGAGCCGTCCGGCGTCCAGACCCGCCTCCTCCAGCTTGGCGTGGGTAAACAGGATATTTTCCGCGGAGTTGGTGGAGCGGTTTTCGATGATGATGTCCTCCCGGGGAACGCCGGCCTCCATGGCGATGGCGGCGAACCGTTCCGCCTCTGTCTGGGTCCAGAGCCCCAGGGTGTTGCGGCCCAGGCCGCCGGTAAACAGGACCCGGGGGGCGTAGCCGTCCCGGTAAAGCTGGGCGCACCGAAGGGCGATGTCGTCGTTATAGCAGCCGAAGCCCACGACGCAGTCCCCTGGCTCCACGGTCATATTAAGGCGCATATAGTCCCAAATTACCTTTAAATTTTCATAAACCACAGCATTCATGAAATTGCCTCCCAGTTGTTGGACTGCCGTGTCCGGTGTGAAGAGAGGTTTCTCCCCCCTTTATTTTATGATCTCCCTGAAGAAAAAACAATACTTGGCTCAAGATACGGTCGTATAGAAAAAGGGCGCCCTCTCGAATCGTTGAGAGGACGCCCTTCGCGTTAATTTTTAGGGGAAAGCGGGAAGATCGGATTTAACCCTTGACGCCGCCGGAGGTAAGGCCGGAAACCAGGTGCTTTTCGATGGACATAAAGAGGATGACAACGGGAATGATGGCGAAGATGGAGCCTGCGAACAGGTACTGCCACTCGATCATGTTGTAGCCATTGAAGATGTTGATACCGACGGTCAGCGGCTTCAGTTCCTCGGTGGAGATCAGACACAGAGCCACAGTATACTCGTTCCAGGCATTGATGAAGATGAAGATCAGGGTGGTGACGATACCGGGAGCTGCCACGGGGAGAAGGACCCGGATCATAGCCTGGATCCGGTTGCAGCCGTCAATGGTGGCGGCCTGCTCCATATCGGAGGAGATGCTCATGAACGTGCCCCGCAGCAGCCAGATGGTAAAGGCCTGATTGAAGGCGGCGTTGATGAACACCAGACCCAGCACATTATCGGTCAGACCCATTGCGCTGATGACCTTATAGATACCGATCAGCAGCACGACGGGGGCGAACATCTGAGAGACGATGATGAAGCCCAGGAACGCGGTCTGGCCCTTGAATTCCATACGGGAGAGGGCATAAGCGGCGGGGATGCCACAGAGCATGGCCAGCAGGGTGGAGCCGCCGGCGATGATGATGGAGTTGCGCATATAGCTGCCCATGGGAGCCAATTTCCAGATGTCTACAAAGTTGGACCACATGGCGCTGATGGGGAGGATGGTGCCGTTCATGGAGAAGATCTCGGTGCGGCTTTTCAGAGCGGTGCAGAACATGACAAAGTAGGGATACAGGATCAGCATACAGATGTCAAACACCACAACGTAGAGCAGCAGTCGGGCGATGACCTTGCCCAGCGGCATTTTCTTATTGTTCAGCGTCATAATCAGTTGTCTCCTTTCTTTAAAGTGTAGACCATGTAGACGCTGGCGCAGACCAACAAGATGAGGAAGCCGATGACCGAGACGGCGGCGGCCTGTCCCTGCTTGCCATTATAGAAGGCCAGTTTGTACAGGTAAGTAACCAGTGTGTCGGTGCGGCTTGCGGGGTCGCCCTTGGTGATGGTCCAGACGATGGGGAAGGAGTTGAACACATAGATAATGTTCAGCACGGTGGCGACGGTCAGGCTGGGCTTGACCAGAGGAATTGTGATTTGGAACAGCTTCTGCCAGTAGTTGGCGCCGTCCACGGTGGCTGCCTCATAGAGAGAGGCGTCAATGGACTGCAGACCGGACAGAGTGGTGAAGCAGACAAAGGGGATGGTGACAAAGATACCGCAGGCGATCTCCCATGCGAAGAACGCTTCCGGAGTCGGAGTCCAGTTGATGTTGTGGTTGATGATGCCCAGAGTCTTTAACAGGGTGTTCAGGGCGCCGTAGTCGGTGTTGATGATGAACTTCCAGGCGCTGGCCTGAATGACCAGAGTGGTGGCCCAGGGGAACACTACGATGGCGCGGGCGATCTTGCGGCCCTTGAACTCGTTATTGAGCAGCAGAGCCAGCATGAAACCCAGCAGGGTGGACAGCCCGACGACCACGATGGTCCAGACGATGGTGTTCTGAAGCACGATGCCGAATTCCTTGCTGCCAACAACGTCCATGAAGTTTCCAAATCCGATGAATTCTTTGACCTTGCCGGTCTTGGTCACCTTGCTGAACGCCATGCGAAAGACCTGACCAATGGGGACAATGATAAAGATAGACATCAAAATGACGCTGGGCAGGATCCAGAAATAAGGTTCCGCTTTACGCAGGGTCTTTTTCACAAGTATACCCCCCCTAAGTAATGTGATCAGGGAATCGTACAAGTATGCTGCTTGCAGCCGTTTTCAAAATGTGAATCGGACAGCAGACACACTTTGAAAGCGGCTGCATTCAAAATGGGCCGGGCCAAAGCGACCCGGCCCATCGTTATGTCTTAGCGATTATGCTGATTTTATGTCGGGAGACAATCAGCCGGCGATGGTGTTCTGCAGCTCGTCCAGCAGCTCCTGAGCATTGCCGCCCAGCAGCACGTTCTGCTGCACGTTGATGACGCCCTGCTTCACGTCGGCCCACTCAGCCTTGGCAGCAGGATAGAAGTTGGCGGAACCAACGATATCAATCCAGGCGCCGGCAGCGGGATCGGCAGCGGCCATAATGGCGCCACCGGTGGAGGTAGCGGGCAGGAAGTCCTCCATGATGACCCACTCAGCGTAGCTCTCATCCTCATAGAAAGCGTCGATAACGGCGGTCACAGCGGCCAGCTCCTCATCGGAGTAGTCGTTGTCGAAGCACATGAAGCGGTCCATAACGCCAACGGAAGAGGTGCTCTTGCCCTCGTTGGCGGGGATGGAAGCGATACCGAAGTTGATGGGCTCAGCGGAGTTGGCAACATAGGAAGAAATCTGGTTGGGGCCGATCATCATGGCCAGCTTGCCGGCAGCGAACAGCTCCTGCAGGTCATAGCGGGTCTCGGTGGCGGGGTCAGTGTTGGTCAGACCGTCCTTGACCAGACCGACGATGTAGTTCACAGCCTCAACGTTCTCGGCGGAGTTCAGGGTCCAGTTGCCGTCAGCATCGACGAAACCGCCGCCGTTGGTCCAGGCGTAGTAAGCGAAGCAAGCCTGGCCCTCGTCAGTGGTCATGTCAACGCCCCAGGGATAGATGCTGGGGTCGTAAGCCTTGATCTTGGTGCAGACGTCCTTCAGCTCAGCCCAAGTGGTGGGAACCTCGCAGCCGGCAGCTTCCAGAATGTCAGAGTTGTAATACATAGCGCGGGCAGAAGCCAGATCGGGAACGGCCCAGACAGTGCCGTCAACGACAGACTGCTCCAGGAACTGGGGATAGAACTTGGCGTAGGTCTCCTCAGACACCCAATCCTCGGCGGGCAGCAGCAGATCCTCGGCCTGATAGTCGGCGAACACGTCGATGTTCAGTAGGTCGGGAGCCTGATTGTTGGCCAGGCGGGTGTTGACCACGGTGTAGATGTCGTTCCAGGAAACAACGTCAACAACCAGATCGATGTTCTCATTGGCCTTCTCGAACTTCTCCTCGAAGCCCTTCCACCAGTCGGCGGTCTTGGAGCCATACTGAGCGGCGATCACGTTCACTTCCACCTTTCCGGCGGTGGCGGGGG
>NZ_JADYTU010000019.1 GCF_021531375.1 Pseudoflavonifractor phocaeensis
ACCCCCTGACGTAGTCTATTTTCCTACATCAGGGGGTCTTTTGTCACTGTCCGTTTTTACTGGACCTGTTCACCGTTTGGTTCGGGAATTTTTATATGTTCCGGCGGCTACCAACCGTTCCCCGGATGAAAAACCCGCGCCCGTCTGTGTCAAAAGTCCCCCATCACCCATAGAATGAGGCAGCCGGAAACGGCCAGTCTATGAGGGAGGGGAGGCGTTTTCATGGGTATCGTTGTGGTACGTTCCCCCAAATGCCTGCGGGGCCTGCTGCGAAGAGTGTTCGGTCTCAAGTAAGGAAACAGGAATACATTCCCGCTCCCGGCCATATAGTGTCACAAAGCCCGGGCCCCCGGCCAGAACTGATAGGACACTGTGATAAGGGAGAGGACAACGACCATGGAACTGGAATTTGATCGTGAGACCATGATTTGCTATGAGACGGCGGCGGAGGTGACCCTGTGCCAGGAGGAGACCCTGGAGAGCATCGTCCCCGACGCCTGTCCGGATATTCTTCGCATCGTGGACGTATGCGGCCAGGCGGTACTGACCGGAAAGCAGGCAAAGGACGGGACCGCCCTGGTTTCGGGGATCGTAAAGGCGGCCATCCTGTACCAGCCGGAGGAGGGCGCCGGCCTGCGGCGGATGGAGGTGGGGCTGCCCTTTACCTGCCAGGCGGAGGCGCCGGGATTCGCGGCAGAGGGCACTGTCTTTGCCTCGCCCCGGCTTCGCAGCGCCGAGGCCCGGGCACTGAACCCCAGAAAGGTGCTGCTGCGGGTGGATCTGGCCGTGGATATCACCGCCTACCAGCCTACCCGGCACGCCCTCTGCCGGGGCGTGCTGGAGTGCGAGGGCGCCGGCGTCTGTCAGCGCCAGTTCCGGGGAGAGACTTACCAGATCGCTACTGTGCAGGAAAAACCCTTTACATTCCAGGAACAGGTGCGGCTGCCCTCCGGCCCGGGGGACACGCCCCGGGTGATGGCCCTGTGGGCCCAGCCTATGTGTACGGAGAGTAAGCTCATCGGCAGTAAGATGATCTTTAAGGGGGCGGTGGAACTCCACATGCTCCTCCAGGAGGTTGACGGGACGCTGACCTCCGGCCACGAGTCCCTGACCTTCTCCCAGGTTATGGAGGTGTCCGGCGTGGGGGAGGACGGCGACTGCCAGGTAGGGGTGGAGCTGACCGACCTGACCTGGGAGGCCGATCTGGCCGACGGGGGTAGCCTGAACGTGGAACTGGACCTGCTGGCGCAGGCCGGTATCCGCTGCCGGCGGCCGGTGACGCTGCTCCAGGACCTGTACAGCACCGTCTATGAGATGAAAACGGACAGCGAGGTCCAGCCCCTCTGGAAGCTGGGGGAGCAGTCTGTCCGCCCCCAGGCGGTGCGGGAGCTGCTGGAGACCGGGGAGCTGGTCCGCGGCGTCATAGACAGCCGGCTGACTCTGGGCCAGGTGACCCAAAGCCGGGAGGGGGAGCGGCTGGTCCTCACCGCCGAGGCCTGGGTGACTGTCCTCTATCTGGACGAGAACAGCCAGGTCCGCTGTGCCCGGAGGACCATTTCCGTCAGCCGTCCCCTGGATAGCCCGGAGGGCTACCGCTGCTCCTGTGCCTGCCGCTGTCCCGGTGAGGTCTTTGCCGCTCCGGCGGCGGGGGGCGTGGAGGTCCGGTTCACCCTGGAGTTCCACTGTCTTACCGTCTGCCGGACCCAGGCGGCCTCGGTGCGGGAGGCACGGCTGGGCGGTCCCAGGTCCAAGGGGGCGGGTCCCAGTCCCTCGGTGGTCCTGCGTCTGGCGGCGCCGGGGGAGGGGATCTGGGAGCTGGCCAAGGCCTACGGCACCACCACCCAGCAGATCCTCCAGGCCAATGAACTGGAGGAAGAGACGATCCCAGAAGGAAAGATGCTCCTGATCCCCAGCACCCGATAACGGAATATTGGCGGAAAACGTGCCGGAGTGCCTGTCCCTGTCAGACGGGCGCTCCGGCCTGCTTGTTGAATGATGATCTATACTCTGAAAATGAACGAAAGTACATTGTTAATTGCAAAACAAAGTATTTAAAGAAAAATAAAATAAATTCCGTTTTTTATAAAACAAAGAAATTGATGGAATTAAATAATTTTCAAAGTGAAAAAGTTAAAAAATATCCTTTGACATTTTAAAATATCGTGGCTATGATAATAGCATGAAATGCAAGATTGATAGATAAAAATTTCATAATTAAGATTGCGAATCAGAAAAGGAGGATACAGAACATGGGCGTCTATGTCATCACTGGCGGCACCACCGGAATCGGCGCGGCTACCAGGCTGTTGCTGGAAGATTGGGGACATGAGGTATTCAACATCGATTACAAGGGGGGAGATTTTCAAGCGGACCTGTCCTGTGAGGAGGGCGTCCGTGCTGCCCTGAAGGCGGTGGAGGAGCGGTATCCTGACGGGATCGACGGGCTGATCAGCAACGCCGGCGTCGGGCCGACCGCGCCGCCGGAAACGATTTTCGCCCTGAACTTCTATGCCGGCATCGAGATCGCGGAGGGGCTGCGCCCCCTGTTGAAAAAGAAAAAGGGCTGCTGTGTGATGACGTCTTCCAACTCCATCACCAACGATACGGTCCGAATGGATTGGGTGGAGCTGCTGACCAACCTTCGCAACAAGGAACGGGGCCTGGAACTGGCCCGGATGATCCCCAGAGAGCAGGCAGCCAGCGTGTACAGCTCATCCAAACGGGCTTTAGCCCGCTGGGTCCGACGGGTCTCTCCCGCTTGGGCGGTGGACGGCATGAGAATCAACGCCGTGGCACCGGGCAATACCTCCACGCCGATGACGCGGGGGATGACGGAGGAACAGAGGAATTTCGCCCTGATGATCCCGATCCCCACCCGCTATGGGACCAAGGAGTTCCTGGAGGCGGAGGAGATCGCGAACGCCATCGCGTTCCTGGCGTCCCGGAGGGCCAGCGGCATCAACGGCGTGGTCCTCTTTGTCGACGGCGGCATTGACGCGCTGATGCGTTCTGAACGGCTTTGATAGGAGGAGAGACATATGACGTTGTTGGAGCAATATTTTGACTGTATGCGCCGGGGAGACCATATCGCCTTGGCCGACCTGTTTGACAAAGATGGGATTCTGCACGATTCCTCCTGGACCCTGGTGGGGGATGACGCCCTCCACCTGTCCGGAAAAATGGCCGTGGAAATGATGTTCCATCACAAGTTCGGCATGAACGGCGGCCCGTTCCCCATCAGCGGGGTGAAATTCATGGAAGAGAATGTGGCCTGGTACTTTATCATATACCGGGGGCGCGTGGTGCCGGCGGTGGCATATCTGTCTTCGGTGACGGAGGATGGAAAAATCGACCGGCTGAACATTCTGCCCATGTGACGCCGGCTAGACTGTCGGTCCATCCGGAACAAAATAGATCCCTGAGTAAAGTGGCCGCCCGACGGGGCGGCCATTTTCCGTGGGATGGCTGAGCGTTTGGGCATGTTGCAGCAGGTCCTGTTTATCATCATATCAGTGTGGGAGCGGCCCGGGCCCCAGGGGCGATCCGGACTTTTCCGTGTCATATTCCACTGCTTATCCCAATAGAATGATAGAGAAACTACCGGCTGACAAATGAGGCCGAAGGAGGAATCGCAGTGGAAGACCGCAAAATCTATGAGGATATTGCCCTCCGGACCGAGGGCGACATCTACATCGGCGTCGTGGGGCCGGTCCGCACCGGAAAATCCACCTTTATCAAACGGTTTATGGAGACGCTGGTCATTCCCGGCATCGACAACGTGTACCGCCGGGAGCGGGCCAGGGACGAGCTGCCCCAGAGCGGCTCCGGCCGGACCATCATGACGGCGGAGCCCAAATTCGTCCCGGAGGACGCGGTGAGCGTGACGGTGGAGGGCGGAGCCACCTTCCGGGTCCGGCTCATCGACTGCGTGGGCTATATGGTGAACGGGGCGGTGGGCCAGCTGGAGGGGGAGAGCGAGCGGATGGTCACCACCCCCTGGTTCGACCATGAGATCCCCATGGCGGAGGCGGCGGAGATCGGCACCCGGAAGGTGATCTCGGAGCACTCCACCATCGGCGTGGTCATCACCACCGACGGCACCATCACCGACATCCCCCGGGAGGACTATCAGGAGCCGGAGGAGCGGGTGATCTCCGAGTTGAAGGAGCTGGGCAAGCCCTTTGTGGTCCTGCTCAACTCGGCCTATCCTGACTCGGAGCGTGCCCAGGCTATCCGGGCTGACATCGCCCAGCGGCATGACGTGACCTGTGTGGCGGTGAACTGTCTGGAGCTGGGCCGGGAGCAGATCCACGAGATCCTGAAAGACGTCCTCTACGAGTTCCCCATGAAGGAGCTGGACCTGTATCTGCCCCCCTGGGTGGACGCCCTGCCCCAGGAGCACCCCATCAAGTCGGTGCTGTACGCCGCCATCCGGGAGGGGACCGGCCAACTGCGGCGCATCCGGGACGTGGAGCGGGCGGTGTCCTCCTTCCGGGACTGCGAGGTGGTCAGCCAGGCCCAGATCACCTCCATCGACCTGGGCATCGGCCTGTCGGTGGCCTCCCTGGAGCTGCCGCGGTCCCTGTTCTACGAGACCCTGTCCCAGCAGTCCGGGTTCCAGATCGGGGACGACGGGGACCTGATGGCCCTGCTCACCCAGCTGGCGGGGGTCAAGGCGGCCTATGACAAGGTGGCCGACGCCCTGAAGGAGGTGGAGGAGACGGGCTATGGCATCGTGGTGCCCTCCATCGACTCCCTGGTACTGGAGGAGCCGGAGATCATGAAGCAGGGGGGGCGGTACGGAGTCCGCCTGAAGGCCAGCGCGCCGTCCATCCATATGATCCGCGCGGATATCGAGACCGAGGTGTCTCCCATCGTGGGGGGCGAGAAGCAGAGCGAGGACATGATTCACTACCTGCTCCAGGAGTACGAGGGGGACTCCAGCAAGATCTGGGAGGCCAATATCTTCGGCAAATCCCTCCACGAGCTGGTCAACGAGGACCTGAACGTAAAGCTGAAGCGGATGCCGGAGGACGCCCGTGCCAAGCTGCGTGAGACCCTCCAGCGCATCATCAACGAGGGCTCCGGCGGGCTGATCTGCATCATCCTGTAGGGGAGCAGGTAGAGGCTTCGGGAAAAAGGACCGCCTGTCAGGCGGTATTCAGGCTGTCGAAAACGTGGCCGAGGAGAAAACGGCCCGGTTTTTCGGCAGCCTGTTTTTGATGCCGCGGAGCGTGGCGGGCCGAAGGCTCCCTCCGCGCGTCTGGCGGGGATGACGGCCGTGTTCCGGAGGCGCTCCTGCTTCCGTGTGATGGGCGCGTCCCTTGAAACCGGGAGCGGCTTTACTTTTTCCGGAAAATGTGGTAGGCTTCTGTTACAATTTCTTAAATTTTTTGTCGAAAAGAGGGAGTGGACCATGGCTGTGATTGCCGCTGCTTTATTGGCAGTGATCCTGGTGTTTCTGGCATTGGAGCAGCGCCGGGCCTTACAGGACCGGGCAAAGCTGGAGCATGTGGTCCACGTCAACGGCATCCGCGGAAAATCCACGGTGACCCGTTTGATCGACGCCGGCCTGCGGGCGGGGGGACAAAAGGTCTTTTGCAAGACCACCGGAACCGTTCCCATGACCATTGGAACGGACGGCGTGGCCCGGCCTCTGGTCCGCCGGGGCCGCGCCAACATCAAAGAGCAGTTGAAGATTCTCCGCCAGGCGGCCCGGGAGGGCGCGCAGGTCCTGGTCCTGGAGTGTATGGCGGTGGACCCGGCCCTGCAAAAGGTAGCGCAGCACCGTATGGTGCGGGCGGATGTGGGTGTCATCACCAACGTGCGGCTGGACCATACCGAGGAAATGGGCGGGACTCTGGAGGAGATCTGCGATTCGCTGTCCAATACCATCCCCAAGGACGGATGGATGTTCACCGCGGATCAGGCTTTTTATCCCCGGCTCAGCCGCAGCGCCGCGGGGATCGGGTGCAGGACCCAGCTGGCTCTTCCCAGTGGAACGGAGCCGGACTTTGACTTTCCGGAAAATCTGGCGCTGGCGCTGGCGGTCTGCTGTCATCTGGGCGTGGAGGAAGCTGTGGCGTTGGAGGGGATGCTCCATTATCAGCGGGACCCCTACGCGCTGTCCCTGCACCGGCTGCCTGGAGGTGGTGTGTTTGTCAACGGCATGTCCATCAACGATCCCCAGTCCACCCAAATGGTCTTTCAGCGTCTGGCGGGGAAGTATGGCTGGGCGGAGAAAGAGTTGATCCTGCTGATCAACAACCGCCCGGACCGGGGTTACCGGACCGAGCACATGGCGATGGTGGCCGGTGGGCTGCAGCCCGCTCAGGTGTGGCTGCTGGGCGCGTCCCAGCTGACCATGGCCCGGATCATCCGGCGCAGGGCGCCCCGGACAGAGATCCGGCGCTTTTCCCGGGCGTCGGAGCTGCCCTTGGACCGGGTTTTCCCGGAAAGCGTGGTCTTCGCGGTGGGCAATGTGGCCGGTCCCGGACATGAGGTGATGAAGCGCGTGCGAGAGGAGGCGGAGGAATATGTACCATGAAGTTGTCCTGGTGGGAGTGGCGCTCAGCCTGCTCTTTTCCGAACTGACCGGCCTGTCTCCGGCCGGACTGGTGGTCCCGGGATATATCGCGCTCTCCCTTCAGACGCCCGGCCGGGTGCTCTATACCCTTCTGATCGCGCTGCTGGCCTGGGGGGTGGCCCGGCTGCTGGCTCGCTGGATGATCTTGTACGGGCGGCGGCGGTTCGCGGTTTTGATCCTGCTGTCCTTTCTGATCAACGCGCTGATCGTCGGCTCGGGGATCCTGCCCTATGACCCGGGCATGATCGGCGTATTGGTGCCCGGCATCATTGCCAACGAGGTGGAAAAGCAGGGGGTTCTGAAGTCCATGCTGTCCCTGGCGGTGGTGGTGGGGGTCCTGGTCCTGCTGATGATGTGGCGGGGAATGAAGGTGTTCCCCACATGAGAAAGAAGGAAAAGACAGTTTTGGCGCTGCTGGCGGCCGCTCTGGTGCTGCTGGCGGCGTCGGCGGTGCTGGCAGATCGGAGCGCCGTGCTTGGGCGGAACGAATATTACCAGACGCAGGTGGAAGCTGTCCAGCGCCTGGAGGCCTGTTTTGAGGCGGTGCGGGGCTACAAGGAGGAACTGGGCATTCCCATGAGTGGGGAGGACCTGCATCAGACGGGGATGATCGGCCTGCCCTATACCGGCATCACCACCACCCAGGGCGCTTTGGAGGCCAAGCGCACCACGGCCTGGCCGGACATGGCGGCGCTGTGCGTGCGGATGCTGTATGAGGCGGGGGTGCGCCCGGGCAACACGGTGGGCGCCGGCTTTTCCGGCTCCTTTCCGGGGATGGATCTGGCGGTGGTGACGGCCTGTGAAAGCATGGACGTGCGGCTGGTCTGCATCTCGTCCGTGGGCGCATCTACTTACGGCGCGAATCATCCGGAGCTTACCTTTCCGGAGATGATGTACCGCCTGGAGCGGGACGGGCTGATCGCCACCAAAAGCGCGGCGGTCACGTTGGGCGGCTATCATGACGTGGGGGAGGACATGGACCCGGAGTTGGTCGCTCCCATAAAGCGGCGTCTGGAGGAAGCGGGTCTGGATCTGGTGGAACAGCCCGATTTTGCCGCGAATATCGCGTGGAGAGAAGAACTCTACCAGCGGGAAGGCCCCATTGACTGCTTTGTCGCCGTGGGCGGCAACGTGACCTCCCTGGGTCTGGGAGAGAGCGGAGTATCCCTGGGGCAAGGGGTGCTGCATTCCGCCGGAGCGGTCCGGCTGGACGATTCCAGCGGTCTGGTCCAGCGGTATTTGAGCCGCGGCCTGCCGGTGGTGAATCTGTTGAATATCAAAAAGCTTATGGCAGATTACAGTATGCCCTTTGATCCGCTGATCTGGCCTCCCATCGGCCAGTCCGCGGCGTACAGCTCCATCCGGTACGAGAAGGGATGGATCGGGGCGGGCCTGGGCGGAGCTGCCGTGCTTCTCGCGCTGTGCCTGTGGGTCCGGCGCCGTCCGGAACCGGGCCGTCCCCCATTGGGGGAAGCGGAAAAGACAGAAATGGGAGGATAAGGCCCTATGTCAGACAGAGAATTAAAGATTCTGATGATAGACGACGACGAACAGATCCTGTTCGCCCTTCGCGCTGTGTTTCAATTTCAGGGATGGGAGTCTGTGTCCGCCAAAGATGTGCCGTCTGGGCTGGAGCTGTTTCGTTCGGAGCACCCGGATCTGGTGCTGATCGACTACCATTTGCCCCGCGTCAACGGAGTCAAGGGGGTGCGGATGATCCGGGAACTGGATGGAGAGGTGCCCATCATCGTCTTTACCATTGACGAAAGCCAGGAAGTGGCCGACCAGTTTATCGAAGCCGGCGCCAGCGACTTTGCGCTCAAGCCCATCAAGGTCCCGGACATCATCAGCCGTATCCGGCTCCACATTCGCCTAATCGACAGCAACCGCCGTCTCAAGGACAAAAAGGAGGAGCGGGCTCCTGTGGCCACTGCGAAGGGGATCGGCCTGACCACTCTGGAGCTGATCGAGGGAGCGCTGCAGGGAAGCGACGAATTTCTTACGGTGGAGGCCATTTCCCAGCGCACCGGCCTGGCCTATCAGACGACTTACCGCTACCTGCAGCACATGGTCTCTCAGGACCGGGTGGAGGTCAGCCAGAGCTATGGAAAAGTGGGCCGTCCCAAGCAGAAATACCGCCTGAAGAGCTAAGGGCACAGGAGGAAGTTTGTTATGGTACGCCGCTCTATCGCTCTGTTTTTAAGCATGCTGCTCCTCTGCGGAACGGCGGCCGGCTGCGCCAAACGCGGCCTGGAGGCGGAGCCGGACCAGTGGAAGCTGGAGGACTTTGCAGGCTGTCTGGAAGCGCGGTTTGACACCGCCGCGGAAGAGTATCCGCTCCTGGAGGGTACGGAGGAGGAAAACACCGTCTGTGTCCTGCGGGGCGCGGAGGAGGGGCCCACGGTCTACCTGGTGGCCGGGGTCCACGGGGATGAGGTGGCCGGCTGGCGGGCGGGCAACCTGCTGAAGGAGGCCACGCTGAAGGCGGGGACCCTTTATATCGTCAGCCCCGCCAATCTCTACGGAGCCCGGGAGGACCAACGGAAGACCAAATCGGACCGGGATCTGAACCGGAGCTTTCCGGGCGATCCGGAGGGGTGGGACGCTCAGCGCATTGCCTATGCCATTTTTACTGACATTCAGGACAAGCAGCCCGATCTGGTTCTGGATCTGCATGAGGCGCGCTCCAAGCAGGGCGACCGGGACGCACTGGGGAATTCGTTGATCTGCCAATCGCTGGATGGGATCGGTGACCTGATCCTTGAGGCGCTGCTGGCTTCGGAGGCGGGGGAGCTGTGCGGGAGCGCGCTGACCTTGTACGGCTCGCCGCCGGCCGGGAGCATCAACCAGACGGTGACGGAGATGCTGGGCATCCCTACGGTCACCGTGGAGACCTATCGTGAGGAGCCGCTGGCGCGGCGGGTGCAAAATCAACTGGAATTTGTTCAGTATGTTTTGGAGTATTATGAAATGCGCTGAATGGTATGGGGAGGCAGTGAGCCTTGAAAAAGAATTGGAAAAAACTGCCGCTCCGGCTTGCCTCCGTCAATACGAAGGAGCTGTGCATCGGCGTGATCCTGATCGTCATCAGCTTTTTTATGCCGCTGTTCTTTAACGTGCATAATTTCGCGGTGCTGCGTTCCATCCGCCGGGCTTTGCGTATGGCGGAAAAGACAGACCTGCTGGCCGCTGCCATTCAGCTGGTGGCCCTGAACTCCATCCGCGGCATCCCTCATTATGTGGGCTCGTTCTTTATTGGAGAATCCGTGGAGTTTCGATGGAAGGAGCGCAAGGTGTGGCTGCTCAATGTGCCTTTGATCATGGTCATCGTGCTGCTGACCTACCGGGGGATCGGCGCCATCCACCAGATCCACTATGATTTCGGAATCCCCGCCATGCTGGTGTCTTTTTTCGTGCTGCTGTTTCGGAAGATGGATTACCGCTATGTTTCTCTGGTGAAAAAAGCCAGCCTCATCATTTTGTTTCTGACTGCCCTTCAGTTTTTGGATGTGATGCCCGCCATGGACCGCTTTCCGGTGGGACGGGGAGAGATTTCCATGGAGATCAAGCTGGCTGCCGTCATTTTGGAAGGGGAGACTGTGCTGAATGTGGCGGCGCTGACAGGCATGCTGTTGTTTCTTGCTTTCACCCTGGTGATTTTTTTCCAGCTGCGGGATGAAAACAATTTGAGGCAGCTGAGCAGCCTGAAGGAGCAAAACCAAGCCATCCTGGTCCAGTCCCAGCTGAATGAGATGAAAAACCGCACCTATCAGGAGATGCAGTATCTGGTCCATGACTTAAAGTCCCCGTTGACGGCGGTGCAGACCCTGGTGGGCGTGCTGAAAATGAAGTGCGAATCGGAGTCGCGCGCTGATGATCTGGAATATCTGGATTACATCGAGAACACCGTGGAACGGATGAGCGAGATGATCTCCGAGATCCTGTATGAGGACCAGCAGTCGCCCATCACCACCCAGGAGCTGGTGGGAGTGGCCCTGGCCCAAAGCTCAGTCAACGATTATGCGGCCTACCTCCATGTGGACAACCAGATCCCGGAGGCTGTGATCTGTGCCAACCGCTTTTTGTTCCCCCGGGTCCTGATCAATCTGATCCAGAATTCGGCCCAGGCCATGCCGCAGGACCGGACGCCGGAGATCTGGCTGCGGGTGGAGCGGATGGAACATGGCGATGGGATCCTGTTTACCGTGGAGGACAACGGCACGGGGATCGGCAAGGAACAGATGAAGACCATTTGGGACCGGGGCAGTTCGGGCCGCCAGTCCAGCGGACTGGGTCTTGCGTTTGTACAAAATGTGATCGACCGCATGAACGGGAAGATCCGTATGGAGAGTATTCCGGGGGAGGGGACCCGAATATCGGTGGAGCTTCCGGAAGAACTTGCGGAAGCAGAGGAAATGTGTTAAAATTAAATAAATTGAGCCAGAGAGGGTCAAAAACCGACGTTTGTAAAAGAAAAACGGGCGGGCACCCTCTCTTTTTTTACTTCCCTTGGGCATGTTGCACAGAAAAAACGTCTGTGCAGGCGAGAAAATTGGAGATTGCTAAAGCGTTTATCCATCAGACAGAGAAAATCATCGCAGTGAAGAAATAAATAAGAGAAAAAATTGACGGACCGGCCATGTAAAATTTATAATCTAAGTAAGTAGATGGTACATATTGGGCAATTTTATTCTTTTTTCAGGGCAGAACTTGGCGGACCTGTCCGCCAACTGCAAATATAAAGAGATGAAATAGGAGGTAAAAGAATGAAGAAGTACTTAGCTCTGGCTCTGGCTCTGGCGATGACCCTTTCCCTGGTGTCTTGCGGATCCAAGACCACCCCGGGTACCAGCAGCTCCTCCGCCGGCAGTTCCGCCGCGGTCAGCGAGCCTGTTGCGCCCCCTGAGGACGACGTCTGGTCCTCTACCGACGAGAACGGCAACCTGAAGCTGACCGAGCGTGACGATACCGGCGCGAACGGCATGGTTACCACCGCCAACGTGTACGCTACCATGGCCGGCCTGAAGGTCCTGGAGCAGGGCGGCAACGCCATCGACGCGGCTGTTGCCATTTCCTATGCTCTGGGCGTCTGCGAGCCCAACGCTTCCGGTCTGGGCGGCGGCGGCTTCATGACCATCCACACCGCTGCCGGTGAGGACGTGGTCATCGACTACCGCGAGGTCGCTCCCATGGCCCAGGACGCTTACACCTGGCTGGATGAGAGCGGTGCCGTGAAGGACAACGGCAACGCTAACCACATCGGCGGTCTGGCTACCGGCGTTCCCGGCACCGTCGCCGGCATGGAGTACGCTCTGGAGCACTACGGCTCCGGCAAGCTGACCCGCCAGCAGGTCATTCAGCCCGCCATCGACATGGCTACCGAGGGCTACAAGGCCGGCGCCACTCTGGTCGGCGCCATGAACGACTACTATGACTACATGGTCACCGACTTCACCACTCTGGGCAGCTACTACCTGAACGAGGATTCCATGCCCTACGAGATCGGCGACGTCATCACCAACCCTGATCTGGCCGCTACCCTGCAGAAGATCGCCGAGGGCGGCAAGGACGCGTTCTACACCGGCGAAGTTGCTCAGGCCATCATTGACACCGTTGCTTCCTACGGCGGCGTCATGACCATGGAGGATCTGGCCAGCTACGAGCCCGTCATCCGTGAGCCCGTCACCGGCAACTATCGCGGCTATCAGATCATCTCCGCTCCTCCCGCTTCCTCCGGCGGCACCCACATCGTCGAGGTCCTGAACGTTCTGGAGAACTATGACCTGACTTCCATGGGCGTCAACAGCGCCGAGAGCATCCACGTCTGGTCTGAGGCTCTGAAGGCCTGCTTCGCCGACCGCTCTGCTTACATGGCCGACACCGCCTTCGCTGACGTCCCCCTGACCGGCCTGACCTCCAAGGACTACGCCAAGACCATCGCCGACCAGATCACCGACCAGTCTCAGTCCTGGGAGAAGGGCGATCCCTTCGCCTATGAGGGCAACTCCACCACCGCTTACTCTGTGGCTGACGCCGAGGGCAACATCGTTTCCGTCACTCAGACCATCGAGTGCTTCTTCGGCTGCAAGATCGCCATCCCCGGCTACGGCTTCATCATGAACGACCAGCTGCACGACTTCTCCACCAATCCTGAGTCTGTCAACTGCCTCGAGGGCGGCAAGAAGCCTCTGTCCTCCATGTCTCCCACCATCGTTCTGGACGAGAACGGCGAGGCCTTCATGGCTGTCGGCTCTCCCGGCGGCACCCGCATTTGGCCCACCGTGGCTCAGGTCATCTCCAACGTGATCGACCACGGCATGGACATCCAGGAAGCCATTGACACCGCCCGTATCTGGGATAACGGCGGCGAGTCCGGTATTGCTTATGAGTCTGAGGGTGTGAACGCTCCCACTGCCGACGCCATCGGCGCTCTGGAGGCTCAGGGCCACGCTGTTGACGATAAGGGCGCGTGGAACCTGTACTTCGGCGGCGCTCAGGGCATCCTGTTCACCGACAACGGCATCCGGGGCGGTGCTGATCCCCGTCGTGACGGCAAGGCCATCGGCTTCTGATCCGGAACGGTTCAATTCCCAATTTCATTTGGCTTTCCGGAGACGGCGCCGTTCGGCGCCGTCTCCGGTCCCAATAAAACCTTTGCAGCAAGAAAATCACCTGTGTATCAGAAAGGAGAACAAAAACCATGATTAAGAAGATTTCTGCTCTGCTGCTGGCCGTCGCTATGGTGGCCTCTCTGGCCGCCTGCGGCGGCGACAAGAAGCCCGCCGCTTCCAACGGCGGTGCCAGCGCTTCCGCCGCCGGCGAGGTCGCCGGCCTGACCGAGGCGTTTGCTGAGTCCCCCATTCTGGTCACCTCCGGCGGCCAGAGCGCCGATTATCAGATGATCGGCACCGTTATGGGCAAGCTGGGCATGGACTATGAGATCAACAATCTGGCTACTTCCGCCGACCTGGGCGACGCCAAGACCCTGATCGTTGTGGTTGGCGGCTCCTCCAAGGGTCTGGGCGCTGCCGGCATCGACGCTGACGGCGAGCTGGCTCGTCTGGAGGAGCTGATGGCCGGCGCCAAGGATGCCGGCCTGTCCATCATCGCCATGCACACCGGCGGTGAGGCCCGCCGCGGCGACCTGTCCGACAAGTTCATTACCCCCGTGTTTGAGAAGGCTGATTACGCCATCGTGGTCTCTGCTGGCGACGAGGACGGCCTGATGTCCGGCATCTGCGCCGGCGCCGGTATCCCCATGGACGTTATTGGCAGCATCAGCGATGTGACCACCGTCCTGCCCGCCGCGTTCAAGTAATTTTGTACACAAGGACGGCCGGCACGCCGGCCGTCCCGATCAAAACAACCATGGAGGTATCTTGATGAGTACTGAGCTTCTCACCTTCATCGCAATGGTCGCCGTGTTCCTGCTGGGCTGCTTTTTGGCAAAGCTGCCCGTCAGCATTTCCATGGTCCTCTCTGCGATCGCTGGTTCTCTGGTGGGTGGACAGGGTATCGCCCTGCGTCACATGGTCGAGGGTATGTTCTCCTATGTTGACACCATTCTGGTCATTGCCACCGCAATGATCTTTATGAAGGTCATCCAGGAGTCCGGCGCCCTGGACGCCATCTCTTCCGTCATCATCGAGCGGTTCCATAAGATGCCCGCTCTGATGCTGTGCCTGATCATGCTGATCATCATGTTCCCCGGCATGATCACCGGTTCTTCCACCGCCTCCGTTCTGTCCGCCGGTTCCATCATGGCTCCTGTGCTGATGATGATGGGCGTTCCCATGCTGGAGACCGCTTCTATCCTGGCTATGGGCGGTATCCTGGGCATGATCGCTCCTCCCACCAACATCCCCGCCATGATCATCGGCGCCGGTATCGACATCCCTTACAGCGGCTTTGAGCTGCCTCTGGCCCTGCTGACCTTCCCTCTGGCCGCCCTGTTCGTTCTGATGCTTGGCTACAAGTATGTCAAGAAGATGAACTATGTGGAGGTCCAGGCGAAGCTGAACACCGATTCCCGTAAAAAGTTTGGCCTGAAGGTCTACATCCCCCTGGTCCTGGCTATCGTGCTGATGGTCCTGACCAAGGTAGTGCCCGCCTTCTCCATCGGCATGCCTCTGGTATTCCTGATCTCTGCCGCTGTGGGCTGCTTCACCGGCTATAAGATTAACCTGCTGAAGGTTGCCAAGGACTCTGTCAACAGCGTGCTGCCCGTTATGGGCATCCTGATGGGCGTTGGTATGTTCATCCAGATCATGACCCTGACCGGCGTGCGCGGCCTGATCGTCACCAGCTGCCTGAGCCTGCCCGAGTGGGGCCGCTACATCGCCATGTCCGTGTCCATGCCCCTGTTCGGCGCCGTGTCTTCCTTCGGCTCCGCCAGCGTGCTGGGCGTGCCCTTCCTGCTGTCCTTCCTGGCCAAGGAGGAGATCATCGTGGCCGCTGCCCTGTCCCTGATCGCTTCTCTGGGCGATATGATGCCCCCCACCGCTCTGGCCGGTATTTTCGCCGCCCAGGTCGTTGGCATGGAGAAGTACACCCCCGTGCTGAAGAAGTGCCTGTTGCCCTGCCTGATCGTTATCATCTGGGCCATCCTCTTCATTGTCTTTGCCAATACCCTTGAGCCCTTCATCATTCTCGGTTAATCGGAAGGAGCAAAAAGATGATTACTATTATCTATCGACTGATCGTTGTTTTCGTAATCGGCCTGGTGGGTTGGAACCTGTTCACTGAGAAGAAGCTCACCATGCAGCTGAACTGTGCCATGGTCCTGATCCCCCTGGTCCTGCGCGCCCTGATGATCAAGTGAGGAGGGTGAACATGACTAAGAAGAATTATATCTCCGCCGCCATTTGTCTGGCGGTTTCAGTGGCCATCATGATCGTTACCAGCATGAACTTTTTGGCCGCCAGGGACGTTCCCCTGCCTGAGAAGGGTCCCAGCGTCACCGAGGTCAAGATGCTGTCTGACTGGTTCGACGGTCTGAAAGGCACCAATGGCGACACCCCCGTCTATGTCCTGAAGGGCGAGAAGGAGGGAGGCGCCGCGCTGGTGCTGGGCGGTACCCACGCCAATGAGGTCTCCGGCTATATGTCCGCGTTTACCTTCATTGAAAACGCCGTGGTGGAGCAGGGGACGGTCTATGTCATTCCCTACACCAACCACAGCGCCATGACCCACAACGACCCCGGCGAGGGCAACCTGCAGTACTTCACCTTGCAGACCAAGAGCGGTGAGCGTACCTTCCGCTATGGTTCCCGCGCCACCAACCCCGTGGACCAGTGGCCTGACCCCGACGTGTATATCCACTACCCCTCCGGTCAGCAGCTGTCCGGTTCCGAGACCCGGAACATCAACCGCGCCTATCCCGGCCGTCCCGACGGCAACCTCACCGAGAAGATGGCCTACGGCGTGGCCGAGCTGATCCGCGCGGAGAACGTGGGCATTACCTTCGACCTGCATGAGGCTTCCCCCGAGTATCCCGTTATCAACGCCACCGTGGCCCACCAGAACGCCATGAACATCGCCTCCGAGGGCTGCATCAACCTGCTGCTGGGCGGGATCAACATGGCTCTGGAGCAGTCTCCCACCAACTTCCACGGCCTGACTCACCGCGAGCTGGGCGACTACACCGACACCATGGCCTTCCTCATGGAGACCGCCAATGCCTCTCAGGGTCGTCTGCGCGGCGCTACCACTGTGGAGCAGGTACTGGGTGGTAAGGATGAATGCTACCTGATCAGTGAGGGCCTGGGTATGCTGTACGTGCCTTGGGACGAGAACGGCCATCCCATTGAGGAGCGCTGCGGCCGGCACCTGCAGGGTATCTATGAGTATGTGACCGCTTACAACAACGCCAATCCCGACAGCGCGATTGTTTACAGCGGCGTACCCGGTTACAGCGAGCTGTTCCTGGAGGCCGACCCCTCCGAGCTGGGCGGCGCCCGTCTGGGCAGCTTCCTGCTGTAACGCAATCCTCCCTTGTTACAAACGCGGCGGTTTATAGATGCCTACTATATGCCGCCCGATGGTAAAATGAATACCACAATAAGAAAGGGGAAACAAAAATGAAGAGACTCAAGAAACTGTGCGCGCTCCTGCTGGCTTCCTCCATGGCTCTTTCCTTGGTCGCCTGCGGCCCCAAGGATACGCCTGCCTCCAGCTCCAGCAGCTCCACTCCCGCTGTCTCCGAGCCCGAAGAGCCGAAGCTGGTCCCGGCCTACTCCGTAGAGGGCTTTGAGACTGTGGACGCCGACGGCAACCGCATCGTCGAGGGCCGCGACGCCACCGGCAGCCAGGCTATGGCTGTTGCCTCCAAGTACGAGGTGTCCCAGGTAGGCGCCGAGATCCTGAAGAAGGGCGGCAACGCCGTCGACGCCGCTGTGGCCATGGGCTTTGCTCTGGGCGTCTGCGAGCCCTTTACCTCCGGTCTGGGCGGCGGCGGTCTGGCCACCATCCACACCGCCGAGGGCGAGAACTACTTCATCGACTTCCGTGAGGTCGCTCCCGCGGCCGCCACTCTGGATCTCTATGTGGACGCCAACGGCGAGAGCAACGGCAACACCCGTTCCGGCGGTCTGGCCTCCGGCGTGCCCGGTGAGGTCGCCGGCCTGCTGTACATGCTGGACAACTACGGAACCATGAGCCGTCAGGAGGTCATGGAGCCCGCCATCCGCATCGCCACCGAGGGCTTCACCGTGTCTCAGTACTGCGCCAACGCCATCGCTGACGCCTATGAGACCGCCCTGCAGTTCCCTGAGATGCAGAAGGTCTATTGGGACGAGAACGGCCTGCCCTACGAGGCCGGCGACGTCATCACCAACCCCGACCTGGCCAAGACCCTGCAAAAGATCGCTGACGAGGGCGCCGACGCCTTCTACACCGGCGAGGTCGCTCAGGCTGTCGTTGACAGTCTGGCTGAGTATGACGGCGTGATGACTCTGGAGGATCTGGCCAACTACGAGGCCCAGGCTATCACTCCCGTCACCGGCGAGTATCGCGGCTATCAGATCATCTCCTCTCCGCCTCCCTCCTCCGGTGGTACCCACCTGATCGAGATCCTGAACATTCTGGAGAACTTTGATGTCGGTGCCCTGGAGGTCAACTCTCCTGAGTACTGCCACCTGTTTGCCGAGACCTTCAAGCTGGCCTTTGCCGACCGTGCCCAGTATATGGCCGACACCGCCTTCACCGACGTGCCTCTGGGCGGCCTGACCAGCCAGGATTACGCCGACCTGCGTGCCAAGTCCATCAACCTGGACACCGCCATGGAAGTGGCTGCTCCCGACGATCCCAGCCCCTATGAGCACACCGATACTACCCACTTCTCCATCGCCGACGCTGACGGCAACTGCGTTGCCATCACCAAGACCATCAACTACTACTTTGGCTCCGGCGTTATGGTCAAGGGCTGCGGCTTTATGATGAACAACCAGATGGACGACTTCTCCACCGACGCCGAGTCCGTCAACAAGGTCGAGCCCGGCAAGAAGCCTCTGTCCTCCATGTCTCCCACTGTGGTTCTGAAGGAAGACGGTTCTCCCTTCATGGTCCTGGGTACTCCCGGCGGTTCCCGCATCTTCTCCGGTGTTGCTGAGGTCATCTCCCGCGTCATCGACCACAAGATGGATCTGAAGACTGCTGTCTGCGTGCCCAAGATCTGGAACTGCAGCAACAAGAACAACTTCCAGTATGAGAAGGCTCTGAAGGGCTATGAGGAGTACGCTGTTACCGAGGAAACCGCGGCCGCTCTGACTGAGATGGGCCACGGCGAGATCAAGACCGCCGCTTCCGGCGCCATGCAGTCCATCATGTTCATGGAGGACGGCACTCTGTACGGCATCGGCGATCCCCGTCAGGACGGCAAGGCTGTGGGTGTGGACAAGTAATTTGTTCCCATCGCTCCCGGCTTCCCGCGCGCTGTAACGTAATGTAAGCGCACGGGCCATGCCTGAAAGGACCTGTTGCAGATTGGAACCGGTCCGGTAAAAACGCACCATAATAAACGAGACCTCCTGTCGCGGGATCAAGCCGCGGCAGGAGGTCTTGTTTGTACACGGCAAAACCGCCGTGAGCTGTCATATCTCAAAGAATACCGTTGTTGTGCGCTGGGGCGGCCGGGAGACTGTTAAGCGGTGGGTTTCCATGTCAAAGCCCGGGGGAGGAGCCGCCGTCCTCCGGACTGTGATAGACCCGAAGCTCCGGGCTACCGGTTCCGCTGACGATGGGCTTGACGTGTTTTTTGCCGTGCCGTGCCTTGCCCTGAGTCTGTGGGACGGGGGGAAGGTCGTTATGTGGCTTGGTATGGGTCCACTCCGGACGGGCCATTCCCTTTTTTGCCATGCGGACTCCTCCTTACCCCTGGGCGGACAGTGTGTTGACCAGAGACTGCATCTCGCCCTTGGAGGATACGTTCCGGGCCTTTTGCAGGATCTCGGACTGCTTGGATTCCGGGAGATCGGAAAAGGTTTTCATAGCCTCCGGGTTCTGGGCCAGGGCAAAGCCGAACCCCAGAGGCAAGTCATTGTGATCCATTTCACACACCTCATTTGTGATTGCGCCTGGTCAGAGGTCCTCCAGATCGGCAGCCGGGATGTCGTTTTCAATATTATCCCGGGCCAGGTCGTTGTCGATCACAGGATAGACCGCTGAAATGGGCTTTTCTTCCTTGTCGGGCTGCTTTGGGTCCCGTTGTCTTGCGCGGCGTGGATCCATCCAAATCACCTCGGGACTAGAATGCCCATCCCTCCGGGGATTATGTGAAACTTTGCAGGGGTCAGGCGCTTATTCCCGGCGGTCCTCCCAGGCTCCGCGCCTGGTCAGCCATGCATAAGCGGCCACACAGATGATGGACGACAGCAGCGAGCCCAGCGGCGCCGCCAGCCCCATGGGGTACAGGGAGTCGGGAAAACAGAGGGAGGCCAGGTAGGCGCCAGGGATGCGTACCAGCAGGATGGAGGCCAGATTGTGTCCAAAGGAGATCAGGGGCCGCTGGTAGGCGCAGAAGTATCCGCTGAAGCAGAAGTGGACGCCCGCGATGACGCAGTCCAGTACATAAGCCCGCAGGTACTGGGCGCCCATGGCGATGACAAGCGGCTCTTCCCGGGCAAAAAGACACAAGATAGGCTCCGCCCAAAATTGACACAGGACTGCAAAGACCGCGCCCACGGCCACGCTGATCCCAATGCCGCAGGCCAGCGTCTTGCGGCTCCGGCGGTGAAAACCTGCGCCGGCGTTCTGCGCCGCGATGGCGGAGACCGAGGACAGCATGGCGGAGGGGACCAGGAACAGGAAACAGATGACCTTTTCCACGATACCCACGGCGGCGGCCACGTCCAGTCCCCGTTTGTTGGCGATCACCGTGATGACCAGAAAGGCGATCTGGATCAGGCCGTCCTGTAATGCGATGGGCAGACCCACCTTGAGAATAGCAGCAAAATGGCGGTGGGAGCCCCGGAAGTCCTCTTTGGACAGGGAGACGCCCAGCTCCATCCGCGCCATGCAGGCCAGAGCCATGACCACGCTGAGTCCCTGGGCCAGAACGGTGGCCAGGGCCGCGCCCATGGCTCCCATCCCCATGGGACCGATCAACAGGTAATCCAGACCCACATTGACCACGCCCGCCACGGCCACAAAATACATTGGCCGTTTGGTGTCTCCAAGGCCCCGGAATATACTGCTGATCACGTTATAGGCAGTGATAAAGGGAACACCGGCAAAGCAGACGGTGAGATACTGCCTGGCTTCCGGCACCGCCTCCGCCGGCGTGGACAGCGCGGCCAGGATGCCGTCGGTAAACAGCAGCAGCAGGGCGGTGGCGGCCAGGGAAAAGACAGTGAAGATGACGGCTGTGCTGCCGATGCAGCTGGAGGCGGCGCGGCGGTCTCCCGCGCCGATGGAGCGGCTGATGGCCACCGTGCTGCCCATGGCCAGACCCACAATGATGACGGTCAGCATGTGGGTGACCTGACTGCCCACGGACACGGCGGTTATGGCGGACGCGCCGTTGAATTGTCCGGTGATGAACAGATCGGCAAGGCCGTAAAAGGTCTGCAAAAAGCAGGAAAGCAGGTAGGGCAGTGAAAAGCGTACCAAATTTTTGAATACGCCGCCATGGGTCAGGTCGTTTGCATTCATGTTCGCATCTCCCGTCAGGACGTGGGCCGGAAAAGCCATCCTAAGTTCGGGCAAAGCATAAACCCTGCAACAGTTGCAGAGTCAAGGCCCCCATGGTAAAATAGCAGGGCAGAAAACTTTGTGCGGCCCGAGGGGGAGAACGATGAAAAACGAGCTGTTTCAAATCGGGGAGATCGCCAGACTGTTTCATGTCAGCGTCAGTACGCTGCGCCACTATGACAGGATCGGACTGCTGAGCCCCGAATATACCGACCCGGACAGCGGCTACCGCTATTACAGCACCCGCCAATTTGAGTGCCTGAACACCATCCGCTATCTGAGGGAGCTGGACATTCCTCTGGAGCAGATCGGGCAGTTCATCGAGAACCGGCAGATCGATGGCATCTGCGAGCTGCTGCTTCAGCAGAAGGAGGAGGTCCGGCGCCGCCGGAAGCAGCTGGCGCGTATCGAGACGAAGATCGACAACCGGCTGGCCCAGATCGCCGCCGCGGCCTCCGCCACGCTGGACGCCATTACAGTGGAACGTAAGCCGCCCCGCAGGATCGCCTTCCTCAAGCGGTCGTTTACCCTGCGCAGCCCCCTGGATCTGGAGCTCTATATCCGGGAGTTGGAGCAGGACGAGGAAGGCACCACCATTTTTCTGGGCAAGGTGGGGATCGGCCTGTCCCGGGAGGCCCTGGAGGGGAGACGGTATGACCTGTATGAAGGGGTGTTTCTCATTTTGGACGACGAGGACGACCATGTGGGGCACACCATGCTTTTGCCCGAAGAGCTCTGCGCGGTGGTCCGGTTCCGGGGCTCCCATGAGAGAGCGGCGGAATACTACGATATTTTGATGCAATATCTGGCCGAGCACGGCTATCAGGTGGCTGGCTTTTCCAAGGAGGTCACCATGATCGACTTCGGACTGACCAACGACACGTCCCAGTTCGTCACCGAAATACAGATCCCCATCCGGCCGGCAGGGGAGGGGAGCGTTGACTGACGGGAAACGCCGCCGCGGGCGATGTAAAGCCTGCGGCGGCGCGGTTTGTAAAAGAGCAGTCATGGGCCTCCCCTGTGACCATATTGGCCTTTTACCAGATATCACGCTACTAACATATTTCATGTTTTCAGCAGCCTGCATTTTGTCCAGAATCTCTCCCGTGTCGTCCTGAACGGCGCATTGGCCTCCACTCTGCGCCATTACGACCACCCTGCGGCAGCTGCCAAAGACAGATTGAGATACCAAAGGACCGGAGGATCGGCCACATGCAGGCCGGCCCTCCGGTCCTTTCCTCATAGTTCCGGGGACGTCAGTCGTCGCCGCGCAGAAGGTTTTCCGCATAGTCTTGCAGGCTTTCGAAGGAGTTCACACCCTGCGGGCGGGTACGAATCTGGTCTTTCACATAATCGGGCAGTGTGTCAAAATACTGCTTGGCCTCCGGCGCGTCTGCCAGAAGGACCTGCAAATCTGGATATTTCAAAAAAATCACCTCAAAAGCAGTATGCCCAGAGAAGCAAGAGATTTGCATATGCAGGAACTGGAAAAGCGTGAAGTAAAGGATACATCACGCTTTTGAAAAGAGCCATGCCCATATTGGAACAGCGGAAAGCAGTCAACTGGACTGGGGCTATATATAGAAAAATCCTTCAAAATTACAGATTTCGGAGGATCTTGAGCCGGAATATTTTGGACGAACTTAAAAACGCAAGAGCATTGCTCCTTGGTTTGCGGGAAAATCTTTCTTTCCTGCCAAAGCGATCATACTGCCTCCGGGGCTCCTGAGTCCCGCTCTGACATCGGGCGCCTGCTGCTGGGAAAACACTGGATAGAGAGAATTTTTTTTCATTTTTCCGGGAAATTGGGGGTTTTCTTTTTGCATATACATGTTTATAATAAGAGAAGTGACAATGAGTATGATCGGGCGCAGGCCTGATACGATCCTTGACAGCAGACAGGTTTTGTCCGGGCCGGAGGCCTTACCTACAGGGATCGGTATTATGGGAGGAAAAAACGATGACAAGAAGCAACGCCCGCGAGATCGCGGTGCAACTGATCTTTTCTTTGAGTTTTGGAGATGACTGTGCCGAGGAACTGCTGAAGCGGCAGCTGACGCCGGAGCGCTTTGCCGAGCTTGCGGAGGAAATGCCCCTGTACGCCCAGTTTCCCAACGAGAAGCAGGAGCAGTACATAAGGGAGCTTGTCTTGGGCGTATTTGCCCACGGGCCGGAGTTGGACGACTATATCAGCCGGTACGCGGTGGGCTGGTCCTTCGCCCGTATTCCCCGCATGGCGGCGGCTATTATGCGTACTGCCATGTACGAGGTACTGTATATGCCGGATATCCCCAACGCCGCCGCCATCAACGAGGCGGTGGAGATCGCCAAGAATTACGAGCCCCAGGAGGTAGTCTCCTTTGTCAACGGCATCCTCGGCACCTTTGTCCGTACCGAGTTTGCCGACACCCCGCCCAAGCCCGAAAAAGCGGAGGGGCTTGGAACTGAGGAGGGGGAGTCCTCCCGTCCCGCGGAAGAGGCGGAGGACTGACTATGCCTGTCCTGGGACTGGATACCAGCAACTATACCACCTCCGCGGCGGTGTTTGACGGCCAAAACGGCTGGAATGAGGGCCGCCTGCTGGAGGTGCGCCCCGGCGAGCTGGGCCTGCGGCAGAGCGACGCTCTGTTCCAGCATGTGAAGCGGCTGCCGGAGCTGTTTTCCCGTTTGGAACAGGCGGGACTTCTTCAGAATATTGAGGCGGTAGGAGCCAGCACCCGCCCAAGGGCGGTGGAGGGCTCCTACATGCCGTGCTTTTTGGCGGGCGCATCCCAGGGACAGAGTCTGGCTCATACCCTGGGAGTGCCCTTTTTTGCCCATTCCCACCAGCAGGGGCACTTGGTGGCGGCGGCCTGGTCCGCCGGCCGTCTGGATCTGCTGGATCGGCCTTTCCTGGCCTGGCACCTGTCCGGAGGAACCACCGAGCTGCTGCGGGTGGAGCCGGACGGGACCAGCGTGAGAGCGGAGATCGTGGGAGGCACCAGCGACATCTCCGCCGGCCAGCTCATCGACCGGACCGGCGTGCTGCTGGGGCTCCAGTTCCCGGCAGGGAAGGCTCTGGACGCCCTCTATGACCAGGCGGACGCCTGTCTGGATTACCGGGTGAAGCTCCAGGAACTGAGCTTCTCCCTGTCCGGCATGGAGAACAAGGTCAAGCAGCTGGTGTCGGCGGGGGAGAAGCCTGCCAACATCGCCCGGTTTACCCTGGACACAGTGATCGGAGTGGTCCTCCGGGCTACCCGGGAGGCGCAGCGCCGCTGGCCCGGCCTGCCGGTGCTGTGCTCCGGGGGCGTGGCCTCCAACCGGCAGCTGCGGGGAGCGCTGGAGCAGGGCTGTCAGGCCATTTTCGCCCAGCCTCAGTATGCTACTGACAACGCCATGGGCGCCGCCATTCTGACTTGGCGGGCATTGGAGAAACAGCGGAGAACATGAGAACGGAAACGACCATACTGACGCCCACCCAGGTGGGCCAATATATCAAGGGCTTTATGGACCGGGACCGGGTACTGTCCGGTCTGCTGGTCCGGGGAGAGATCTCCAACTATAAGATGTACCCCTCCGGCCACCATTATTTCACCTTGAAGGACGGGGAAGGGGCCCTGCGGTGCGTCATGTTCCGGGGGGACGCCGCCTCGTTGCGGTTTCGGCCCCAGAACGGGATGCAGGTCATTGCCGCCGGCCGGGTGACCGTCTTTCCCCGGGACGGACAGTACCAGCTGTACTGCGTCCGCCTGACCCCTGAGGGGGCGGGAGACCTCCATGTGGCCTTTGAACAGCTGAAGGCAAAGCTGGCGCGGGAGGGGCTGTTTGACCGGGAGCATAAAAAGCCTGTTCCGCGGTTCCCCAAGACCATCGCGCTGGTGACCTCTCCTGTCGGGGCGGCGGTGCGGGATATGCTCCGTATCCTGGGAGCCCGTTGGCCCATGGCACAGATCAAGGTGCTGCCCGTCCGGGTCCAGGGCGAGGGGGCGGCGGAGGAGATCGCCGCCGCCATCCGTTGGGCCAACTGGCAGCAGGCAGCCGATCTGATCATCACCGGCCGGGGCGGCGGCTCCATGGAGGACCTGTGGGCCTTCAACGAGGAGGCGGTGGCCCGGGCCATCTATGACTCGGAGATCCCCGTTATCTCCGCCGTGGGCCATGAGCCCGACGTGACCATTGCGGATTTTGTGGCCGACCTGCGGGCCGCCACTCCCTCCAACGCCGCCGAGCTTGCGGTGCCCGACCAGAACGAGGTGTACGGCGCGCTGCTCCACCACCGGGAGCGGCTGCGGGGCGGGATGGCCTACCGGCTGGCCCAGTACCGCCAGCGGCTGGACCGGGCGGCCGGGAGCCGCGCCATGACCGAGCCCGCCTCCTACTTTCAAAACAAGCGGCTGCTGCTGGACTACCAGAGCCGCCGTCTGGTCCACGGCCTGGACCGGAGCGTCTCGGCCCAGAAGGAGCGGCTGGCCCGGCTGGCCGCTTCCCTGGACGCCCTGAGCCCCCTGAAAGTGTTGGGCCGGGGCTATGCCATTGCCCAGAAGGGGGACGGGACAGTCTTGTCCTCGGTGAAGGACGCCGCCCCCGGGGATCGCTTTACCCTGCGCCTGTCTGACGGTACGTTGGACTGCCGGGCGGAGGAAGTTAGAAATTAGAGGACTGCGGGCTCCGCAGCCAGAGGCCGGAAAGGAGTATCTTCATGGCGACGAAGAAGAAAATGGATTTTGAGGGCTCCATGGCCCGGCTGGAGGAGATCGTCTGCCTGCTGGAGCGGGGAGACGCCCCGCTGGAGCAGGCCATGACCCTGTTCGAGGAGGGGGCCAAGCTGCTGCGGGAGTGTACCAAGCAGCTGGACCAGGCGGAGCAGAAGGTGACTCTGCTGACCGCCGGAGAGGACGGCCAGCCGGTGGAAGAACCGTTTCAGGGAGAGAGCTGACATGGAAAAAGACTTTACACTGCTGATGGCCCGGGATCAGGCCATGATCGAGGAGCATCTGGCGAATGTTTTTCGGGGGGAGACCCATTATGCCGATTTGCAGGAGGCCATGGAGTATTCCCTCCTGGCTGGGGGCAAGCGGATCCGCCCGGTGCTGACTCTGGAGACCTGCCGCATGTGCGGCGGCAATCTCCAGTCTGCCCTGCCCTTTGCCTGCGGGGTGGAGATGATCCATACTTATTCTCTGATCCACGATGATCTGCCCGCCATGGACAACGACGACCTGCGCCGGGGCCGGCCTACCAACCATGTGGTGTACGGGGAAGCCACGGCCATTCTGGCGGGGGACGGTCTGCTGACCGCCGCCTTTGAACAGCTGGCCGGGGCGGAGCTGCCCCCGGACCGTGTGGCGGCTGCGGTGTCCTGCCTGTCCCGAATGGCCGGTCCCGCCGGTATGGTGGGAGGACAGGCTCTGGATATGGCGGGGGAGGGCCACGCCCTGACCCGGGAGGAGCTGGAGCTGCTCCAGAGCCTGAAGACGGGCGCTCTCATCACGGCCGCCGCCCAGCTGGGCGGCATCGCCGCTGGGGCAGGGCCTGAGGAGCTGGAGAAGATCCGCCGCTATGCCCAGGCCCTGGGCCGGGCGTTCCAGGTCCGGGACGATATGCTGGACGTTATCAGCTCTGAGCAGGAACTGGGCAAGCCGGTGGGCTCCGACCGGGCCAATGAGAAGAGCACCTTTGTCACGGCGCTGGGTCTGGATGGGTGTGAGGCCCTGGTGGAGCGGCTGACTCAGGAGGCGATTGACGCCTTGGAGGGCTTTGAGCGGCCGGAGTTCCATATCTGGCTGGCCCGGAAGATGGCTTGCAGGACCAAATAAAGATCCCCAAGGCGGGAGGAAACGAATTTGACCAATCAAGAGAAAAAAGAATATAAGCCCCTCCTGGCCCAGCTGACGGACCGGGAGGGGGCTGCCCTTTGTGCCAGCCTGCGGAAGGAGCTGGTGGAGGACGTCTCCCGTACCGGCGGCCATCTGGCCTCCAATCTGGGGGCGGTGGAGCTGACGGTGGCTATCCACAGGGTCTTTGATACCAGTGTGGACCGGCTGGTCTTTGACGTTGGCCACCAGTGCTACCCCCACAAGATCATCACCGGCCGGCGGGAGGCCATGTCCGGCCTGCGGCAGTACGGCGGTATCGCCGGTTTCCCCAAGCCGGGGGAGAGCGTCCACGACGCCTTTGTGGCCGGTCACGCCTCCAACTCAGTGGCGGTGGCTCTGGGCATGGCCCGGGCCAGGACTGCTCTGGGGGAGGACTATAAGGTGATCGCCCTTCTCGGCGACGGGGCCCTCACCGGCGGGCTGGCCTACGAGGGGCTGTCCAACGCCGGAGAGTGCGGCCAGCAGCTGCTGGTCATCCTGAACGACAACGGCATGTCCATCACCCCCAATGTGGGGGCGGTGGCGGACCATCTGGCCCGGCAGCGGCTGAAGCCCCAGTACCTGACCTTCAAGAAGAACTACCGCCGGTTCATGAATGCCACCTGGCTGGGCCGGAAGGCCTACAAGGTCACCCATCGGATGAAGCAGGCGCTGAAGCAGAGCCTGCTGCCGTGCAGCATGTTTGAAAATATGGGATTCAACTACCTGGGTCCGGTGGACGGCCACGATCTGCACCGGCTGACCAAGACCCTTCGGTACGCCAAGGAGCTGAACGAGCCGGTCCTGCTCCATGTAAAGACTGTAAAGGGAAAAGGCTTTCTACCTGCGGAAGAGAATCCCGACGCGTTCCACGGCGTCTCTCCCTTTGACGCCATGACCGGAAAGCCGCTGAAGGCGGGGGGAGACAACTTCTCCGCCGTTTTTGGTCGGACCCTGGCCCGGCTGGGCCGGGAGGACCGCCGGGTGTGCGCCATTACGGCGGCCATGACCACCGGAACGGGGCTGGAGCACTTCCAGGCCGCCTGCCCTGAGCGGTTTTTTGACGTGGGCATTGCCGAGGGCTGTGCCGTCTCCATGGCGGCTGGCATGGCCAAGCAGGGGGCGATCCCGGTCTTTGCCGTCTATTCCACCTTCCTCCAGCGGTCCTATGATATGCTCATCCACGACGTGGCCATCGACCACCTCCATGTAGTGTTGGGGGTGGACCGGGCAGGTCTGGTGGGTGAGGACGGGGAGACCCACCACGGCGTCTTTGACGTGGCCTATCTGAACAGTGTTCCCGGCATGACGGTGCTGGCACCTGCCAGCTTTGCGGAGTTGGAGCAAATGCTGGAGCGGGCTGTTCTGAGGATGGAGGGCCCGGTGGCCGTCCGTTACCCCAGAGGGGGCGAGGGACGCTACACCGCCGACTGCGGCCAGGCCCCGTCCACGGTCCTGCGGCAGGGCGGGGATATCACCCTGGCCGGTTACGGAATGGAGATCAACGACCTGCTGGAGGGAGCCCAGCTTCTGGCTGAACAGGGCGTGGAGGCCGAGGTAGTCAAGCTGAACCAGATCATCCCCTTGGTCCCCAATCTGGTGGTGGAGTCGGTGCGAAAGACCGGCGTTCTGCTTGTGGCCGAGGACTGCGCCGCCGAGGGCTGCGTGGGACAGCGGCTGGCCGCCGACCTGGAGCAGGCCGGCGTGCCGGGAAAGATCTGTCTGATCAACTGCGGCCAGCGCTTTGTGACCCACGGAGCGCTGAGCTGCCTGAAATGGGAATTGAGTCTGGACGGCGAGGGGATCGCACGAAAGGCAATGGAGGTGCTGGGCCGTGGCTAAAAAGAGATTGGATGTGGCAATGACGGAACAGGGCCTGGCGGAGAGCCGGCAGAAGGCTCAGGCGGTCATCATGGCCGGTCAGGTCTATGTTAACGGCCAGAAGGTGGATAAGGCGGGCGCTCCGGTCAAGGAGGAGGACAAGATCGAGGTGCGGGGCAAGCAGCTTCGATATGTGAGCCGGGGCGGTCTGAAGCTGGAAAAGGCCATGAGCTGCTGGCCGATCAGTCTGCAGGGAGTCGTCTGCGCCGACATCGGCGCCTCCACCGGGGGCTTTACCGACTGTATGCTCCAGAACGGGGCGGCAAAGGTCTACGCCGTGGATGTGGGCTACAACCAGCTGGACTGGCGGCTGCGGACCCATCCCCAGGTGGTGTGTATGGAGCGGACCAACGCCCGCTATCTGACGGCGGAGCAGATCCCCCAGCCCCTGGATTTCTTTTCGGTGGACGTGTCCTTCATTTCCCTGAACCTGATCTTGCCCGCCCTGCGCCCGCTGATGCGGGCTGGTGGCGAAGGGGTCTGCCTGGTCAAGCCCCAGTTCGAGGCGGGACGTGAAAAGGTGGGCAAGAAGGGCGTGGTCCGGGACCCCCAGGTCCATCTGGAGGTGCTGGAGCACTTTCTGGTCCATGCGGCCAATGCGGGATTTTCTGTAAAGGATATTACCTTTTCACCCATAAAAGGTCCGGAGGGCAACATTGAGTACCTGGGCTATCTGTACGCCGGAGAAGGCCCGGCCTACCAGGGGGATCTGAAGGCCCTGGTGGAGCTGTCCCACAGCGTCTGGAAGGAGGGGGAGGAATGAAGATCATTCTCAGCTCCAACCCCTATCGGGACCGGGGACTGCGGGCGGCGCTGGAGGCACAGCGGGTTCTGGAGAAGGCGGGGGCCAAGACGGTGCTCTGCCTGCCCTTTACCCCCAAAAAAGGGGATCGGCTGGAGCTGCCCGGCCAGGTGCCCCTGTCCTCACTGAGCCGTGAGCTGCCGGAGGCCGACCTGCTGGTCTGCTTCGGCGGAGACGGCACGATCCTCCACGCGGCCCGGGACGCTACCCTCCATAACGTTCCTCTGATGGGCGTCAACATGGGGAGCGTGGGCTTTATGGCCGAGCTGGAACGGGGCGAATTGGCCCAGCTGGCGCCGCTGGCCCGGGGGGAGTACACCATTGAGGAGCGAATGATGCTGGACGTTCGGGTCTTTCGGGGAGATCGGATGGTCAGCCAGGATCTGGCGCTGAACGACGCCGTCCTCTCCAAAGGCTCCATGGCCCGGGTGGCGGAACTGGAGGTGCTGGCCGACCAGACCCAGGTCACCGCCATGACGGGAGATGGCGTGATCATCGCCACACCCACCGGCTCCACGGCCTATTCCATGTCCGCCGGGGGCCCCATCGTGGAGCCTACCTCTCAATGCATCATCGTGACCCCTGTGTGCGCCCACCGTCTGGCGGCCCGCGCCATGGTGCTGGCGCCTCAGAGGCTGGTGACGGTCCGGCTGCCCAAGGGGAACCGAAAGCATTTGTACTTGTCAGTGGACGGCGGGAAAGCGGTTCGGCTGACTGGCGGCGACCGGGTGGAGATCAGCCGGTCCACCTATACCACAAAGCTGGTGCAGCTGGCGCACCGCAACTTTTACCAAGTCATCAATCAGAAATTGGGAGGGTTTGCGCCATGAAAAACGCGCGTCAGGCGGAGATTTTGAATATCATCCAGATGACGGAGGTGGAGACCCAGGAGCAGCTGCTGGAGGAATTGCGCTCCAGAGGCTTTACCGCCACCCAGGCCACCATTTCCCGGGACATCAAGGAGCTGCGGCTGGTCAAGGAACTGACAGGCCGGGGCGGATACCGGTACGCTCTGACCGAGCGGAAGACCGTGAGCGGACTGGATACCCGGCTGCGGAACATTTTTAAAGAAGGCGTCACCGCTGTGGACGTGGCCCAGAATATCGTGGTGGTCCGCACCATGCCCGGCCTGGCCTCGGCGGCCTGCTCCGCTCTGGACGGTATGGAGATCCACGGCATGGTGGGCAGTCTGGCCGGCGATGACACGGGCATCCTGATCATGCGGGACAATGCCGCCGCCCAGCAGTTCAGCAGCGAGGTCCACAAGCTGCTGAAATAAGGGCGTTTAGAAGGACAAGGAGGAGAGAGTATGCTCTCACTGCTCCACATTGAAAATATCGCCATCATCGAGTCGGCGGACATCAGCTTTGACCGGGGGTTCAACGTTCTGACCGGCGAGACCGGCGCGGGAAAATCCATCGTCATTGACGCCATCAGCGCCGTGCTTGGCCAGCGGACCAGCCGGGAGCTGATCCGAACCGGAGCCAAGTCCGCCCTGGTGACGGCGGTGTTCACCGGCCTGCCGGAGCTGCCCTGGCTGGCCCAAAACGGCTTTGTCCAGGGGGATGAGCTGCTCCTCCAGCGGGAGATCCAGGGAGACGGGCGCAACGCCTGCCGCCTGGACGGGCGGCCTTTGACGGTGGCACAGCTCCGGGAGCTGGGCCGTCAGCTGCTGGACATCCATGGCCAGCACGACGGCCAGCAGCTGCTGGACCCGTCCTGCCACCTGACCTATCTGGACAGCTTTGGAAAAACGGCGCCTCTGCTGGCCGATTACCGACAGGCCTATGAGACGATGGCCGGGCTGAAAAAGCAGATCGCCTCCCTGGAGATGGACGAGGCGGAGCGGTCCCGCCGGGTGGATACCCTGAATTATCAGATCCGGGAGCTGGAGCGCGCCGATCTGAAGCCGGGGGAGGACGAGGAGCTGGACGCGCGGAAAAACCTGCTGCGCAGCGCGGGAAAGCTGATGGACGGCCTCCAGGCGGCGGAATTTGCCCTGTCCGGCAGTGAGAACAGCCAAGGCGCCTGCGACCTCATCGCCGACGCCGAGGGAGCGGTGCGAAGCATCACCCGGTACAGCGGCCAAATGGCAGAGCTGGGCGAAAAGCTGACGGCTCTGCGCTCCGCGGCAGAGGACGTGGCGGAGATGCTTCAGGATCTGGGCCGGGAGCTGGACTTCTCTCCTGAGGAGCTTGACCAGCTGGAGGGCCGCCTGGACGTGATCTACCGGCTGAAAAAGAAGTACGGCGCCACCGTGGACGACATGCTGGACTACCTGGAGCAGTGCCGCCGGGAGCTGGATCAGATCCAGTACGCCGACGACACCATCGCACGTCTGGAGGGGGAGCTTGCCAAGGCGAAGAAGACCGCTCTCCAAAAGGGAGAGGTCCTGTCCGCCGCCCGAAAGGAGGCGGCTTTGGCCCTCCAGAAGCGGGTCCAGGAGGAGCTGCGCCAGCTGGATATGCCAAAGGTGCGATTCGAGACGGAATTTCTGCCCAGTGCCGGGGAGGACGGCATGGACACCACCGGGATGGACCAGGTCCAGTTTCTCATGTCCGCCAACGTGGGCGAGGCGCTGAAGCCCATCCAGAAGGTGGCCTCGGGCGGCGAGCTGGCCCGGATCATGCTGGCGCTGAAAAACGTGCTGGCGGAGGACGACGGCATCGGAAGCCTTGTCTTTGACGAGGTGGATACCGGCGTGTCCGGACGGGCGGCTCAGAAGGTTGCGGAGAAGATGGCCGACGTGGCCCGGCGCAAGCAGGTGCTTTGCGTCACCCATCTGCCCCAGATCGCGGCCATGGCCGACGCCCATTTCTCGGTGGAAAAGGGAGAGCGGGGCGGCCGGACCTATACCAGAGTGGAGCGGCTGGACCGCCAGGGCCGGGAAAATGAGCTGGCCCGGCTCATGGGAGGCGGCGCGGTCAGCGATACCCTGCGCCAGAGCGCCGGAGAGCTGCTTACCCAGGCGGAGGAGTATCGGAAAGTCGGAGCTTCCCCGCGGTGACAAATAAAAAAGCGGCGTTTCCCGTATAAACCCGGGAAACGCCGCTTTTTGGCTGTTGTTCAGGAAGGGATGGCGAAGAAGGAGGTCAACTGACCGTACAGAATGAAAGCCATCCCTATGGGGGCGACAAAGCGGATGCAGACGCGGTAGAAGCGGTAGAGCGCGCCGTTGAAGTGGCTGTCCCCCAGACGGACCTCCTCCTGAATGACTGCGGGACCGATCTTCCACCCCACCAGAAGGGACATGATCAGAGCGCCCAAAGGCATGGCGATACCCTCGGAGATGAAGTCCATAAAGTCCAGCCAGGAGGCGGCGAGGTTGCGGCCGCTGGCCTGGAAGGGGACCCACAGGCCGTTGGCGCCCAGACCGTCGGCGGCTACCAGAGCTGCCATTACCAGGATGACCAGACAGACCAGCGCCACCAGCCGGCTGCGGTTGGGCGTCCGGCCTTTCAGGGTGTCCCGGTCAATGAGGAAGGTGACCAGCACCTCGATCAGGGCGATGGCGGAGGTGATGGCAGCCAGGGAGACCAGCAAATAGAACAGGATGCCGAACAGGGGGCCGGCGGGGCCCATGGCGTTGAACACATCCTGGAGGGTGATGAACAACAGCTTGGGGCCGGCCATCTCAGCGCCCTCTCCGCCCAAGGCGAAGGCGGCGGGCAGCACGGCCATGCCGGCCATGATAGCCACCAGGGTGTCGGAAATGATGATCAGCAGGGAGTTTTTGACCAGGTCCTCTTTCTTGCTCAGATAGGAGCCGTAGGTCACGGTGATGCCCATAGCCAGGGACAGGGAGAAGAACATCTGGCCGCCGGCCACGGAGAGCACCTTCAGAAAGCCCTCCAGGGAGGTGAAGGGGGTCAGGTTGGGGGCGAACATGAACTTCAGGCCCTCCACGGCTCCGGGCAGCGTCACAGCACGAATGATGACTACGACCAGCATAAGGAACAGGGCGGGCATACCAACCTTATTGAATTTCTCGATGCCGTCCTTGATACCGCCCCGGATGATCAGAAAGCAGATCAGAATAAACAGGAAGGTGAACAACAGGGCCATAGGCTGGTTGGCGAGCATGTCGGTAAAAGATTGGGCGCCGCTGATGTGGGAGATCGAGGTCAGGCCCATCAGCTCAGAGAGATTCAGGGCCACATACTGCATGCAGTAAGCGCCCAGTACCGTGTAAAAGCTGAGGATCAGCAGGGGGGAGAGCATGGCCAGCCAACCGATGAAAGCGCCGACTCCGCCCCCCAGGCGTTGGTAGCTGACCAGTACGCTGCGTCCCACGTTCCGGCCAATGGCCAGCTCCGAGATCATGATGGGGAAACCGATCAGCGCGGCCAGGATCAGATAGACGACCAGGAAGGGGAAGCCTCCGGTGGCGCCCATTTTAAAGGGGAAAGCCCAGACATTGCCAAGACCAACGGCGGCGCCCACTGTGGCCAGCAAGAAACCCAGGTTGCTGCCCCATTGTCCTCTGTGATGTTCCATAATTATCCTCCATTTTCTCAAATCCATTCCTCTACCAAAGGCAGATAAATTGTATTTTATCAGAAGAAACGGAAGCCGTCAATGAATTATTCGGTGATTTACACAAAATATGGAAGAAATTGAAAAGTTAAGCGAGATTTTTGCCGAAACGGCAGCTTTCAGGTTGCGTTTTTTTCCGTAGCGTTATACTATGAGGAAGAAAAAGAGGCCGGGCGCTCCCCCGGCCTTCCCAATGGAAAGAGAGGAATCATCATGGATTACGCAAAGGAATCCCTGCGCCTGCACGGCGAATGGAAGGGAAAGATCGAGGTGATCGCCACTGTCCCCGTGGCCACCAAGGACGACCTGTCCCTGGCCTACACCCCCGGCGTAGCCCAGCCCTGTCTGGAGATCCAGAAGGACCTGAGCAAGAGCTATGAGCTGACCCGGCGGCACAACCTGTGCG